>NZ_LPDI01000039.1:0-91439 GCF_001528895.1 Burkholderia sp. MSMB1078WGS | reverse complement strand
GGGCCGATCGCGACGCTGTCGACGCCCACCGCCTGGCTGTCGGGTGCGGTCGAATTCGCATGGAAGTACTTGATGCCATGCGCGTTGATGTTGTCGATCGCCGAGCCGACGTTGTTGTTGATCGTGGTCGAACCGTCGCTGTTGTACGTCACGTACGACGGCGCCGAGATCGCGCCGGTGGTCGGATCGTAGGTGGCGCCGCCGCCAATCGCGCCGGCCGTGCTGTTGCCCAGGTTCGTGTTGTTGTTCGCGATCGAGCTCAAGCCCGTCGACAGCGAGCTCATGCCGGTCGACGTGGCAGTCGACAGCGACGTGAGGTTGCTGTCCGTGCTCGACAGTCCGGTAGACAGCGACGTGATCGAGCTGTTGGTCGTACTCAAGCCGGTCGACAACGAACCGATGCTGGTCGACGTCGCTGTCGACAGCGACGTAATCGAGCTGTTGGTCGAGCTCAAGCCGGTGGACAGCGAGCCGACGACGGTCGACGTCGACGTGGACAGCGACGTCAGGTTGCTGTTCGTCGAACTCAGGCCGGTGGATAACGAGCCGACGATCGTCGAGGTCGACGTGGACAGCGAGGTGACCGTGCTGTTGGTCGAACTCAGGCCGGTGGACAACGAGCCGACGATAGTCGAGGTCGACGTGGACAGCGAGGTGACCGTGCTGTTGGTCGAACTGAGGCCAGTGGACAGCGAGCCGACGATAGTCGAGGTCGATGTGGACAGCGAGGTGACCGTGCTGTTGGTCGAGCTCAGGCCGGTGGACAGCGAACCGATGCCCGTGGACGTCGACGTGGACAGCGACGTGATCGAACTGGTCGTCGAACTGAGACCGGTGGACAGCGAACCGATGCCCGTAGACGTCGACGTGGACAGCGACGTGATCGAACTGGTCGTCGAACTGAGACCGGTGGACAGCGAACCGATGCCCGTAGACGTCGATGTGGACAGCGACGTGATCGAGCTGGTCGTCGAACTCAAGCCGGTCGACAACGAACCGATACCGGTGGACAACGAGCCGATGCCGGTCGAAGTCGACGTGGACAACGACGTGATGCTGGACGCCGTCGACGTCGACAGCGAGTCGATCGCCAGATTCGACGCATTGAGCTGGCTACCGTTGATCGCATCGGTGGAGGTCGCGCTGATTTGGCCGGCGGCGACGTTCTGGATCTGCCGCGGCGCGGCGGCCGAGCCGACGCTCACCACGTCGCCGCCCGCCGGCGTGCCGCCGGCAAAGTTGTACGTGGTTCCGCCGATGACGGCGCTGGGCGTCTGCACGGCGGCCGACACCGTCGACGCGTTGCCGAGCACGACCGCGCCGTCGAGGGCGGCCGGCACGGACACGCCACTGCCGACGACGAACGCGTTGTTCGCGTTGATCGTGTTGTTGTTGCCGAGCGAATACGAACCCGAGCCGGTGACGGTGCTCGGATCGCCGATCGCGGCGGAGTTCGCGCCGCTGACGACGTTGCCCGTGCCGATGCTCAGGCTGTTCACGCCGCTCGCCTGGGCGCCTACGCCCATCGCGATCGCGTTCGTACCCGATGCGTTCGCATTCAGACCGACCGACGTGGTTCCGCTCGCGGTGACGCCGATGCCCGCATTGGTGCCGATCGCGACGTTGTCGTTGCCCGACACGAGGTTTCCGGCGGAAGCCGCGAGCGTGCCGTCATACGTGACGGTTCCGTCTCCGCTGCCCAGCGCGACGTTGCGCGTGCCGGTGACGCCCGAACCCGCACCGCGCATCGCGCTCGCGATGCCGCCGCCGATCGCGGTGTTCTGCGCGCCGCTCACGAGTGTGCCGGTTGCGAGACCGACCGCGACCGAACCGGTATTGGCGGTCGTGGAGCCCGCGCCTGCGCCCGCGCCGGCCGCCACGGTGCCATCGCCGCTCGCGAGTGCCTGGCCGCCGATCGCGAGCGACGTGTTGCCGGTTGCCTTCGCGGCATTGCCGACAGCGGTCGCGGCTGCATTCGTGGCCTGCGCGGTCGGGCCGAGCGCAATGGACGACGTACCGGACGACTTGCTGTTGGTGCCGACCGCAATCGATTGCGTGCCGCTGGCGACGGCGTTCGTCATCATCCCCATCGAATTCGTGCCGGTGGCAGTCGACTGGTAACCGACCGCGATTGCGTTGGCGCTCGAAGCCGTCGAGGTGCTGCCGAACGCGACGGCGCCCGTAGCAGTGGCCTGCGCGGCGTTGCCGACCGCGGCTGCGTTCAGACTGTCCGCCACTGCGCTCTGGCCGACCGAGATCGAATTGTCGCCGGATGCCGCAGATGCCGATCCGATGGCCACCGAGGCCGAGCCGGAGGCGGCCGCGGCGTTGCCGCCCGCGAATGCGGCTGCATTGGACGCGTTCGCGAAGGGGCCGACCGCGGCGCTCGATGCGCCCGACGACTTCGCGCCCGGCCCGAGCGCAGCGGAATTGCTGCCGCTCGCGTTCGCCGACGTACCGAACGCCGATGCAGCCTGGGCGGACGCCTGTGAAAAGATGCCGACTGCCGTGCTGTTGACGCCGCTCGCCGTGACGTTCCCGCCGATCGCGATCTCACCGCTCGCGAGCGCGGCGTTCGTGCCGCAGCCGATCGCAATGCCGTTGTTCGTCGTCGCGGTCGCCGAGCCCGGGCAATTCGTGCCGGAAATCGCGACCTGCGCGGCCGCACCGCCCGACCACATCGCCATGCTGCCGAGCACGGCAAGCGTCACGGACTTGAGCGCGGCCGCCGCGCCGGTGCCGCGCGCGACGGCTCGGGCTCCGGCACCGGCTTTGCCCTTGCCGTGGGCCCGATCGAGTTCGGATACCGCGACGATTGCGCCGCGTGCCGCATTCCACACAGTGCGGTAAGTTCTATTCATGGATTTCTGCCGGTAAGCGGCGCGCGCCATCCACGTACCGGGCCAGCCAGGAATGCCGGATGCGTGGAATGTCTGTCGAGCCGTGTGAAAACTGTATTTATCGGGAAGCGCGGTCTTGTGAAAAGGAGATTTCGATCAATCGATTACCCCGGAAAGGTGAAAGAGCGCGATTAAACAAATCGAATTTTCTATGCCTTTTCAAGGGCAATTCGATTAATCGAAACGGGCAAGAATCCGCTGATCCGTAGAATAAGGGAAAGGTATTCTGGCAAGAGAGCGAGAAAATCTGAATAATTGTGAACTAAATGTGAACAAAGAAAACGAGCGGCCGCGAGCGACCGTATTGCGTGGATTTCCGGCGTATCGGTCGACTGGGAGGACGGGTTGATTCCGATCGTTTGCGATGGTTTTTAACAACAAAAAAACAATCCAATGCGGGCCGGTGCGGATAAGCGGTGATATGCACGAAAGACCGTAAAATTTTTAAATTGACGAAATGGCGATGTCGCCGCACGGCGCGGTAACCATGCGCGGGGCGCTTCCCGGCCAATGGGAAATGAAAAAAATTACGGAATGCGTCGTGCGCGGTGCCGTGGGCTCGATTTTCAACCGTCGCGGCGGGCGGTGTTTCGACGGAGCAGCAGCGTGAAGACGGACCCGCGTCCGACCGCGCTATCGACACGAATTTCTCCGCCCAGCGCGTCGACCACCTGCTTGACGAACGCGAGCCCGAGGCCATGCCCGGCCGTCGCGCCGCTCGCGTCGACGCGAAAAAACTCGGTGAACAGGTTCGGCAATTGATGTTCCGGGATGCCGACGCCCGTATCGGCGACCGTCACGCGCCAGCGTTCGTCGCTTTCGCCGGCCGCGACGGTCACGGTCGAACCCTCCGGGCTGAACCGGATCGCGTTGTCGATCAGATTCGCGAATGCGCGGCGCAGCAGCAGCGCATCGGCGATCACGAGCATCCCCGGTTCCGCGATCAACCGGATCTTGATCCGCTTCGCGCTCGCATGTGCCCACATATCGTCGGTCGCGTCGGCGAGCAGCGGCGCGAGATCGACTTTCGTCGCTTTCGCCGAGCGCGCCTGCGCGCGAGCGAGCAACAGGAACTGGTCGGCGAGCGTGAGCGTCGTGCGCGCGTAGTGGCCGACGAGATCGATGAACCGTGCTTCGGGCAACGAAGCCGGCGCTTCGAGACGTTGCTCGATCAGCGCGAGGATCGCGGCCTGCGGCGAACGCATGTCGTGCGACAGAAAGCGCAACGCGGTATCGCGCTGACGTTCGGCGGCGCGCATCGGCGTGACGTCCGCCACGTGAAAGATCAGCATCGCGTCGCCTGCTTCGCGCGCGGGCACGACCGCGCATTTCACCAGCAGCGAGCGCTGCTTCGCGTCGACGATCTCGATGCCGTCCATCGGTGCGGCAGGTTCGTTCGACGGCGTGATGCCGTTGCGTTCGGCCAGCGTTTGCAGCGCGCGCTCGACGTAGTGCGCCGCGTCGTCCGAGGCGGTCATCTCGTGCAGCACGTGCGCCGCATGGCGGCCGGTGGCGGGCGGCGGCGAACCGTGCCGCGCTGCTTCCGTCTCGTACAACCTGAGCGCCCGGCGGTTCGCGAGCAGCACCGCGCCCGAACCGGACGCGACGAGCGTGGCTTCGGGCAGGCTGTTCATCCATTCGGAAATGAGGTGTGCGGAGCGCCGCAGGCGCGCGATCATCGCGGTCATCACGATCACCCGCCGGCGGAATGGATCGATCGCGTCCGTGGGAGCGGGCGCGTCGCCCGGCAGACACGGGTCGGCGATCGTGCGTTCCGCTTCGCGGGTCAGATAGCGCAGCAACGTTTCCTGCCGCCGCCATGCGCTGAGCGCGTACGCAAGCAAGCACGCGGCGACCGCGGTGGCGGGAAAGCAGAACAGATGCGCGGTCTTCAGAACGACCAGCGACGCGGCGCATGTGGCCAGTGCGATGGCCGTACAAGCGAGCAGCGCGGCGCGCGGGCCGAGCGCGAATAATGCCGCGCAAAGCCACGGCAACACCGACAGGCTGAACAGCACCTGGTTGGCCCACGATGCGGTGCGCACAAGCGAGCCGCTCGCGAGTGCGTAAGTGGCTTGCGCGACGAACTCGACGCCGGCGCGCGGCGGCGGCTCCCGGCCCGGCGTGACGAAGTGCGTATCCGCGGTGCCCGAGGTCGGGCCGACGAGCACGATCGCGTCCTTGAGCAAGCCGGGATCGACGCGGCCTTCGAGGGCGTCGACGAAGGGGACCGTGTAATACGACGGGGCGGAACCGAGCGGCACGTAGCGGCGGCATGCGCTGGTCCAGTGAATGTCGCGATGTGCCGGCGGTTCGTCGCACTCCTCGAACGGCACGCCGCTCGCGCGGAGCAGGGAAGCGCTCATGTGCTCGTAGTCGATGGTCGGGGGCCCTTCGCGCAGATAGAAGCTGCGCGACACGCCATCCGCGTTCGGCGCGGCGTTGACCTGCGCGATCGCGAATGCGCCGCGCGCGATCGGCTCGAGCGGCGGCACCACGTTCGGCAAGCCGTCCCCATCGTCGTCGGCCACCACGGCCGGCAGCACCACGCGGCCATTGCGCTTGATCGCGCTCGCCAGCCACGCGTCGCCGGCAGGCAGGATTCTGCCCGGATGCGTGAACGCGACGTCGAGCCCGATGGCGGCCGCACCCGCCGCGGTCAGCCGGTCGATCAACGTCGCGTAATCGGCACGCTTGACCGGCCATCCGCCGAGCGCCTTCGCGCTCGCACCGTCGATCGCGATCAGCACGATCTTCTGCGGCGACGGCCGCTGCAGCAGCGGCTGCACGACGTCGAAGAAGAACAGGTCGGCGCGACGCAGCGCGCCGGACGTCGTCAGCGTCGCGCACAGCAGCAGCACGAATGCACCCGTCACGATACATTCGCGCATGAAACCGCCTGGCATACGCGCATCGTCGGCAAGCATCACGGGTGATTCATCGTAAAGCGTGTGCGTTGACGGCGGCCTCACTCGCACTCGAACCCGGCGGGCGTCAGCGGAGGCGGCGACGCCGGCTGCGCGAGCGGAACGCGGTGCGGCGACGCGCCGGCGTGATCGCGGGCCGACGGCACGGCTTCGAGGCGATAACCGTGTGTGTAGACGGAACTCAGGCGCAACCCGTTCTCGGGACCGAGTTCGAGCTTTTGCCGTATCCGGTAGATATGGGTATCGAGCGTGCGCGAATCCGGATCGAGCTCGCGTCCCCACGTGCTCATGCAGACGAGCTTGCGCGACAGCAGCTTGCCGATGTTGGTGAAAAAGAGTTCGGCGAGGTCGAATTCCTTCGGCGTCAGCTTGACCGGCACGCCGCGCAGCAGGATCGTGCGTTCGCGCGGGTTCAGCACGTAGTCGCCCGCGCCGATGAGGCCGAAGCCGTCGATATCGCGCGCCGAGCGTTTCAACAGCGCGTTCACCCGGCTCGCGAGTTCGGCGACGCGAAACGGCTTCGTGACGTAGTCGTCGGCGCCGGCATCCATTGCCAGCACGATGTCGTCTTCGAGCGTCTTGCTCGTCACGAATAGCACGGCGGGCGACGTGCCGAGCGTGCGGCGAATCCAGTACAGCACTTCGAAGCCGCTCATCGTCGGCAGCAGCCAGTCCAGGATCACGAGGTCGAACGGCTGCGCGCGCAACAGTCGTTGCGCCGACTCGCCGTCGTGCACTTCAACCACTTCGTGTCCGAGCGGGGCCACGACGCGCGCCGCGGCTTTCGCATGAACGGGATCATCTTCGACTATCAGCACACGCATCGCGGCTTCATCCTTGTCATCAGCACGTGGGCGATACCGCACACGTCTTCACTTCGTCTTCAGCGCGGCGCGGCGCACGGGCGATGCGCGGACGGCGCGTGTCGCCGCCAGGCCGACAGGCACAACGCTCCGGCACTGCGGAGGAGCGGGGGCGTCATGCGTGCTGCGCCCTCGCGGGAGAAAACATCGAACCGCGGCACCCGATGCACGCACTGCTGCAGCAAGCGCGTGCGGCGACCGCGTTATGCAGTCACGGCCATTTGCGGCGAGCCTTCGCGTTCGGGATCCGATGTCGAACCATGCCGGAGCAGGGCGCGCGCGGAGGAACGAATTGAGGCAATCGTCGCGCATGTTTAAGGGCGTTCTGCCGGGCTCTCAGCATCGGGGTGCTCATGGTTGCCATGCCCTCGTCAGGCTGCAAGTGTTTCGATTGTGCTTGGGTCGGCCGCGGGGCGCGGCGCGTTTCACGTAGCGAATCCGGATGCGCTCACCGGCAATGTGGCGAGCAAATTTTTCCGATTCGGCGATAGGGTCCGCTGCCGTTGTGACAATGAGCGGCCTCAAATGTCGGCGGATTTTCGCACAAGGGTAAGGGTTTGTCATGCGACGACAGACGTTTGATCGTCGCTGCGGCAAGGCGCTCGACGATCGCAGGCTTGTGATCGATGGAAGCGGACCGATCCGCTTGTTCGGGCCAATCGTCGACGCGCGACGGCGCGCCGCGTCGATCAATTAGTCGGTACGACGGCCTGGTCGACGAACGCTGCCGGCCGGTCAACGAGACGACGATTCGCCGGGTGCGTGACTCGACGCTGTTCGGGTATCGGGCGATGGTGTACGCCCGAGTTGTCGTCGGGTCGGGGGCGCATGCCGCGGAGCCCGCAGTTTCCGATCAGGCGGCCGGCGCGACCGATGCGCCCGTGATGCCGTGCCGGCGCAGCGAATCGGCGACGAAGCCCGACGCCTTCATTTCCTCGACGAATGCGTTCAGCTCGGCGGCGGCCGCGTCGCCGCGACTCTTCGGCACGCCCATCGCCTGCCGGATCACCATGAAGCGCTCGTCGAGCAGGCGCAGGCCGGGCGTTTTCGCGGCGTCGGCCTCGAGCTGCTGCTTCACGCCGGCCGCCACTTCCAGTTGCTGCTCGACGAACGTCGACACGACGGCCTGCGACGTCGGGGCGCGCACGATCTGCGCGGCTTTCAGTTCGCGGGTGAGGAACAGGTCGTACGCGCTGCCCTTGCCGACGGCCACGCGGTTGTGCGGCTGGTCGACGTCCGCGTTGGTGCGGATCGGCGACGCGTCCGGCACGAGATAGAAGCCTTCGATCAGCACATACGGCGCGGTGAACGCGACGGTTTCGCCGCGCAGCGGATCGACCGCGAAGAAGCCGAAATCGGCGCGCTCTTCGGTCAGCGCCTGCACCGATTTGCCTGCGGCGTCGAATACCACGAGTTCCAGGTCGGCCGACAGGCGCTCGGCGAATGCACGGGCGAGGTCGATCGAGACGCCGAACGGTTCGCCCGTTGCCGGGTCGCGGTTAGCGAGGATCGGGTTGCCGAGGTTGATCGATGCGCGGAGCTTGCCGGTGGGAGTGAAGGCGGAGACGATAGCGGGAGCGATGGACATGAGCGGACTCGCGGGAGGCGTAGGGTCATAGGGGGACGGGCTGCGCGACAGCGCGTCGATGCCGAGCTTATCACCCGGAGCGGTTCCGCGAATGCGGCGCAATCGGCCGAGCGGGCCGATTTCGCGATCTGAAGCGAGGCGTGGCCTATCCAGACGCGGTCGCGCCACTCGCATTTCGCGCGATGGATGACCCGCCACGCTTGCAGCGATTCGACGAGCTGGAACGGTGAAAGCCACTCGCGCGTCTGCCTGCGGGTGACGAGTTGCATGACAACGAGGAAGTAGCGCAAATCTACGTACCTGGTCCGGCCTCGCATGGTCCGTCTTGTGATCGTCGATACTCGCGGTTGCGCCGGGTGTCGGCTCACCCCTGAACGCTGAGCGCCTTCTCGATCGCGGCAATCAGTTTGAGCGCATCGCTGCGCCCGATCAGCAATCCGCGGCTGGTGTACTCGCACCCGAATGCATAGAAGCTCGGCAGCAGCGTCACCATGTCGCTCCGATGATCGAAATCGACTTCGCATTTCGTCAGGGGGAAGAACGGAGGCGCCTCGGCCGGCATGTTGTGCACGACGTTCTCCCCTAGTACATTTTTCGGGGCGGCAACATGCGCTTCGCCCTCGAGCGCTGCCGGGAAACGGCGCTGGCCTTCTTCCGCTTGCGCTCCGTCGTGGGCTTCTCGTAGCCGGTGCGGCTGCGCAACTCGCGGATCAACCCGGTTTTCTCGACACCGCGCCGGAATCGTCGCAGCGCGACATCGATCGGTTCGTCGAGCTTCAGCGTAATTGTCGTCATGTAGATCCTGTCGGAAAAGGTTTGAACGGAAAGCTAGCCGAGCCGTGTCATGACGGCGCTTGCTATCTCGTCGGATTCGAATTCCGAATATCCTGCGCCGATCGATAACGCACGTACCGCCATGAACATGTGCAGCTCCGGTTGGTGGCACATCGCTGAATCGGCGATTCCGGCGGGGATGACGGTGTCGAGCCGGGTGACTTCATGTCGTCCGATCATGCCGAGCAGTTCGTCGATGATCATTTCGCTCTCCAAAATGCAGAAAAATGGTGCTGTACCGACGAGCCGCTTCAGCGCGGGCTGGCAAAGAACCCCTGCTTGTCGCGATTGTCGTCGATGATGTTCTCGGCGAAGCGCACCGACGCGCGACGGGCGTCGCCGGCGTTGTCGAATGGGGATGCGTCGCCCAGTCTGAAAGTCTGGCTCTGCGTCAGCGTATCGGTGGTGCCGCGAAGGCAAATCTTGACTGCCGCGTCGAACCCGGCATCGTAGTTATGCGGGCAGCCATTCAGCGCCGGCACATGAGGGTAGATCAGCGGATAAATCTCGAATCCACGGTAGACGTGCATGCTCATGAGAAACTCCTGGCGTTCGGCCATGACGAGTCGCATGGGCGAACACATCCGGCCAGTATTCCCGTTGCGGGGCGGGCCAGTGGGTGAAGGGAACAACGTTGCAGCGCGAAGGAGGGGCGATGCAGCAAGCGGGCGGGTGGAGGGGCGAACGGTCAAAGGACGATTGATCGCTCGGATGCACCCATCATACGCGCATCGTTTGTCGAACGTCCAATTTATTCCGGTTGGTGCAAGCACGCACCGGCACATGGTGCGACGGGTGGGTGGCCGGACTGCGGACACGCTGCCGGCGCGTGCATTCCGATCCGTACGCCGCGGCCGTCACGCCGTTTTCCGGTGTCGCGCGGAATCTTCGGCCGGGGAGTACTTCATCGAGTGCGTTGCCCGGTTTCGCGTGCACTATTGCGCAGCAAGCGGGCGTTTCTTCGCGCGCGATTTCGCGACGGCGGGCGGTTGGGGCGGCACCCAGTTCAAGGCGGTGCCCAGCTTCGGCAGGGTCATGGCTTGCTTGGCACGCGGAGGCACCTTGTTGCCGCGAGGCTGGTTTCGGGTCATGCGGGTTCTCCTGCTGCGCCGCTTGCGCGGTTCGGTGAGCGCGACGCGCGCCGATCGCGCTCGCGCGATTGAACGTGCGCGCGGCGATCGATGCCCGGATGCGAAGCGGACGGCCGCGCCTGGCCTGCGTCGAGTCGCATTGCCTGCGACGGAAGGCGTGGCATGCGAAGCGGCAGCGATGTGCCGCTCGGTGAACGGGGCCGAGACGGTTCGGCGATTACAGCGGGGTGATGTTCGATGCCTGCAGGCCTTTGGGGCCGTTCTTCGTTTCGAAGCTGACTTTCTGACCTTCCGCGAGGGTCTTGAAGCCGTCGCTGCGAATCTCGGAGAAGTGGGCGAACAGATCGTCGCCGCCCTTGTCGGGGGTGATGAAGCCGAAGCCTTTGCTGTCGTTGAACCACTTGACGGTACCGGTATCCATGTTAGATATCCTGAAAAATGAACGAGCGAATATGCCCAGAATGGACGAGGAAAAAATAATCAAGGAGGGAGAGGACAACGAATACCGCAGGCTGCGGTCGATGATGAGCAGCAATCGCGCTTCTTGAATACTTCCGCGGCCGACAGTACGCGTCGTCCGGAGATGTGTCAAGCGCTTTCGGCCCCGGGGGGCGGAATGCGTGACGCTTCTTCGTCGGCGCCGAGCGCTTGCCGGCATGCACGTCGCGCCGCGCGATGCGCGGTCACGGCGACGGCGTCAGAGCGTCGTCAGCAAATGCAGCTGACGTTCGGTTTCGTTTCCCGCGACCAACGAAAAGAACCCGGTCTCGCGACGTTCGACTATCGTGAGCCCCTCGTTGTCGGAGAAGACGTTCCATGCGCTGCCGTCGACATGTGCGATCGCTCCGCGCGTGCGCGCGAATGCCAGCAATAGCGGGCTCGCCTGACGGCGGAGCACCTGGCGATCCGAATTCAACACATAGGGCGGCCAGCCGGCCCGAAGGACGAGATAGTAAGGAATGGAGCCGGGATCGATTGTCATTGGACGGTATCGTGTGCGAGCTGCGTTTGCCGTCCGGTTGCGTTCGGAACGGTGTCGGGGAAAGCGTGCGATGAATCGGCGGGAGTTCGCCGTGGCGTGCTTACAGTGTATGCGTTGAACCGCTCGATTCGCAGGATATCGTAACGTCGTCCCGCGACGTCGATCACCCATTCGGTTTCGATAGGGGTTGCGGGCCGGCGACGCGGCGATCGGCCGTCAGTTGGCGCGCACTCGATGAAGGCGCGATGCGCACTGTCCGATGTCGTCGCGCGCGGCTTCGGCGTTCACGTGATACCGGATGTTCCGTCCATTTCGTCGATATGTCGATCCGGATGGCGCGGGCGTCGTTGACGGTCGTTATTTTTGCTTTCCCGCTTCACGCGTCGAGTGGAACTGCATGCTGCCGGAACTTTGTAGCGACATCTACTGAATTGCAGTGTTCGTGACGGGCAATTATGCTGCCCTCATGAATCCCGTCCCGACTTCCTGGCTCCTGTTGATCGTCAGCCTGCCGACCACCGGCGCGACTGCCCGCATGCGTATCTGGCGGACCGTCAAGGCGCTCGGCTGCGGCGCGCTCCGGGATGGGGCATACCTGTTGCCGGCGCAGGCCGAGCAGGCGGTGCAGTTGCGTGACCTGGCCGACGACGCGCGTCACAGCGGCGGGCACGCGTGGTTGCTGGATGTCCGCGCGGACGACCCGGCGGACGAAAGCGCGTACAAGTCGCTGTTCGATCGCGCGGAAGATTACGCAGACTGGCTCGCCGAGCTTTCGGAGGCCCGCAGGACGCTGCCCGATCTGGCGGTAGCCGATCTCAATCGCCTGCAACGCCGCCACGCTCGCACGTACGAGGCCATTCGAAGCATCGATTTCTTTCCCGGCGAAACCTCGCTGCGCGCGCATGCGCAATGGCGGGATTTCACTGCCGCGGTCGAAGCGTTGCGCTCTCCCGGCGAGCCGCATGCCGCTCAACGCGGCATCCCGCGTCGCGACCCTGCGCAATATCAGGGCCGGTTGTGGGCGACGCGTCGTCACCTGTGGGTGGATCGCGTCGCCAGCGCGTGGCTGATTCGGCGTTTCATCGATCCGCATGCGCGCTTCGTGTGGCTGGAAAACCTCGCCGATTGTCCGGCCGATGCGCTCGGATTCGATTTCGACGGCGCCCCGTTCACGCATGTGGGCGATCGCGTGTCGTTCGAGGTGCTGGTCGCGAGCTTCGGGCTCGGCGACGACGACGGACTCGTCCGATTGGGGGCCATGGTGCATGCGCTGGATGTAGGGGGCGCCGCCGTGCCGGAGGCCGGCGGATTCGAGGCCATCCTCGCGGGTGCCCGCAAGCGCCTTGCCGACGACGATGCGTTGCTGATCGAGATCGGTGCCGTACTCGATTCGTTGTACGTACATTTCCGTGGCAATCGAAACCCTTGACCTTGCTGCTCGCCCGCAACATGAATACACATCGAGACCGCCCGGCCTATACGCTGTGGCAACTGATCCTGTACTTCGCGTGGCTCGGCGCGACGGGCTTCGGCGGGCCGGTTGCGCTCGCCGGCTACATGCATCGGGATCTCGTCGACACGCGACAATGGATCGCGGACGCGGACTACAAGGAAGGCCTGGCGCTCGCGCAACTCGCTCCGGGCCCGCTTGCCGCGCAACTGGCGATCTATCTCGGCTACGTGCACTACCGTATCGTGGGCGCCACGATGGTCGGGATCGCGTTCGTGCTGCCGTCGTTTCTGATGGTGGTGCTGCTGGGCTACGCATATACGCGATTTGGCGGGCTGACGTGGATGCAGTCGGTGTTCTACGGCGTAGGCGCGGCGGTGATCGGCATCATCGCGATCAGCGCGCGCAAACTGACCGCGAAGAGCATCGGTCGCGACAAGCTGCTGTGGGCGATCTATCTCGTACTGGTTGCCGTGACGGTGATCACCGAATCGGAAGAGGCGTGGCTGTTTCTCGCGGCGGGCCTGCTCGTCTGGTTCGCGCGCTCGCCGCCGAGGTGGCTACGCCAGCGGCGCGTCAATGCGGCCATGGCGTTGCCCGTTTCCGCCACCGGTGCGTGGCTCGGTATCGGCGCTTGGCCGCAGCTCGCGCAACTCGCCGCCTTCTTCGCGAAGGCCGGCGCCTTCGTATTCGGCTCGGGGCTCGCGATCGTGCCGTTCCTCTATGGCGGCGTGGTCACCGAGCACCATTGGCTCGACGAGAAGCAGTTCGTCGACGCCGTGGCGGTCGCGATGATCACGCCGGGCCCGGTCGTCATCACGGTCGGCTTCATCGGTTATCTGGTGGCGGGGTTGCCTGGCGCGTGCGTGGCGGCAGCCGGCACGTTCCTGCCGTGCTATCTGTTCACGGTGTTGCCTGCCCCGTACTTCAAGAAGTACGGCCGGCTGCCGGCGATTCTGGCCTTCGTCGACGGCGTAACCGCCGCGGCCGTCGGCGCGATCACGGGGTCGGTGATCGTGCTGGCCCGACGTTCGATCGTCGATGTGCCCACCGCCTTGATGGCGCTCGCGACGATCGTGCTGCTGGTCAGGTTCAAGAAGCTGTCGGAGCCGGTGATCGTCGGCGCGGCCGCCGTGATGGGCCTGATCGTGTACCCGCTGTTGCATCACTGATCGCGGAGGCCGCCATGCAATGGATCACGCGACAACGTCCGAAAATCGACAGGGTTGCTTGTCCCTGGCTCATTGCCCGCTTTATCGACTCACGCTGGTCGGCCGGATAGAGCATTCCTCGCTATTCGCTCAGCCCGGCCCGTCGCTGGCGGCCGCGAGAAGCGGCACGACCAGATCGCTGATCGGCGTCGGAATTCCATGAGCTCGGCCGCATCGCTGCACGACGCCATTTCGGCAGTCCCATTCGAGCGGGCGGTTGTCCTGCCGGTCGGCAAGAATCGACGTACCCAAATCGGGCGGAAAGCCATGGAATCCGTCGACGATCTCCTGCGGCACGTCATCGCCCAGCTTCGCGCCCTCCGCACGCGCGACCTCGAGACATTCTCGCAAGTAGGTGAGCGACAGGTCGGTGATGTCGCTTCGCGAGAACATGCCGGCGCGGCGGCCGGTCAGCACCATGAGCCCCGCCACTGCGTTCTGCAAAAGCTTTCGCCACGCGAGCGAGATGAAATCCGCCGCGACCTCGGGCGAGCATCGCGTGCCGCGCAAAGCCGACACCACCACGTTGCTCGCCGGCGTATCGGGCAGGGTGAGCCGAGGCTTGCCCCGCAGCCACACCGATGCATCCGGTTCGCGCTGCGCCGGAAACCAGACGACCGATGGCACGACCTCGGCGCCGGCCGCATGCGGTGCGAACGCGGCTTTTTGCTCGACCCCGTTCTGCAGTACGCAGACGACGGTATTCGCATCGCATAGCGCGGCGAGCCAGGGTGCCGCGCTTGCTACCTGCGTCGACTTGACCGCGACGAACACGACGTCGACCCTTTTCTCGACCGCTTGCGGATCGGTCAGCACGGGCCCGGGCACGACGATCTCGCCGCCATCGAAGCGCAACTTCAGTTGCGCGTGCGCCGAGCGGCCGCAGATCACCGGCGTGCGGCCGGCTTCATGAAGGGCCGCGGCGACGGTCGTTCCGATTGCGCCCGGACCGACGAGGGCGACGCTCGGGTAGTCAGACTTCGTCATGGTGTTCATCCTGTCGAGTGATTTGTCAGATGCGGGCGCAGTGCGAGGGCGAGCGGAAAAATCGCCAGCGCGGTCAACGCGGTCGCATACGTGGCGCCGTGCACACCGATCCTGTCGCCCAGGAAACCGTAGAGAACCGGAGATATCGCGCCCGACGCGATCGTCCCAGTATAGAAAATCGCGAATGCGCGCTCGGTGCGCTCGGGCGCAGACATTTCCGGGACGGTTCCGTACAGCACCGACGAAGTGCCGTTGAGCATCATGCCAAGGATCGGCAGCAGCACCATGGTGAGCGTCAACGGAAGATACATCGTCGCGACGATGCACACAGCCGTACCGCCCTCCGTGAGCAGAACCGTCCTCACCATTCCCATGCGCGCACCGAGCCAGCCGCACATGAATTTGCCGGCCGCACCCCCGATGAAAACGAGTGCAAGGGCCGTTCCCAGCAGGTGAGGCGAGACGCCTTTTGCCTGGAGCAGGAAAGGCAGAAAGGTAAGCAGTCCCATGCGTACGGCCGTATCGAGCACGCCGATGGAAAACAGCGCGGCGAATCCGCTTCTCCCCGTGCCGCCGCGTCGAGCGGATGCAGGCTCTTTTGCAGGCGCCGTTGCAGCGCCGCGCGGCACGGCGGGAAACCAGAGCGCGATGACGGCGGCCACGGCGCAGCCGAGTCCGGCGACGATCCAGAGCGCGTGACGCCACGACATCATCGTGACGAGCAGCGAAATGACGGCCGGCAGTGCCGATTTCCCCAGATCGCCGGAAAAGTTGTAGATGCTCAGTGGGCCTCTCGCGTCGCGCCCGTAGATGCGGGAGACGGCGCCCGATGCGATCGGATGCTGCGTGCTGGAGCCGCCGCCCGAAATCGCCAGCGCGACGCCCAGGCCGAGCAGGCCACCCGACAGGCCCGCGATCGCATAGCCGAGCGCGGCGAGCAGCGTACCGACTGCGAGCGTCGCGCGGCTGCCCAGGCGTTGTGCGAGACGTCCGGCGGACAACTGCAGCGTCGCCATCGTGCCGGCATAGACGCCGCGCAAGATAGCCAGGGCTGCAAAGTCGAGCCCGAATTCCGACTGCCACACGGGTAGCAACGCGTAGATCATGTCCGTATAGCCGTCGTGCATTGCATGGGCAATGCAGGACAGCCACAGCACGCGCGGCCGCGATGGTGACGTCTCCCGCACGACGGGAGGGGAAAAAACCGGCAAGCGCATCGTCATTCTCTCCGGACGAGCGGTGGATGGAAGCCTGCTCGTGGTCTGGTTTTCAGGTTCGACGTGCAAATTTTATGATCGGGATGCCAGCCGTTTCAATTGAGCTAAAATCCCGTCGACAGAGAGAAAAAGTCACGTCATGAACGAAAATCGAGGTGCCGCCAAGCATCGGGACGAGTTGCCCCCGCTCAATGCGTTGCGCGCTTTCGACGCGGTTGCGCGGCACGGCAGCTTCGCGGGTGCCGCGGCGGAGCTGCACGTTACCCATTGGGCCGTCGGAAAACAGATCAGGTTGCTGGAGGACTGGTTCGGCCTGCCGTTGTTCGATCGGCGCCCGCGTGGCGTCGTGCTGACCGACGAAGGGGCCGCGTTGCTGAACGACGTCAGCCACGCGTTCGAGCGCCTCGGTACCGCGGTCGTGCGGCTGCGCCACAACCCGTTCGCGCACCGGATATCGGGTGTCGTGCGGGTGAACGTGCCGATGAGCTTTGCGCTTTGCTGGCTGTTGCCGCGGCTCGCCGATTTCCATTCGCGGTATCCCGACATCGACGTCAGGGTGTCGACGACATCGCGCAAGCTGCGCTATGTCGCCGACGCTTTCGATATCGGTGTCCGCTCCGGGCCGGAGCAAGGCGCGGGCGTCGTGTCGCGCCCATTGATGCCCGACCTGCGCGTACCGGCCTGCAATCCCGCATTGCTGCGCCAGCATCCGATACAGAGCGCGACCGACCTGCGCCATCACACGCTGCTGCATTCGGCCACGACGCGCTCTGCCTGGTCGCACTGGTTGAAGGAAGCGGGTGCTTCCGATCTGCGAGCCGCGCGCCATGTCGAATTCGATCACGTGAATCTTCAGCTTGGCGCGGCCGTCGAGGGGCTCGGCGTGGCGCTGGCGTCGCTGCCGCTGATCGCGCGCGATCTTGCCGAGGGGCGCCTCGTGTGTCCTATCGCATCGCCTGTATGGCGCGCCGACGACTACATGCTGGTGACGAACGCCGATCGCGCCGACGATGCGGCCGTGTCCGCGTTCGATGCGTGGATGGAAGGCATGGCGAATCAGGAGGGGGCCAGGCTCGCGGATCAGAGCGGGCGGTGATGCTGCGCCGCGAGCAAACGCAGTCCAATGGTTTATTTGGATTCCCGATGATGAGATTGAAAACCGGGCATCGGTTTTACCAAAGGAAGCGTGCTTCGCCGGAGTAGTGCGGCCACTACTCCGGACTGGCGGATCGGCGATCAGAAGCCGTGGAACATGCCGATGTTGACCTGAACCTGGTTGCCGCCCGACGAGGTGTTGCCAAAGTCGGCAGCCGAAGCCTGCGCGCCCTTGGCATGGACGTAGGCGCCCATCGCGTACAGCGCGGTACTCTTCGACAGCGAGTACGTCGCACCCAGCGACACCTGGTTGATCGAGGCCATCGTGCGGCCTTCGGCCGCTTGCGTGGGCGTGGCCGCGGAACCGTATACATACGTGTAACCCGTCGCCAGCGACAGCGCCGGCGTGACCCGGTACTGCAGGAGCGCACCCAGCACGTTGAAGTGGATCGACGGCTGGCCGTCGTTGCCCTGGTACTGAGCGTTCGAGTAGCGCAAGCCCGCCGTGTACGGCCCCACCTGGTATTGGGCGGCGATTTGTGCGATGCCCGCACTCTTGAACGCATTGCCGCCGTTGTAGCCCGAACTCGGATAGCCGAGCGCACCACCGAAACTCGGTTGAGCGGTTGCGTTCAACCATCCGTTCTCGCCCTGGTTGGCCGCGTGAAAGTAGCCGCCGGCAACCGTCAGGCCGCCTTGAGCGTAGGTCGCGGCCGCCGACCACGATTGACCCGAGCCCATCGCACCGGCAACGCCGCCGAACGAGTACGCGCCTTCAGCCTGGAAGCCGTGGATGATCGGCGAGATGTACTTCACCGCATTGTTCTGGTTCGTCGTGTTGTCGTTGTTGTCGACGTCGCCCGGCGTCGAGAACGTCGACGCCGAAATGGCGTCGCCCGTCAGGACCTGGACCATTTCCGTCACGGCATCGAGCTGGCGACCCATGCGCAGCGCGCCATACTGATCGGATGCGAGACCCACGTAGGCCTGGCGGTTGAACAGCGAACGCGTGGAACCGATGGGCCCTTGGCCACCGATGCCGCCTGTCGCGATGTTGAAACCATTCTCGATCTTGAATACCGCCTGGAGGCCGCCCCCAAGGTCCTCTTGCCCCCTGAGGCCCCACTTGTTCGAACCCGCGGCGCCGCCGTCGAGGCCGAACCGGCTGTGGCCGTTGATGTTCGACGTATAGCCGATACCGGCATCGAGCATGCCATACAACGTGATCGACGACTGGGCCATGGCTGCCGAAGATGCTGCGAAGGCGGCAACGGCGATGACGCTGATGTTGATTTTCTTGTTTTTCATCTGCATTTCACGGTCAGGTGTGGTTTCGGGATGGATTGAAACGGCTTTTGTCGTATTCACGGCTTGCACGTCGTCTCGGTCGTGAAAGCCGGCGTCATGTTCGCCAAAGCGGCATATCGAGTTCGATCATTTCGTGATCCTTACAAATTTGTGTGGGGAAGCGCCGCACTGCTCGACCGTCGAACTCCATGCTCGCGTCATACTTGCGAGCGAGGTCGGCGGCGGCGAAACCAGAGGCTGCTCCACCTGCGACAAAAGACGAGCTGGGAATATCGGCGATCCTTGCGGACTGACCAAGCGTCCGGTTCAGCCACTGGCGACGTGCGCCAATCGTTTCGCCGAGCGTCAATAAGACGTGGTCACACTTTGCAAGTGGAAAAACCATATCAGGAACATAAATTCCCGTCAAAATTTGTTTGATATAAGTTAATCTCGTTTGATGACCTGGCGCCTTACGGAGTTTCCCTTATAAGGGTCGGCACGAGAGCGAAGTGTTATCGAGTTGCGCGCCGTCACGCTGATGATGTCGGCGACCGCAAGCGAATGCGAGCGAGGGGGCGATAGCGGGCTGCAAGAGCTCGCCACTGAGAGCAACGATCTCGGAAAGGAAAGTACCGGTCGGCAGTTCGTGGTGACGACTGCGCAACACCAGTCAAATTCGATCGTTGGACCAGCGGAGAGCCGCCGCCGAAAATGGGTCGCCAAGGTTCGTCCTTGGTCATCGTTCCATTTTCTCCCGGATTGCAATAATCGAAACGGAAAAGGCGATTGTCGAGTACCCGTCCGTATTGGCCGGAAACGCGCGAGACGAGCGGATGGCGCTACCGTTCGGCGGTGCGCTGAAGGAGGCGGGCGTTGCGACAGCCGTCGTCGCACGCGATCTCGATTTTCGCGCGGGCGAATGGGCTAATGAGAACGCTGGGCGAATCGGTATTTCCGGGCCGGTAGCCCAACGCCCGGTATCGCCCCCCGGTGGCGGCGATCGAACTTCGATCGCAGATGAAATCAGCCCGCGATTTGGCGTTGCATTAGATAGAATTTCATGTCGTCGCGGCCATGCATTGAAATCGGTATCGGATCGCGTTCAAAGCCGAGCATTTCGTAGAATGGGTATGCCGATTCGCGCGCCGTACACCAGAGCAGGGTGCCGCGCTGTTCGCGAACATGGCGAATGGACAGATTGACCAGCAGGCGTCCGAATCCCAGGCCGCGTACCGACGGATGGACGGCCATGCCGCGAAGGCGCCACGCGTCAGCGTTCGAAACGCCGGATTGTCCTTCCTTACACACCGATGCCACGGCAACGATATTGTCGTTGTCACGAACGGCAAAATGCATGGTCGTTGGAGCATGGTCCCCGTCTAGAGCGCTTCCCTCTTCATCCCCGGCCATCAAGACTGCGGCTCTGAGGGGATAGGTTTCTTCCGCACGGACGGCACAGATAGTAAAGCGCACTTCTTGTGAAGTCATATAATTATCGGCTCTCTTCGTGACGCAGATTTTCTTCCAATTCTCTTTCGGCACACCCACTCGCAAAATTAGCAGTTGCCGGGCACGCCCAGTAAGGGTAATTTCCTATCAGTTTCTTTTTGAATCATACGCTAACTGCGATCACAGATGACGTCGAAAGTCTCGACAGATGCAGAACTGGCCTACGACGAGATTCGATCGAGGATCTTCGACGGCCGTCTTGCGCCTGGGCAGAAAGTATCCCACCGAGGCCTGTCGGACGAACTGGGTTTCGGCCAAATGCCGGTGCGCAGCGCATTGCATTTGCTCGAGTCCGAAGGGCTGGTCGTCGTGATCGAAAAGAGCGGCACTTATGTCGCGTCGCCGACTACCAGCGATCTGCGCGAAATTTTTGAAATGCGGTTGGCCCTGGAGAGTACCGCAGCGTTTCTCGCAGCGAGATCGGGAGTCACGGCGGGCCTTCGCGACGCGGCGGAAAAAATGCGGAAACTGGTCGACCGGGATGTTTCGGACATCATGCTCGAGCAGCGTATCGGTTGGGTGTTTCATCAAGAGTTGTTTGCTGCCGCACGGAACGTGCGAATCTCATCGGCGTATGGTCTATTGCGGGCCCAGACCTTGGCCTTGAACGAACTCCCGCGCGGCGACGCTGAAACCGTTCGGCGCGGCACGATCGAGCACCTGCACATCTTTCACGCAATCGAAGCGAACGACGGCGAGCTTGCGCGTCAGCATATGTGGAATCACATCGTTGACGGTACGCCGGCACGGATAAAACTGCTAAAGGCGCGGCATGAACACGAAAAATAAAGGGCTTTCTCTTCCGATGCAAATGCTTGGCGGCCTCGTCCTGGGCGTCGCCTGCGGCGTGTTTGCGCCGGGCTTTGCCGCGAAGCTGGGTTTTCTGAGCACGATGTTCGGCCACGCGATCAAGATGGTCGTCATGCCGTTGATCTTCCTGTCGGTCACGGTCGGGGTCTTTCGTGCGGGCAGGCTTCGCGAGCGGCTTGGCAAGGTCGCACTGTTCAGCATCGGCTTCTTCGTCTGCATGACGGGCTTGGCTGCATCGTTCGGGCTGCTGCTCAACTTCGTGTTTCGACCGGGTCTCGGGGCGAGCATGACGCACTCCGGATCGATGCCCGCGGCGCTCGCGTCCAGCATCGACTGGACGAAATTTCTCGTCGATTTGATCCCCGCCAACATCGTCGCCGCGCTTTCCGCCGGGAATTCTCTCCCGGTGCTCGTGTTCGGCGTCATTTTCGGCGCGGCATTGTCGGCCGCCCCGGAGCGGGCCGAGCCTGCGATCGCCGTTTTCGAGGCGCTGCTGTCGGGCCTGTTCAAGATGATCCAGTGGGTGATCGCATGGTCGCCGCTCGCGATCTTCGCCGCGATCGCGCAGTTGTTGTCGGCCAAGGGCTTTGCGGGCGCGCATTCGCTCATCGAGCTTCTGGGCGTGGCCTATCTCGGCATGGCGGTTCTGGCGGTGGTACTCACCATCGTCATTCGCGTCGCCGGTCAGTCGCCGCTTGCCGTGCTCAGGAAGGTGAGGGAACCGCTGATCCTTGGTTTCACGACGCGTTCGTCCGAAATTACCTATCCGCTGCACCTGAAGAAGCTGGTTGAACTGGGCGTGCCTTACGGCGTGGCGTCCACGATTCTGCCTCTGGCCTATATTTTCAATCGCGACGGCGCGGTGCTCTATACGGCCCTCGCGGTCGGCTACCTGGCCGACGCCTATCACCTTGCCTGGTCCTGGCCGCTGGTGATCACGATTTTGATCCTGACGATCGTCACCATCGATGGAGCGGCCAATGTGCCCTCTGGGGCGATCGTGGCCATCACCATCGTCCTCACGTCGATCGGCTTGCCGGCAGATGCGGTGCTGCTGCTGTTGGGCGTCGACGCCTTTTTCGATATGGGAAGAACCGCCCTGAACGTCTACGGAAGCACGGCGGCAGCGGCTGTTGCGGTGAGGCTTTCCGGTTCGGACAGCATGGCTGCAGAAACCGTGACTGGTCAGGCAAGTGTGTAGGCGCTTCGAAACCGCCGGCCGCCGCGCGTTTCGGCGTTGTGCGCGCCCAGTGCGAGGAGCTGGCGTGCGGCCACTCGGGCATCCGGGCGCGGCGCGGAGACCGGGTTGGATGAACGAGCGTATCGATCAAGTGGTAGTTGGTAGAGCAACGTATCATTGCAGGAGAAACATGATGGTTGGTTCGGAATCCGCAGATTTTTTCATGCTGCGTTTAGGCACGCCGCATCCGTCGTGGATATTCACCGATGACAGCAACATGATCGGCATTGTCGATTGCGACGGGGTGATGAGCGCCACGTTCGAGCTGGATCGCAGCCAGGTCGCACGGATTCGAGGATTGGGTCGATCGGTGGAGAGAATCAAGTGTACGTGCGAGCGCGCCGGCCGGGAGCTGCACTTTTATCTCCATGGCAGACGGATGTCTCAGGGCGTGTGGGCCGGAGTCGCGTCGGCCGATCCCGACTATCTGCCGACCGACGCGATGATCGCAACATGGGAAGTGCCGAAGCCCGTCGATGCGTTCAGGTTGACGGACGTCGGTGCAGACATGATCGCTTCGGTTAGCCCAGCCTGAACTGCGATCACAGTTTGGGCGCGGGCTCGAGCCGGAACGTCCCGATCGGCGTGACCGAACGTTCGACATGCCCGTCTGTCTGCACGCGTACATCGTCTGATGCATGTGGTCCTGGCACACTCAACCTCGGATCGCCAGGACCGATTTGCTGGCCAGTTCATCGGCCAGCGCTTTTTATTCATTGAGCCGGTTGAATCGGTTCGCTTGCCTCGCGCCCTCCGATCAGGAGAGGCGCGCGGCGCTGAGGTCTCCTTCGAGCGAAGCCGCCGCGAGTCGGCACGCGAGCGCAACGCATCAAGCCACCCGGAGGAGATCGCATCATCCTCGATGCCCGGGTGGCGCCGCACCGCCAAGCCGAGTGCTCGCCTTCCCATGCATCCCGCCAGCCTGATTGCCATGACCCCGACCTTCGCCCCCGTCACGCACGCCGACGCCGAAACCCTCGTCGCGATCCGCATTGCCGCGATGCGCGACAGCCTCGAACGCATCGGCCGTTTCGATCCGCAGCGTGCGCGCGACCGGTTTCTCGTGTCGTTCGATCCGGCGCTCTGCCGTTTCATCGAGATCGACCATTCGCGTGCGGGCTTCTATACGCTTCGCCCGATGACGGATCACTGGCTGCTCGACCACCTGTACATCGTGCCCGCGCACCAGGGGAGGGGCATCGGCGCCGCCGTGCTGCGCGAGATCCTTGCCGAAGCCGACGAACACCGGATGCCCGTTCGCGTCGGCGCATTGCGCGGCAGCGACTCGAACCGCTTCTACGAACGGCACGGCTTCGTGCGAACCGGCGAAGCGGAGTGGGACATCTACTACCGGCGCGAACCCGGCGCGTCGACGACATAGCATTCGCGCGATGCATTCCGGTTGAAATCGACACACGCACATTAGCGTTTCCACCCATGTGGAAAATGCGGAGCCGGCCGATGTTGCAGAGAGGGCGTAAATAATTGATCCGAGGCCGACTATGACGACATCTGCAACAAACGACGTGAATGCCGTGCCGTCCGAAACGTCCGACAGCGCAGCGGCATCGGGCGAGGCGGCCCGCGTACCGTCGATCCTGCTGGTCGACGACGAACCGAACGTGCTGTCGGCGCTCAGGCGCGTGTTCCGGCCCACCGGCTACGACATCGTGACCGCCGACAGCGGCGAGGCCGCGCTCGCGATCCTGGCGTCGACCGAAATCGACCTGATCGTGTCAGACATGCGGATGCCGCACATGAGCGGCGCGGAATTCCTGGCGCGCGCGCGGGGGCTGTACCCGGACACGATGCGCATTTTGCTGACCGGCTATGCGGAGATCGCGTCGGTCATGCAGGCCGTCAACGAAGGCGGCGTGTATCGCTACCTGAACAAGCCGTGGGACGATCACGACCTGCTGTTGACCATCGAGCAGGCGCTGGAGCAGCGCCGTCTGCGTCGCGAAGCGGCCCGGCTGGCGGCGCTGACGGAGGCGCAGAACGAAGCGCTGCGCCGTTTCAATACGGACCTCGAAACGCAGGTGCGCGCGCGCACCGAAGAGCTTGGCCAGACGGTAATGTTTCTCGAGGCGGCGCAAAGCGACCTGAAAAGCAGTTTCACGGCGATGGTCCAGGTGTGCGCGAGCATGATCGAGCTGCGCTGCGGGGCCGCGAGCGGGCATGCGATGCGGGTCGGCGAGATCGCGCGACGGCTCGCGCTGGCGGCCGGGATGAGCGAACTGCACGCGCAGGACGTCTATTTCGCGGGGCTGTTGCACGGCATCGGCAAGCTGTCGCTGCCGGACGAATTGCTGCACAAGCCGCTCACGCGGATGACGACGGACGAGCACCGCATGTTTCAGGAGCATCCGTTGCGTGCGCAGATGGTGCTCACGCCGGTCGCGCAGTTGCACAAGGTCGCGTCGATCGTGTTGCACCAGTACGAGCGCTTCAACGGCCGTGGCACACCGGACGGCCTGGTCGGCGACGCGATCCCGATCGGGTCGCGGATCGTCGCGATCGCGCGCGATTTCGAAGGGCTGCGCAACGGCGAAATCGGTGTGCCGCATTCGATCGAACAGGCGATCGACGTGTTGCGCTCGCAGGCGAACGTGCGTTACGACCCGCAACTGGTTGCGCGCTTCATCGAGTTGATGCGGGATCCGGCGAGTCTCGGCATCGCGGCGTCCGTCGCGGAAATCCGGTCGGCTCAATTGCGCGAGGGGATGCAGCTCGCCGACGATCTGCGCACGCATCGCGGCGTGCTGTTGATGACGAAAGGCAGCGTGATGTCCGCGCACCAGATCGAGCTCGTGCGCCGCTTCGAGATGCGCGAGGGCACGCCGTTCGACATTCTCGTGCTGGCCCGTCCGGCCGGGCAGGCGCACGCACCCGGCGCCGGCGCGCCGCCGGCCTGACGCCGAAACGCCGGCCCGATGGCCGCGGTGCGCGCGACCGCCCGCGCCGCGGCGATGCATTCAACCCGTTCCGGGCGTCCGATCATGCATGGCATCTACAACGTTTCGCTCGTCCTGCTGTCGCTCGCGATCGCGACGCTTGCGTCCTATACGACGCTCGACCTCGCCGCGTTCATCTCGCTGCTCGACAATCCGAAGCTCAAGCGCGCATGGCTCGGTGGCGGCGCGGCGGCGATGGGCACCGGAATCTGGTCGATGCATTTCGTCGGCATGCTCGCGTTTTCGCTGCCGGTGCCGCTCGGCTATGCATGGCAGGAAACCGGCGCGTCGCTGGCGATCGCGGTGCTCGTATCGTATTTCGCGCTGAACGTCGTCACGCGCGCACGGCTGGCCTGGTGGCGCCTGTGCGCGGGCGGCGTGCTGATGGGCGGCGGGATCGCCGGCATGCATTACACGGGGATGGCCGCGATGCACATGCAGCCCGGCATTCGCTACAATGCCGCGCTGTTCGCCGCGTCGATCGGCATCGCGGTGATCGCGTCGACGGCTGCACTGTGGATCGCGCAGGCGTTGCGCATGCAGCAGGCGCGCCATGCGACCGCGCAGCGCATCGGCGCGGCCGTCGTCATGGGCATCGCGATTACCGGCATGCACTACACGGCGATGGCGGCTGCGCATTTCGCGCCGGATGCACGGTGCGGCGCCGCGAACGGGGTCGATGCGCCGTGGCTCGCGACGACGGTCGCGTTGTTTACGATGGCGACGCTGGTCGTCACGCTGCTGGTGTGCCGTTTCGATGCGCGCACAACTTTTCTGCGCGGGATGACCGACACGCTCGAACGGCTCGTGCGGGTGAGAACCAGCGAACTCGAACGCGCGCTGCATAGCTACGAGCAGACGACACGGATGCTGCAACGCACGCGCGAGAACATGGCGGCCGAGATCGACGAACGCAAGGCCGCGCACGCGCTGCTCGAACAGGAGAAAGACGAACAGCGGCGTTTGCTGCATGCGCTCGAGGAAACGCACGACCAGTTGCTGCAGTCGGAAAAGCTCGCGTCGATCGGCCAGCTCGCGGCCGGCGTCGCGCACGAGGTCAATAATCCGATCGGCTTCGTCAGCGCGAACCTCAATACGTTGAAGACATGGGTGCGCAGCCTGCTCGACGTGGTCGCGGCACATGAAGCCGTGCTGCCGCAGCTCGACCCCGCCACCCGCGACGCGTTGGCGGCCGTGCGCCGCGCGGCGGATCTCGACTATGTCCGGGACGAGATCGCGCTGTTGATCGACGAGTCGATCGACGGCGCGCTACGCGTGCGGCGCATCGTGCAGGACCTGCGCGATTTCTCGCGTCCGGCCAGCGACGAATGGAGCGTGGTCGATCTCCATGCGGGCCTCGAGAGCACGCTCAACGTCGTCCACAACGAACTCAAGTACAAGGCCGACATCGTGCGCGATTACGGCGATGTCCCGCACGTCGAATGCCTGCCGTCGCAGTTGAACCAGGTTTTCATGAACCTGCTGGTCAACGCGGCGCAAGCGATTCCGGAGCGCGGCGTGATCACGATCCGCACGTCGAGCGACGGCGATCAGGTGTCGATCGCGATCAGCGATACCGGCGTCGGCATGACGCCCGACGTCGCGCGGCGGATCTTCGATCCGTTCTTCACCACGAAGCCGGTCGGGCAGGGCACGGGGCTCGGACTGTCGGTATCGCACGGCATCGTCGAGCGTCATCGCGGCACCATCGACGTGACCAGCGAGCCGGGGCGCGGCACGACCTTCCGGATACGGTTGCCGGTTCGACGCGCCGGCGACCGCACGCACGCGGCAGCGCAGGAGCAACGGGCGTGACGACATGACGGCGAGCGGTCGCGGGCGTCGTGTGTCATGCCGATCGCTTGCGGCGCTGACGACGAAAGAAATGCCAGAACATCGCGGTCGCGTCCGGCCCCGTGGCGGAATGGAACGGCTCGTCCGGATCTCCGCCGCTCCATGCATGCCGCAGCCCGCGAACGATACACACCCTGACGACCAGCCGTCCACGCTTCAGATAATCGATGTAGTCCGCCTCGTCCTGCGCGTAGCGGCGTTGCTCGCCGACGCGGATCGCGCCGTGTTCGTCGACGAGCCGGTTGAGTCGCGCGAACGCGATGCCGAGCTGCGTCGCATTGCGGTCGGTCACGACCGTATCGAGCGCGCCGTGGACGACGAGCGCCGGCATGCCGGGATAGGACGCGACGTCGGTGCACGCGTCGAGCACATGGATCGGATCGTCGCGGATGCCGCGACGCATCAGGCTCATCGCGGCCATCGTCGACGACGGCGGCGCGATCGCCGGGCCCGAGTGCAGGCCGACCGCCGCGAAGCGGTCGGGATACCGTATCGCCAGCGCCGCGGCGAGCCCGGCGCCCGCGGACATGCCGGCCACGTAGATCCGGTCGCGATCGAAGCCGTGTCGCCGCACGATGGCGTCGACCAGCGACGCGACGGCCGCGGCTTCGGACTGGGTCGCGTCGCCATGCCAGTGCCAGCAGCGATGCGCATGGGCCGTCTTGGCCTGCTCGGGAAACAGCACGGCGAACCCGGACCGCTCCGCGAGACGGCACATGCGCGTGCCTGCGGCGAACGATTCGGCGGTCTGCTTGCAGCCGTGCAGCATGACGACGGCCGGCATGCCCGCGGTTGCCGCCGGGGCGACGGGGAGATACAGCGCGTACGCCAGATGGTTCACGAGCCGGCCGGCGCTCGGACCGGCGGAATGAAACGAGCGGAGCCAAGTGCCGGGCGGCCGGGCCGACGGGGCGCGCGCGGCGCCGGTCCGTCTGGCGGTACGGACGGTGGAGGCGGGCTTGGCGGTCCGCGGGGCGGCCTTTTTGGTCGCCTTCTTGACGGCCGGCCGCGACCTGCCGACCGACTTCTTCGGGCGCGCACCGGTCGCGATGGCAAACAGGTCGAGAGGCCGCAACCAGAGGCTTGGTTTTTTCCTGGGCATGTGCAGTTTCGTGCCGGCGGCCGGCCGTGGCAGGAAAATGTGGCCGAATCCGGCGTCGGGATGAAGGTAGAGCGAGCGCGGCGCAAGGTTCGTACTGCCGGTGCCGCGGCAATCGAACGGCGCCGCACCGACTGTCTCGGCCATGCTAGCCGCCCGACGTGACGTGCGTGCGAATCGAAGGTCGCTTCGGCCCTGTCGCGACCGTCAATTCAGCAGCATATCGTTCAAAGGTGCCGAATGCCGCGCCCGGCGGTCGACGGTGGCCGGCGGGCGCGGTCGATCGAAGCCGCCGCTCGACGCTCTCCGCCCGCGCGGGCGGAAACGACGACGGCGATCGAATCGCCGGCTGACGCCGATATTCACGTAATATCGTGCGGTTCGACTGCAGTGTCCATCGTTCATTCCGTTGTGAGGGGCGACATGCGGCTTGCTGATTTCATCGTACGGAACATGGAACCAATCCTGGTGCAGTGGGAAGCGTTCGCCGCCACCCTGCTACCGGCCGCGCGGAACATGAACTCGATCGGGCTACGCGATCACGCGCGTGAGATTCTGACCGCCGTCGCCAAGGACATCGCGACGCCGCAAACGAGGGAAGCGCAACGTCAAAAATCGCTGGGGCACGCACCCGAGCCAGTGAATGCCGGAGAGACGGCCGCCCAGACTCATGCCGCCCTGCGCGCCCGGCGGGGCTTCAACATCAACCAGTTGGCAGCCGAGTATCGGGCGCTGCGCGCCAGCGTGCTGCGCCTGTGGATCGACGAGTGTCGGCCGAGCGCGCCCCATCTGGACGACGTGATTCGCTTCAACGAGGCGATCGATCAGGCGCTGGCGGAATCCGTCGCCTTTTTTACCGAAGAGATCGAGCAGGCTCGCAACTTGCTCCTCGGCATGCTGGGCCACGACATGCGCACGCCGCTGCAGACGATCCAGGTCACGGCGTCGTATCTCGCGGCGCTCAATGCAGGTGAGGAGGTATCGGAAGCAGCCGCGCGCCTGATCAGAAGCGGTGCCCGCATGCACGGCCTTCTCGACGATCTCTGCGATTTCAATCGAACCCAGCTCGGACTGGGCATCAACGTCGTTCCCCGCAAGATCGATCTCGCGCACGTGCTCGTCAACGTGGTGGACGAATTGCGGGCAGGTCATCCCGATCGCGAAATTACGCTCGATATGAGCGGCGATCTGCGAGGTGATTGGGACGATCAGCGAATGCAGCAACTGCTGAGTAATCTGGTGAGCAATGCCGTCAAGTACGGCGCGGCCGGGACACCGGTGCGGGTGATGGCCGAGGCGGGCGGCGCGGAGGTGCTCATCGAGATCGGCAATAACGGCCCGGCCATCGATCGGCTCACGCTGGACCGCATCTTCGATCCGCTTCAGCGCGGCGCGGATCGTTCGGACAGAACGGGTGACGATACCGGCCTGGGACTCGGCTTGTTCATCGCCAACGAAATTGCCAAGGCGCATCGCGGCCGGATCGACGCGCGGTCCGATCAGACGGAAACCGTATTCGCGGTGCGGCTGCCGAGAGGTGTGTGAGGCGGGGAGCGGGGGCCGGGGATGCGTTGGCTTTGCGCGAGTCCGCTCGGAGGCTCGCGGGATGGTGTTGCTGCATCGCTTGGGGCGGAGGTTGCGGCAGTTTGCTGCTGGTGGGCTCGAGTGATCGCGAAAAGTTGCTTTAGCCGATGAGTTCGCAGTGGCCCGCATGCGATCGCTCGAGGTTCGCCAGCCGGCTTGCGGTCGGGGATGGCGATAGGCGTTACCGGCCAGAAGCGGTCAGTCGGCCTTTATATGAAAACCGTCGATAATGTTTCGTAGCAACGGTAGTGCACTCAGGAAGAATTTCACGACATGAACTCCGCCGATATCATGCACGTTTTCGAGTTGCTTATCGCGCTAGCCGCGATCGGCCTGCTGGTCAGCGGCCTTATGCAGAGTAGAATCGCCGCCAAACTGCAGAGCCGCTATCCGGGAGAAAGCGCGTTCCTTGGAAAGGACAGTAAATTCAACTACGCGTCGATTATCTGGCTGGTGAGCGGTGACTATAGATCACTGAACGACCCACAAATTGATAGCTGGGTGCGCGTAGCAAGGGTGGCACTGCTTGTTGGTGCTTTAGCCTTATTACTGTTTTTCGCGCTGCTCGTGTACGGACGATATCGCGCGCACTTAATGTAGATGACCGCTTGTCGTCAAATTGACCGACCGCTTCGGGTCGACTACAGCCGAACGAGTCTGGCTGCAGACTGCAGGAGACGGTTGTTCAAGCCCATACCCTGCCGTGACCGCGCATAATGGTGCAGCATCTGGCGGGCCAGATGCTGCTTGGAGGTCCGCTTCAGAAATGAAAAATATTCAGATCATCGACGGCGCAGAAAATTGTGTTTATGACATTTTTGCAGCGACAGACGAGCAGTTTGACTTGATATTTCCGAAGGAGACTGACATTGCATTCATCGACGAGGTTTATGGCCGATCCGATGAGGCGTCGTTGGATGCTGCTTTCGCTGAGATATGGACTCGTCCGGTGAAGAAGAAGGAGGTAAACGGTATTCACGGCACACTCTTCTATGACCTTGAGCAGAAGAAGAAATACTACCCTTCCAGGAAAGACGATGAAGCAGTCAATCCTGACGGAAGCCATTTGCGATAGTCAAATCTTTTTAGCACACGACGCGCCAGCGTAGTTCAGAAGTCTCGTGTGCTGTCGCGCACGTCGCGCTATCGCGCCGATGCCGCTTGTGCTAGTCAATTCCGTGACTAGACTGGATCAATAGCGCCCGGGCGTGCTTCAGCGGCAGCCGCCCGTCGCGAGTCAGTGGACCGTTGGCGCTCGCGTAAATAGCACCATGCAGGAGGACATGTGAAACGCTTCAATCTGGCGCCAGGAAAGAGCATGGCATCGAGGCGGGCAGGGAGCGCGATGGCGCGCGCGGTTCTGCTGGCGTCCTCTGTCTTCTTCACGTCAGGGCATGCCGAGCCGGTCGTCACGGGGCCGCTCAGCGTCGACGGATCGCTCGTCGTTCTCGGGCCGGTTACTGTCGACGGCTCGCTGACGGTGGCTGGTGATATATCCGTTCGCGGCCCGATCACCGCAGCCACGATTGAACGGATTCCTCCCGACGGGCATGCCATACGCAGACGTCAGGGCGAAAATACGTTTCACGGCCCGCTCACCGTGCATGGCTCGCTGACCGTGCACGGTGATCTGGAAGCACATGGACCGATTTCCGTTGGCGGCGCCATCGGCGCCGTTGGGACGGTTGACGCTGAGGGCCCGATTACGGAGCGTCGTTGAATACGCGTCAGCGGAGATAGCACTCGTTCTGTTGACTCAGTCGGTTGACGCATTTCTCGGTATCCACATTCGAAGCGTTCCGGGCACCCGGCGATGCGCTCGACTTCGGCCATTTCCCGCCACTCGCTCGGTGGCCGCAGTGGGTCACTCCAATGGCTGCTTTGCCGTTACATCGCGTACCCTCGGCGGTTGCGTCAAGAAAATTTCGCCGACTTGCTTACGCCCGGAATAATTTTGTCGACGCTTAGTGAACCTCCACTTCCCACGGTAAGCTGATGAATTCCCGATCGATTCTTCGGCTTGCGAGAGAAAGCGATGAAGTTGACCGTTGCGTACATCGAAGAGCCGCCGTTCGGCTGGACCGAAGCGGACGGCACCGCTACCGGCGCCGATCTCGAACTCGCCGGGACGATTCTCCGGCAGATAGGCGCCACCCGAATCGAGTATTGCCCGACGACGTTCAGCGAATTGCTGCCCGGCGTCGAAGCAGGTCGCTGGGACATGAACGTGCCGCTCTTCGTGACGCCGAAGCGTGCCGATACCGTCGCGTTCAGCGTGCCGGTGTGGGGGATCGGGGACGGCTTTCTGGTCCGGCCCGGCAACCCGAAGGCGTTGCGCAGCTATGCGTCGATCGCCGAACGTCCCGATGCGCGTCTCGGCATCATTGCGGGGCAGGTGCAGCATGATTCCGCGATCGCGTCGGGCGTGAGTCGGCGGCAGATCGTCGTCTTCGAACAGCAAGCCGACGCGATCGCGGCCGTTCTCTCCGGCGTGATCGACGCCTACGCGAGCACGGCCTTGGGAAACCGGATCGTTGCGAGCCGGATAGGCCGCGCGATGATCGAGGACGTCGCGCACGAGCCGGAGGTAAACGGCAGCCAGCGGACCCCTCCGCTAGGCGCGTTTTCGTTCAACCGGGAAAACCGGGATCTTCTGACGGCGGTTAACCGACGACTTCGTTCATATCTCGGCTCGCCGGATCATCGCGCCCGCATGGCGAAATTCGGGCTGACCGCGCGCGAAATCGATCCGGCCGTGTTGCAGACAGGATAGGTCGGCACGCGGCTGCGTTCGGTCATTCCCGCACGTCGCCGGTCGCCTCGATCGTCCGGCCGGTCACCCAATGACCGTCGTCGGAAGCCAGAAACGCGACGACGGCGGCGATTTCCGAAGGCTCGCCAAAGCGGCCCAGCGCGATTTGCGCCTCGGCCGCCTTGACGCGTTCGGGATTCTCGCGAAAGGCGGCGTTCGCATCCGTGCGCGTGAAGCCCGGCGCGACGGCGTTCGCGGCGATGCCGCGCGGCCCCAGCTCGATGGCGAGCGTATGGGTCAGCGTGTTGATGGCCGCTTTCGCCATCGAGTAGACGGGCGCCGCCGTGACTCTCTCAGCGGCGCGGATACGCGTTTTCCGGATGCGAGACACGGCTGGTCGAGCTACTGGGCAAGTGTCCTTCGCAAAGGGTGGGAAAAGCGAGGGCGACCTGACGTGCGTCTGTGCCGCGTCGACATGCACGCCGGGCTTTGCCCGCAAATCGGGCTATAGTCGTAAACGATATTCACAGCGACGTTTGCGACATGAGATTGACCATCCTGGCCCTCGACGGTCTGTTCGATACCGGGCTCACGGTGCTGCTGGATACCTTCGCGATGGCCAACGAACTGGCTGCTGCTCAAGGCTTTGCCGCGCCACCCTTCGACGTGACGGTGGCTGGCGTGCGCAAACGCATTCGCACCGCGCATGGATTGTCGATGACGGTGGAACCGGCAAGCGGCGTGCGCCACCCGGACTGGGTGGTCGTGCCCGCGCCCGGTATCAGGGAGCCGGAACGCCTGGCCCAGGCGCTGGAGCGTCGAGACGTGCGCGATGCGATGGCGCACCTTCGTGCGTGGCATGCTGGCGGCATCGGCGTGGCCGCCGCCTGTATCGGTACGTTCTTGCTGGCCGAAGCCGGGCTTCTGGATCATCGCGAGGCGACGACCACCTGGTCGCTCTCGCCTTTTTTCCGTCAACGTTATCCGGCGGTGGATCTGAACGAGTCGCGCATGGTCGTCGCCGCGGATCGCCTGATCACGGCAGGGTCGGCCATGGGCCATCTCGACCTGGCGCTGTGGTTGCTGCGTCAGGCCAGTCCCGAACTGGCCACGCTCGTGGCGCGCTTGATGCTGATCGACAAGCGCGCGTCGCAAGCCGAATACATCATTCCGGATTACCTTGCACACGCCGATCCGTTGGTCGCGCGATTCGAGCGCTGGGCTCGCGAGAATCTTTCCCTGGGTTTCTCGCTTCAGGCAGCCGCAGCGGCATTGGCCGTCGGACCGCGCACGTTGCAGCGCCGTACCGAGGCGGTACTCGGGAAGTCGCCGTTGGCGTTCTTCCAGGATCTCCGGATCGAACGGGCGCAGAACCTCGTGTCGATGGGTTACGACCTGGAGACGATCGCAAGCGAGGTCGGCTATGCGGATGCGGCGACGTTGCGGGCCTTGTTGCGGCGCCGGCTCGGCCGTGGGGTGCGGGAACTGCGTGCCGACAATCGGTAGCGTCCTCGGTACGGCCGGCATTGCTTCGCCAACGCGAGCGACCGGGCTCGAACGCCGTCGCTGCGTCGACGGCGGCGCCGTCGTACGCCGCGCATGCCGAGGCATGGTTCCGTGGGCTCCGCCGGAACCGCGCTAGCGCGTGCCGACGTCCGCGTGAACGCGCGTCAGTTCGATCATGAAATCCAGGAACGCGCGCGTCTTTGCCGGCACGTGATGCCGGGACGGGTAGTACGCGTATAACGGATACCGCTCGTCGGCCCATTCGGGAAAGAGATCGATCAACCGGCCGTCGGCGATCAGCGGCTCGGCGCCGAGCAGCAGCATCTGCGCAATGCCGGAACCGGCGAGGCACGCGTTGAGCAGCGCGCCCGGATCGTTGACCGTGAGGCGTCCGCGGGTGTTGACCACGATGCGTTTGCGCTTGCGATGAAATTCCCACGCGAACGGCTTGCCTGTCTCGGGGTTGCGAAATTCCAGGCAGCGGTGGCTCCCGTTCTCGAGGTCCTGGGGTTTTGCCGGCCGTCCCCGGCGCGCGATGTACGAGGGCGCCGCGACCGTCACGACGCCGGTGTCGAGCAGCTTTCTCGCGATCAGGCTGGATGCGCGCGGTTCGCCGAATCGCACGGCGAGGTCGAAGCCGTCCATGACGAGGTCGCCCAGGCTGTCTCGCGCGATGAGCTCGATTTCGAGCTCGGGATGCGCGTCCATGAACGCATCGAGCCGTGGCCCGAGAATGGCCCGGTAGACGACCGGATCCAGATTGATTCGCAGCTTTCCGCGCACGGCGGAGGCGCCGCCTGCGGCCGCCGCGGCGGCTTCCTCCAGCCCGGCGAGATGGGGCATGACCTGCTCGTAAAAGCGGCGGCCCTCTTCGGTGAGCGACACGGATCGCGTCGTTCGGTTGAACAGCCGGATGTTCAGCCTTCTTTCCAGCCGGGCAATCGCTCGGCTGACGCCCGGCGGCGTCATGCCGATCACGTCGGCGGCAGCCGCGAATGTCCCGGCATCGACCACGGCGGCGAACACGCTGATGCTGCCGGACAGTTTTTCGCTACTGGATCTCATCGTCGTTCGAGTGAATACGGGGAGCGGATGGCGAGCGGCCCACGGAAGGCCGACGCGCGAACGCTGCGCGGTGCGGCACTGCCGAGCGTCCGTGTCGATCATGCCGAATTGATGACGCGTTGTCACTTATCTGATGCCATCCATGTCGTTTTGTTTCGCTCGGCGTTTGTCCAGAATGCGACCCACGTATTCACACATGGAGAATGAGCAATGTATGCAATCACGGGAATCACCGGCCAGGTCGGCGGCGCACTGGCTCGCGAGCTGCTGGCCGCGGGGCGGCCGGTGCGCGCGGTCGTACGCGACACGACGCGGGCAAGGGCATGGGCGGAGCGCGGGTGCGAGATGGCGACCGCGGTCATGGAAGACCCTTCGTCGCTTGCCGCCGCGTTCGCCGGCGCGTCGGGCGTTTTCATCCTGCTGCCGCCGGTGTTCGATCCGGCGCCCGGGTTTCCCGAGGCGCGGAAGATGATCGAAGCCGTATCCGCCGCGCTTCTGACGGCGCGTCCGGAAAAGGTCGTTTGCCTGTCGACGATCGGCGCGCAGGCCCACGAGACCAATCTGCTCACGCAACTCACGCTGATGGAGCAGGCGCTGCGCGAGATGCCGATGCCGGTGACGTTCCTGCGGCCCGGCTGGTTCATGGAGAACGCCGCGTGGGATGTCGCGTCCGCGCGCGACGGGGGCGTCGTCGCCAGTTACCTGCAGCCGCTCGACAAGCCCGTGCCGATGGTCGCCACCGCGGACGTGGGCCGTGTTGCGGCGGAACTGCTGCAGCAGACGTGGCGCGGTGTGCGTGTCGTCGAGCTCGAAGGCCCGCGCCGGGTGAGCCCCCACGATCTCGCGCTGGCCTTCGCTCGCGTTTTGGGCCGGGACGTGCGTGCGGAAGCCGTCGACAGGCGAACGTGGGAAGCGCTGTTTCGCGCGCAGGGCATGAAACATCCGCTCCCGCGCATGCGTATGCTGGACGGCTTCAACGAAGGCTGGATCGATTTCGACAGCAATCCTGACGATATCTTGCGCGGCCATGTCGCGCTGGACACGGTGCTGGGCGAGCTGGTGTCGCGTACGGTCTGAACGAATGCGGCGGGCGACGCGTGGCGCGCTTGCGCCGCGCCCGCCCATGCATCGGATTTCCGGTCAGACGGAGAGCGGCTTACATGCCGAAGGGGTGTCGTAAATGCCGCCATTAATGTCATTTATGACTATGGCGCAAGGCCTCGCCGCGCGTCTAGACTGCGAAGCATCTCCGGCATTCCCGGACCTGTTCGACCGCCATCCGCCTGCTCGTACCGGCTCGCTCACTTCAGAGATCAACATGAAATCGACTCCCGGCAGCATCCTCGACACGATCGGCAACACGCCGCTCGTCCCGTTACGATACGTTGTCCCGAACAACGGCGCGCGTTTGTTCGTCAAGCTCGAAAGCCAGAATCCGACCGGCAGCATGAAAGACCGGATCGCGCTGGCGATGATCGAAGCGCCCGAGCGCGACGGGCGTCTGACGCCCGGCGGCGCGGTGGTCGAGTACACCGGCGGCAGCACGGGTGTGTCGCTCGCGCTGGTGTGCGCCGTCAAGCGGCATCCGCTGCATCTGGTTTCATCGGATGCGTTCGCGAAGGAGAAGCTCGATCACATGCGCCTGCTTGGCGCGAAGCTGACGCTCGTTCCGAGCGACAACGGCAAGCAAACCGAGAAGCTGACGAAGGACATGATTCGCGAAGCGCACCGGATTGCCGGCGAGACGGGCGCATACCTCACCGCACAGATGGAAAACACCGATCAGCTCGGCGCCTATACGAAGATGGCCGACGAGATCTGGGAGCAGACCGGCGGCCGTCTCGACGGTTTCGTCCAGAGCGTCGGTACGGCTGCGTCGCTGCGCGGGATTTCGCGGCGCTTGCGCGAGCATGACGCACGCATCCGGATCGCCGGTGTCGAGCCGGCCGAATCGGCGGTGCTGTCGGGTGGGCCGACCGGGGCGCACAAGATCGACGGAATCGGCGCGGGCTATGTCGTGCCGCTTTGGCGCGACGGCATCGCGGACGAACTCGAGCGCGTCTCGACGGAGGACGCGAGAGCCATGGCGTTCCGGCTGGCCGCCGAGGAGGGGCTGTTCTGCGGTACGTCGACCGGCGCCAACGTAACCGGCGCATTGCGACTCGCCGAACGGCTCGGCCCGGACGCCACGATCGTGACGATCATGTGCGACACGGGCATGAAGTATCTGAAATCGTTCGCGCAAACGATGGGCTGATGGTTTGGGGGCTTGCGTCGGCGAGATCCGCATGGATGACGGACGCGGTACCTCCCGCTTTCCCGATAGCCGGGAGCGTTTTCGTCCGCGCCGGATTGGCCGATCGGCGCAGCGCTTCGGGTTCGAGGTTGCCGTGCGTGTTCGAGATCCGCTGCGCGGCACCGGACGCGACGACGCGGTACCGACCTTGCCTCCAGCATCGTGGGGCGAGGAGATCGTGGCCGACTATCGCGCGACGGGTTTCGCGTTCGACTGGCATCTGCTGGCGCTGCCATGCGATCTTCACCTGCCGATTCTCCGCCGCAACTCAGCGACCCTCCACCGCGCGCGCCGGAACCGTTGCCGCGACCAAAGTCGCATCGCCGATTTTCGGCAACCACGCAAACGCGATCGCGACCAGTGTGACGCCGACGACGAGCATCGGCACCACCATCGGCCACGCGCCCGACTGATAGCGCGGATCGGTGAAAACCGCCGCCGTCTGTCCCACGCCGAAAGCGAAGAACATCATGATGAAGCCGGACCACGATACCGCGCGACCGGCAAGATGAGGCAGGCCGCTGACCGCTCCTGCCTGCCCGCAAGGCTGATGGATTCCGTGGCCGAGGCAATACACGCCATGCCCGACGAGCAGCGGCCAGATGCTGCCGGGAAGCAGCGCACATCCCAACGCCTGGATCGCCGCGCCTGACAGGCTCAACGTTGCGCCCTGGCGCACCGTGCGCAGCATGCTTTGACGTCGCAGCAACTGCCGGCAGCCAAAGGTACTCAGGACATAGACGAGCGTCCCGCTCGCGGGGATCCAGCCGTATCGCTGCGGCGAGATGCCGAACTGCCGGATATAGATCGTCGGAGAAAGCAGCAGAAAACAGAACATGCCGGTGTACGTCGACGCGGCCAGCAGCGTCCATACCCTGAACGGGGCATTGCCGAATATCTCGCGCACGTCCCCGGTCGCGTTCCGGCGCGGCGCGATTCTCGCGGCGCTTTCCTCGAAGCCGTACCCGCACATGACGAGCAAGCCGAACGCATACAGGCTCATCCCCGCGAGTACCCATCGCCAGCCGGCGTACTGCGTGACGTACGCCCCGACGATCGGGGCGAGGAACGCCATCATCCCCATTCCCATGAAGCCGCGTGCCATCACGTACGGGCCGTCGCCCGCCGAATACCGGTCGCGCACCGTCGCGCGGGCGCATACCAGTATCGCGGCCATGGCAAAGCCCTGCATCGCACGCGCGGTCACCAGCATCGCGGCGGTCGACGCGAGCGCCGCCGCCAATGCGGTCAGCGCATAGAGCGTCAGGCCGCCCAGCAAGACGGGGCGACGGCCGAACCGGTCGGACAGACTGCCCATCGGCAACTGTCCGATACCGAATATCAATGCGAACACCGTGAGGCTGACGCTGGCGGAGCCGAGCGTCGCGGCGATTTCAGGCAGCGCCGGCAGATAACTGTCGGTCGCCACCGGCTGGGCCGCCAGCAGCAGCGGCAACATGAGCGCGAAGTTCAGGCGAGCGGGGCGCGTGGTGTCCGGCATGACGGGGTTCGGCACGATCTCGGGCGGGGGAAGGGGGGCGGCAAGGCAACGTTGCCCGGCGCGGCTCGTTGGTATGGACGCGCCGAGTCTAGCCGGTCGCGCCTGCCGCTCCTGCGGCGTTCGATGCCGTCGCGCATCGGGATCGCCTGCATGCCGACACCTCATCGCGTGTTCAGTCGAACGGCACGGCCAGCCGGTCGATCACCGAACTGGTCGCGGGGCGCACGCCGCGCCACCATGCGAACGCCTCGGCCGCCTGCTCGACCAGCATGCCGACGCCGTCCGCGATCCCGTGCACGCCCGCGTTTTTCGCGAGCCGGAGGAACGGCGTGAGCCGCTTGCCATAGGCGAGTTCGTAGGCGGTTCCCGTCGGACTGAACACGCTCGGCGGGACGGGCGGCAGGTCGCCGGTGAGGCTGGCCGACGTCGCATTGACGACCAGGTCGAAACGTCCCATCCGCGCGAGGTCCGCGTAGCTGCCGGCGACGAGCGGACCGCGCCCGGCGACCTGCGCGGCCAGTGCACGCGCCTTGTCGACGTCGCGATTCGCGATCACGAGTTCCGCCGGGCCGGCTTCGAGGAACGGCAACAGCGCGCCGCGCGCCGCACCGCCCGCGCCGAGCACCAGCACGCGCTTGCCGGCCATCGGCAGATTGAGGTTCGCTTCGATATCGCGAACCAGTCCGATGCCGTCGAAGTTGTCCGCCAGGATGCGGCCGCCGTCGAACTTGAGTGCGTTGGCCGCGCCCGCGAGCCGCGCACGCTCGCTGCGTTCGTCCGACATCGCGAACGCGTCGAGCTTGAACGGCGCGGTGACGTTGATGCCCTTGCCGCCGCCATCGAAAAACGCACGCACCGTTGCAGCAAAAGCGCCTGCCGGCTCGATCGGGCCTTCGATCGCCGTATAGCGGAGGTCCTGCCGCGTCTCTTGCGCGAAGAGGCCGTGAATCAGCGGGGATTTCGTGTGCCCGATCGGATTGCCGATCACCGCGTATCGATCAGTCATCGTTGGCTCGCTTTCGAATAGAGGACGCCATCGGCCTGCATCGCGTCGATTTCGGCCGAATCGAACCCAAGGGAACGCGCGACTTCCGCGTTGTGCTGCCCGAGATCGGGCGCGACGTCGCGAATCGTCGTGTCGCAATCGGAAAACCGGAACGGCAGGTTGGGTAGCCGCAGTGTCCCGTAGCGCGGATGCTGTTGCTCGACGACCATGCCCCTGGCTTGGATCTGCGGATCGTTCAACACCTCGTCGATGCGCTGCACCTTCGCGCACGGAACGTCGATGCCGTCCAGCAGGTCCAGTACCGACGCGACGGAACGCGCGGCCACCCACGGTTCGACCACCGACAGAATCTCCGCGCGGTGCGCATTGCGCCCGGTGCCGTCGTGAAACCGCGGGTCGGCGCCGAAACCCGCCGGGCCGCCGTGCGTTGCGATCAGTTGTGCGAAGCGCTTCCACGCGTCGTCGACCTGCGCGGCGATCACGAGATCGCCGTCCGCGGCACGGAACACGCCGTAGAGTGTCGAGGTGGGCATGTCGTGCCCGGTCTGCTCGGGCAGCACACCCTTCAGCGTGTAGCACTGCACCGCGTATTCATGCATCGACACCAGCGTGTCGTACAGCGCCATGTCGACGTGTTGCCCGCGGCCGCTCTTCACGCGCCCGAGCAGCGCGGCGTTGATCGCCGCGACCGCATGAATGCCGGTGTACATGTCGCCGAGCGAAATGCGCAGCAGCGGCGGGCGCTCGCCGGGCGTGCCGACCATCTGCATGATCCCGCTCTTCGCTTCGGCGATCAGCCCGAAGCCCGCGCGATGTGCGTCGGGGCCGGTGTGACCGTACGCCGAAATCGAGCAGTAGACGAGGCCCGGATTGCGCGCCGACAGTTCGGCATAGCCGAGCCCGAGCTTGTCCAGCGCGCCCGGCCGGTAGTTCTCGATGAAGACGTCGGCGGAGTCGCACAGCCGCTGCATGAACGCCTTGCCGCGCGCGTCCTTCATGTTCACGCTCACGCCGCGCTTACCCATGTTGAGCTGCAGGAAGTAGCCGCTTTGCTGGTCGTCGAGCACGGTCGCGTGCTGACGCCCGGCGTCGCCGGCGCCGGGACGCTCGACCTTGATGACTTCGGCGCCGAGCGCGGCGAGACAGCGCCCGACATACGGGCCGGCGAGGAAGTGGCTGTAGTCGACGACGCGAATGCCTTCGAGGGGACGAGCCTGCATTACCGTGCCTCCGGGCGGCGCGGCACCATCAGACGATGTTCGCCGCGTTGAACGACCTGCCCGTCCTGATTGATCAGTTCCGACGGCAGCACGACGATGCCCCAGTCCGGGCGGCTCTTGCTCGCCCGCATCGAACCGACGCGGAACGTCACGTGCAGCACGTCGCCGACCTTGATCGGCAGCAGGAAATCCCAGGTCCAGCCGAGCGACATGCCCGGCAGGAAGCGATAGTCGCTCTGGGTCTTCAGGCCGTCGGCAACGGACAGGCCGAACAGCCCGTGCGCGACGAGGCAGCCGAAATGGCTGGCGTTCGCGTAATCCTCGTCCACGTGAACGGGCGTGTGGTCGCCGGTGAGGTCGGCATACGCGAGAATGCGCTCCTTGGTCACGACGTAGCTCGGGCTCGTGCATGTGTCGCCCTCGCGGGCGTCGTCCCAGTATTTCTCGACGATGGCCATGGTCATGCCTCCGCGCGCGGGTCGATCGCCAGTGCCTGCGCGACGCAGGACGCCGGCCGGGCCTGAATCAGTTCGACGGCGAGTCCGTCGGGCAGGCGAAGCCAGTTGCGCCCCTGCGGCATCTCCGTCACGTCGAACCGCCGCGCCGCGGCCAGCGCGGCCTCCAGGTCTTCGCACATCACGCCGAGATGCGCGAGCCTGCCTTCGGGGCCGTCGTGTTCCGGCGCGTGGATGAACTGCAGGCCGCCGAGCGTCCAGTACTGCCGCGGCGCGTCGAGCGTGCCGTCCACTTCGCGCAGCGTCATGCCGAGCACGTCCTCGAAGAAGCGGATGTGCCAGCGGATGTCCTTCACCCAGATCGCAACGTGCTCGAGATAGGCTTTCGTGGCATTCATGCGGCAGCCTCCTCGCGCCGGCGATCGGCCATCGCGCGCTCCAGCCCCTTGATGCAGGCGACGAGCGTGGCGTTGACCGGGGTCGGCACGCCGTAGCGCTGCCCGGCGCGCACGACCGAACCGTTGATGAAGTCGATCTCGGTGATCGAGCCTTTCTCCAGGCTTTGCAACATCGAGGTCTTGAAGGCCGCGGGCAGCCCCTCGGCGGCGAGCGTCCATGCCTGTTCGGGATCGGTCATCGACAGCTTGACGCCGGCCGCCTGCGCCGCCGCGATCGCCTCGGCGACAGCCGCGAGCGACGTCGCCTTCAGCAGCGGCTCGTCGTAAAGCTGGCCGTAGGTGAGGCCGGTGACGCCGGTCAGCGCGCCCGTCGCGACGTTCACGAGCAGCTTGTCCCACATCGTGCCGACGATGTTGTCGCTGATCGTCGTCGCGAGGCCGGCGGTATCGAACGCGTCGGCGATCGCCCGTACGCGCGGCGTGATGCGGCCGTCGAGTTCGCCGATGTAAGTGGCCTTGCCGATGACGCCGGATTCGATATGGCCCGGCCCGCGAAGCACGCCGCCGACGTAGGTCTTGCCCGCGAGTACGCGCTCGCGGCCGACGGCGTCGCTCAGGATGTCCTCGTGCCCGAGGCCGTTCTGCAGCGACAGCACGACGGTATCGGGCCCGACGAGCGACCGGGCGCCGCGGATGGCCGCGTCGGTGTGGAACGACTTGACCAGCACCACCACCAGGTCGGCCGCGCCGACTTCGGCAGCCTGCGTCGTCGCGTGAACGCGTACGTGCCGGGAGCCGCCGGCGTCGTCGACCCGCAGGCCGTCGCGCCGCATCGCGTCGACGTGCGCGGGTGAGCGGTCGATCAACCAGGTTTCGTGACCGCCTTCGGTGAGGGTGGCGCCGATCGCGCAACCCAGTGCGCCGGCTCCCAGAATCGCGATTTTCAATGCTGTCTCCTTGACGTATGGCCTCACGATAGAAGCCGTCGCTCATATCGACAATGCAATGGATACAATGGCGTCATTGCCATGGACAATAATGCGCCGATGCCCGCCGATCTGCCGGACCTGAAACTGCTTCAGTTATTCGATCTCCTGTACGACGTGCGCAGCGTCACGCGCGTCGCCGAGCAGCTCGGCCAGAGCCAGCCGACCGTCAGCATCTGGCTCGGGCACTTGCGGGAACACCTGCACGATCCGCTCTTCATTCGCACGCCCGGCGGCATGGCGCCGACGCCGCAAGCCGACGCGCTGATCGGGCCATGCCGGGAAATCCTCGAATCGCTGCGGCGCTTCACTGCGTGGGAAATCGCATTCGATCCCGCGACCGCCCAGCGGCGCTTTCGCATCTGCATGACCGATGCGAGCCACGTCACGCTGCTGCCGCGGCTGCTGGCCCATGTTCGCGCGCAGGCGCCCGGCGTCCGGCTGGAAGCCGCACGGATCGACGGCAATACGGAACGGGCGCTCGAATCGGGCGAAGCCGATCTCGCGATCGGCTACGTGCCGTGGCTTGGCGGCGGCATTTATCAGCAGAAGCTGTACGACCAGGACTGGATTTGTCTGGTGAATCGACATCACCCGAGGATTCGCGGCCGGCTCGGGGTAAAGCAATATCGTTCGGAAGGGCATGTCGCGATTACGGCCGGAACCGGCGCGCAACTTCTCGAGCAGGCGCTGCGGCAGGCGCGCATCGAGCGGGACGTGGTGCTGGAATTGCCGGGTTTTCTGGGCTTGGGGGCGATCGTGCAGACCACCGACCTGATCACGACGCTACCGCGTCATATCGGCGAGACGTTGGCACAGGCCAGCGATCTGGCGGTTCATGCATGCCCGATCCCGGTCGAAGGGTTTACGGTGCGGCAGCATTGGCACGCACGCTATCACCACGAGGCCGGCAACCGGTGGCTGCGCGGTGTCGTGATTCGATTGTTCGGTGCTTCGCATTGACTGTCGCTTCGGCGTTCGCGATGGACGCCGGAGGCGGCGCGGCTTTCGGGCGCTTCCGGTTCGGCCGCGCCCGCCAGCCGATCATCGATGGACGATCGGCGCGGCGAGGTCGTGCTTGATCGCGGTCGGCCACGACGGTTTCTTGAATGGGCTGAAGTGCCCGCCTTCGAGCAGGAACGGTAGCCGCATTACGCCCCGTAGGCCGTTTCGGCGCCGAACCGTTCGATCACGAATTCGGTAAAGCTACGAAGCTTCGGCGATTTCTGCCTCTCCTGCAGATAAAGCAGATTCATCGGCCGTTCCGGCGCGGCGAAGTCGGGCATGATCTCGACGAGGCGCGCGTCGCGAATGTCGTCGCGTATCAACATGGACGGAAGCATCGCGATACCCAGCCCTCTCAATGCCGCGCGGCGCAACGCGTCCGCACTGTCGATTTTCAGCCTGCCGTCCACGGCGATGCTCGTCGGCCCGTCCGGACCTTCCAGCATCCATCGAGATTGCGCCGCGTGCCCTTCCGATCGGGGCGGATACGCATACGTCAGGCATTGATGCCCGGCAAGCGCGTGCGGCGTAGTCGGCGCACCATGTTCGCGAACGTAAGCGGGCGACGCGCACAGCACCAGCCGATATGGGGCCAGCGGACGCGCCACCACATCCGGGTTGGCGAGCGCGCCGATGCGAATGGCTGCCTCGAAACCGTCGTCGAACAGATCGGCGAGCGAGTCGGTTGCGACGATATCGAGCTGGACCTCGGGGTAGCGCCGGTAATAGTCCGCGAGCGCGGGAACCAGGCACTCGTTCGTAAACACGACGGGCGCGGTCACGCGCAAACGCCCTCGCGGCTGCTGGAGGTGAACGAGCGCAAGCTGTTCCGTGTCGTCGACCAGACCGAGGACTTCGACGCATCGCTCGTAGTAAGCGTGGCCGAACGCGCTGACTTTCTGCTTACGGGTCGTGCGGTGCACGAGGACCGCGCCTAGCCGACTTTCCAAAGCCTGAAGGTAGTTGCCGACCATGGTCGGCGACAGGTTGGACGCTTGCGCGGCTGCCGTCAGGCTACCCGTTTCCACGATACGGACGAATACGGCCATCGCCTTGAGGAGATCCATTGCGCAATGGTACTGGATTCTGTTTCAAGGTGACGCGCGTTTATCAGCCACCGGTTTGGAAATAGATTGCGATATCCGAACGAAAGGAGAGCTGAAATGCCGTATGAACTCACGACGTTGTCGTGTCCGCTTCCGGACCAGGACAGGGTGTCCCGCCGTGCGCATCGCTGGGTGTCGGATGCCGACGCGCGAGGGCGGCTGCTGGGCGCATGGCGCACGGAAATTGGCGAGCTATCGCGGGTGGTCGTGCTGCGTGGCTTCGAGACGATGGATGAATTGCAGCATGAACGCAATCGGGCGTTGTGCGCCGCGCGACCTTTCGGAATTGAAAGCACGTCCGTTCGATTGGCCATGGAAAGCTATGCGCTTTTTCCTTTTCTACCCGACGTCGAACCGGCGGCATTGGGCGGCTTCTACGAGATTCGCCGCTACTGGTTGAAAGCCGGCGGTATTGCGCCGACCATTGCCGCGTGGGAGCGTGCGATAGGGCCGGCCCAAGCCTATACGTCGCATCTCGTTTGCAACCTGTACGCGCTCGACGGGCCGCCACGCATCACGCACATTTGGGGATTCTCGAGCCTGGAAGAACGCATGGCGTTGAGAAAGCAACACTATGCGGAGGGGCTTTGGCCTCCGACGGGCGGTCCGGAGCAGATCGAAAGGGCGACGTCGACGATCGGCTTGCCGGAGGCGTGGTCGCCGTTGCATTGAATGCCCGCGTCGTCCGACGAACCATGCGCAGCCGGCAACGCAACGCGCACGTAAAGAAACGCGCGCCGTTCGCGATCGGGCAGCACTTGCGGCCCGTAGCTGATCCTGACCGCCCCGTCGTCGATCTCGCCGGCCTGCGCGAACCGCCACGCACGGGGATCGCTGTCGAGCAGGAATTCGGCGCGCGCATACGCGTGCGGCTCGAACAGCTCGGGAATCGTCACCGTCCGTCCATCGAGCTTGTCGAGCAACGCTTCGACCACGTTGAAGCCGTAGCCGTCGCGCACGATGTCGCAGATGAAGCTGCCCGCGATGCGCGGATTCAGTTCGATCACGTGCGGCACGCCGTCGTGCACGATGCAGTCGAGATGCACGGGCCCCCACGTGAGCCCGGCGGCGGCCGTCGCGCGCGTGCCGACGTCGATCAGCGCATGCAGCGTGTCGGCGTCGAGATCGAGTTCGGACGTATACCCGCGCTCGAGAAAACCGGCGCCGTGCCGCTTCAGCTTGCGCAGCGCGCCGACGTAGCGGCCGTCGAAATACTCGACGCAGTATTCGCTGCCCTCCAGGAATTCCTCGATGACGACGCGTTCGGTCGCAAGCGAAGCGGCATCGGCTTGCATGGCGGCGAGCGTGTCCAGTTGCGCGCGCACGGCGGCGATGGCCTCGCAGCGGCGCACGCCGTCGCTCGCGGAGCCTTCCGACGGCTTGACGACGACCGGAAAGCGCAACGCGGCAGCCGCGGCCACGAGCGCCGCTGGCGCGGCCAGCGTGCCCGCGACGAACTGCGCGGCCGGGATCCCGTGCGTGGCGAGCAATGTCTTCTGGTTCGACTTCGACACTGCGTGCGCGACGTGCCGTGCATCGGGGCCGGGCAGCCCGAGCGCATCGGCGACCCATGCGGCGGTGCGTGCATAGGTGTCGTGCGCGGTCGTCACGCGCAGCGTGTCGAGCTCGCCCGCAAAGCGCGCGCGCAGCCAGCCGGCGAGCTGGCTGGCGTCGGGTGCGAGATTGACCGTCTCGACGCCGTCGGGAAACACGCCGTCGAGACGATGGCCGGGCGCGGTGACGACGGTCACGGCCGCCTGGCGTGCGAGGGCGGCGCGCACCAGCGCGACGCTGCTGCCGGTGGCGCGTGCGCCGATCACGATGAGTCGCTTCATGACGAATCCTTGATCGAGGGCGGAAGAGGGAGCCGGCTAGCGTGGGCGCCTGCGCAGCCGGTGCGCTTCGAGGCGTGGCAGCAGATGCTGGACGACGCGCGGCAGCGTATAGATCGGCAACTGCGCGCACGCGAACACGAGCGCCATGGTCGGCGTCGCGGCCAGCCCGAGCGCAGCCCACATCAGCCCGACGTTGCGATTGGCGACGATCAGCGCGACGTTCAGGCGCGTGCGGACGTCGCCGGGCGTGAGCCCGTACGCGACGATCTGGAAACCCGCGTTGACGGCGAATGCGAGGGCGATCGCGGTCAGTGCGCGGTGCGGTGCGTCGATGATCGACTGCTGCATGCCGGCCATCGTGCCGAGCGCGAATATCAGCAGCGCGGCGACGACGATCGCGTCGATCGGCGTTGCGTGGCGCGCGAGCCGAGCGCCGGCAAAGCGCCGCACGAGCAACGCGACGCCTTCGGCGCTGCCGATCAGCAGCGCGAGCCGCAGCGCGAGGCTCGACGGCGAGATCGACACCGCCGCGTCGTGGCTGAACCAGGCCGTCAGCAACGGGGCGGTCAGCGGCACGAACACCATCGACGCGAGGGTCGCAACGAGCGCGACGCTGGCGTCGAGCGACAGCATGCGCGCGATCGTCGACGTGCCGCTCGACGGCGGCGCGCAGTACGCGATCACCAGCGCCACGACCCAGTCGTACGGCAGGCCGGCGAGCCGCGCGGCGATGCCGAGCGCGACCGGGCACGCGATCATCGTCATGGCGGGCAGCAGCAGCGACACGGCGGGACGCCGCGCCACCGCGCGCACGGCGCTCGGCTCGACGCGCAGCAGCGTGCCGAGCACGAACAGGAACACGGTCGCGGGCATCAGCGGCCGCGCGAGGTCGGCCAGCGGCGGCGCCAGCAGCCCGAGGCCGACGCCGCACGCGAGCACGGTCGGGCCGCGCCGCACCAGCGCGGCGATCAGTGCGCGCACGGGCGAACCTCGGGCCGGCGGCGAGCGGGAGTGAAGCCGAATCGGGCGGCGGACGGCATGCGTATTCCTTGGAAGGGGACAGCCTAAGCTAATCCGGATGATGAGCGAAGTAAAATGATATAAACTGAATATGTAACAAGAGAAAGTGATATGAACATCCCTCTCCTCGAAACTTTCCGGGCCGTCGTGCAGGAAGGCAGCGCGTTGCGCGCGGCCGAACGGCTCGGCTGCACGCAATCGAACGTCACGGCGCGGCTGCGCCAGCTCGAAGAGTCGCTCGACGCGCCGCTGTTCGATCGACACGGCAAGCGGCTGGTGCTGAACGATGCCGGGCGCCGGTTGATTCCGTATTGCGACCGCATCCTGCGTCTCGTCGACGAAGCGACGCAGGTGGTGCGCGAAACGCCGGTGGCCCGCGGCTTGCGGCTGGGGTCGATGGAAAGCACGGCCGCCACGCGGCTGCCGGCGCTGGCCGCCGCGCTGAAGGAACGCGATCCGGCGCTCGGCCTCGCGGTGCAGATCGGCAGCGAGCCGGACCTGGCCGACGCGCTGTTGCGCGGCCGGATCGACGCGGCGCTCACCGCGCGCGCGGTCGTGCGGCCCGGGCTGCGTTACGAACCTGCGTTCGCGGAAGACATGGTGCTGGCAAGCGCGGCGACCGTCACGCGCCGGCAACTGTTGGCCGGCAACACGGTGCGCTTGCTCGCGTTTCACGACGGCTGCCCGTATCGCGCGGTCGCGGAGCACTGGCTGAAGGCGCGCGGCGTCGCGATCGAATCGGTGTCGTCGTTCGGCACGTTCGGCGCGATCCTCGGCTGCGTCGCGGCCGGAATGGGCGTCGCGATCCTGCCGAAGCGGATCACGGCCGAGCACGTGGCGCGCAAGGAGCTGCGCACGCATGCGTTCGACGATCTCGGCAGCGTGACGACCTACCTCGTCACGCCCGACGAAGCGCCTGCACTGCCCGAACTCGACGCATTGCGCGCGGTGCTCGGCCGGCAGGCCGGTGCGCTGCTCGCGCGCTGATACGAGACTGCGCGGCCCTGGCGTGAACACGCGCTAGGCCGGCGCGACCGCGCCTTCGTCCGCGAAGAAGTCGGCCTCGATTTCGCGAATCCGCCGGCAATCCTCGAGCAGCCGCTCGAAGGTCGGGCTGTAGAGGCCGACCGTGCCGAGCGCCGTCTGCAGATCGGTGGTCACGCGCAGCGTGTCGCCAACCTTGATCCATTGCTTGAGCCCGACGAACGACGGCAGCGCCTGGATCGCCTGCCACGTGAAATCCTGCCGCAGCACGCCGTTGCGCGACGACAGCAACAGCACGTGCCCGCAGTACCCGCGAAAATCCGTCGGCGCGGCGACGTCGCCGAACAGCCGCTCCGGATGCAGCACGGCTTCGACGGCGGCCGACACGTGATTTTCGCCGCTGACCGCGCTCGTCAGCCGCGGATCGAGGCTGCCGTGCAGCCGGGCGTTCAGCTCGACGATCGTCGGGCCGTCGGCCGTATCGAACAGCTCCAGATGGGTCGGCCCGAAGCGCACGTCCAGTGCGTCGAGCACATCGGCCGCATAGTCGAGCAGCGGGGCGTAGCGCGGATCGGTGTGGTTCAGCACCAGCATCTTGTCGAGCCGCGGCGCGTGCGTGCGGTCGCGATGCACCTCCCACAGGCTGACCACGCGATGGCGGCCCTCGAACGACACCGAGTCGACGATGTATTCCTGCCCCTCGGAATAGCTCTGGATCACGATGTCGTCGTTCGGCTGGTTGTACAGCGAACGGGTGGCCAGCACGTCGCGCGCGGCGGCTTCGACCTGCGCAAGCGTCCGGCAGATCTTCACGCCGGCCACGCCCGCGCTGCGCGCCGGCTTCACCACGAGCGGCAACGTGCCGTGCGCGCGCGCCCAGTCGAGCGCTTCGTCGACCGACGTGCTGTGAAAGTGCGCGGGCGCGCGCAGCCCGGCCTGACGAATGCGTTCGTTCATCGCGAACTTGTCGCGTCGCGCGGCGGAGGTCGCGAGCGGGTTGCGAAACGGCACGTCGAGCCGTTCGGCCAGCGTATCGGCCAGCTCGAGCGCCGCGTCGAGGCCGTGCAGTACCGCGCCGATGCGCAGGTCGCTCAGTTGCGCGAGCGTCGCGTCGATGTCGCCGCGATGCTGGACCTGCCGGATGTAGTCGGACGGCACGAACTGGTTTCGGTAGATTGCCGGCAGATCGGGGTCGCTGATCACATGCACGCAACGGATGCCGTATGCGCGAAACGCGGGGGCCAGGTAAGCGGCGGTCGACGCGCCGTCGACGATCAGGACGGTATCGATGAAGCGATGCTGCATGGATTCCTCGCTCGGATGGGGGATCGGGTGAAGGATGCGGGGCGCCGGCGTGCTCAGGCCCGCGTGCCGGTATCGGCCGGGTCGCCGGGCCAGCGCACCGCCAGCACGACACAGGCCGCGACGAGCACGGCCGCCACGGCGAACGCGCGCGCCGCGCCGGTCGCGATGGCTGCGCCCTGGCCGGCGACCAGCGCGCCGAGCGTCGCGACGCCGATCGCGGCACCCACCTGGCGCGCGGTATTGAGGATCGCGGACGCAGTAGCCGAGCGGCCGGCCTCGACACTGCCGAGCATCGTCGACGTCAGCGCGGGAATCGCGATGCCGCCGCCGATCGCCATCGCCGCAAGCCCCGGCGCCAGCAACGCGTACGGCGCGTGCGCGGCGAGCGTCCGCCACAGCCACACGTAGCCGGCGAGCGATACGGCGAGGCCGACGATGACGGTCGCGCGAAATCCGTAGCGGACCGCGAGCCGCGCGCTCGCGATGTTGGCGAGCATGATGATCGTGAGCGGCGCGAGCGCGAGCCCCGATTCGGTTGCCGTGAAGCCGCGCGCGTTCTGGAAATAGAGGCTGAGCGAGAAGATCAACCCGTAGAACGCCGCATTCGTGACCGCGCCGATCGCGAGCACGCCCGGCACGCGCGCGATCCGGAAGAACGCGAGCGGCAGCATCGGCGCGCTCGCCCGCCGCTCGATCGCGACGAACAACGCGCCGAGCGCGACCGACGCGATCAGCGCGCCGGCCGCATACGGGTCGCCCATCCCGTGCGCCCCGGCCCGGATGATGCCGCCTGTCAGCAGTCCGAGCACGAGCACCGCGACGATCTGGCCGGCCGGATCGAACAGCCGCGTGCGAGCGGCGGCCGAATCCTGCACGTGGCGCAGCGTGAGCCACAGCCCGAGCGCGCAGATCGGCAGGTTGATGAAGAAGATCGCGCGCCAGCCGAGCGAATCGATCAGCAGGCCGCCGAGCGTCGGCCCGGCCGCACTGATCGCGCCGCCCGTCGCGCTCCACCACGCGACGGCTTTCACGCGTGCGGCGGCATCGCTGGCGCAGGCGTGCGTGATGAGCGCGAGCGACGTGGGCAGGATCATCGCGGCGCCGACGCCTTGCGCGATCCGCGCGGCAACCAGCGCCGCCAGCGACGGCGCGAGCGCGCAGCCGAGCGACGCGAGCAGGAACAGCGCAAGGCCGTACGCGAACAGTCGGCGGCTGCCGAAGCGGTCGGCCAGTGTGCCGGACGTCAGCAGCAGCGCGGCGAACGACAGCGTATAGGCATCGACGACCCACTGCAGCCCGTGGACGCTCGATCCGAACGCGTGGCCGAGGCTCGGGATAGCGACGTTGACGACGGTCACGTCGAGCTGGACGATCGCGAAGCCGAGGCTCGCGGCGGCGACGGTCGGGAAGATGGCGCGCAGCGACGCGCGGGGCGCATCCGCGGCGGCGATCGGCGCGCGCTCGACGCGGTCGAGCGCCGGGGCACGATCGCTCATCGCGACTCCCGACGCGTATGGGGTGTGTAGGGCGTATAGGGCGTGTGGGACGGCTGGCGGTATCGATTCATCGGGCGGGTTTCCGTAAGGCGGACGAGGAAAGCCGGCTGCCCGTCGGGCGCCGGCCGCGGCGTCGAATTCGACGGAAAAATAGCATCGACCCGTTAGCGAATACAAATAATAAGCAGCGATTTTTTAACAAGTATTCGTGTTAAGGGACGGCTTGAGCGAGGTGAACCGGTTCCGGCCGGATTGCTGAACTTATATCGATAATGTTTGTTTGCAATCGAATTAATATCATTTCGCAATGCAATGCCGGTCTCCTAGTCTTGTCGAGCGCTTCGCCCCGAGGACGGCGGAGCGCGGCGGCGATGCCACGCCGCTCTTCGAACCAGATCTTTATACGAGAGACTTATGACCTATCTCGCAGATGAACGCATCGCTCTGACGGCAGCGGAATCCGCTCACATCCGCACGACGCTCGGCGCGCTGGATTACGACCCGGCCGGCGGCGCAGGCTATATCAGCGCGGTCCGCAAGCTGGCCTACAACGCGTTTCCCGACCGGATCGTCGACGCATTCGATCGGGCGAAGGCGCCGACCGTGGACGCACACGGCTCGATCGAGATCGACAACCTGCCGATCGACGACGGCGTGAACGGCAGCCCGCGATTCGAGGAAACCGGCCGCTCGTTCAAGGCCGGCGTGTTGAGCGAGAATGTGCTGGTCGCATTGAGCACGCTGGCCGGCGAGCCGTACTCGATCGCGCACGAAGGCCGCGAGCTGGTGAACAACCTGACGCCGCACAAGGCGACCGCGCGCGACTATACGGGCCTCGGCTCCGAGGTCGAACTCGATTTCCATATCGAGAACGCCGCGCAGGCGCACATGCCGGAAGGCGACACGTCGCCATTCGCGCTGCTGCTGCTCGGCGTGCGCAGCGAGGCCGGCGGCGGACCGTACACGCGGCTCGCCGATGCGCGCCGCGCGCTGCGACTGCTGTCGCCGGACGATATTGCGCAACTCTACGGCGAGCACTACATCATTCGCGTGCCGTACCGGTGGCGCGGCGCGGCGCCGACGCCGCGCGACAACACCGACCTGAGTGCCGTGCTGTCGGGGCCGCTCGATGCGCCGCGCGTGACGGTCGCGTTCTATCCGGACATGGTGCTGGCGGTCAATGCGCGCGCGCAGGAAGCGCTGGCCAACCTGTATCGCGCGGTGCGCGAGGTGTCGTTCGGCGTGCAGGTGTCGCCGGGCAAGCTGGTGCTGATCAACAACCACTTCACGCTGCACTCGCGCGACCGCTTCGATCCGCGGTACGACGAGAACGATCGCGCGTTCCGCTGGGTGCAGCGCGTGTTCGTCGCGCGCAGCCTGTGGAATTTCCGCGCGTTCACGCCGCTGCAGGCGCGCGTGTTCGACCCGAAGGCGCTCTATGCGGGCGAATCGGCGCAGGCGAGGCAGCCGTCGCCCGTCGTGCAACCGGCGCCGCCGCGCGCGGCTGCGGTCGAACTCGACGCGACGCCTGCGTGAGCGGCCCGGCGTGGCAGCGACCGGCGCCGAACGTTGCCGGCTCGCTGCCCGCGCGACTCGTTTCCGGCATCGTCGAATAAAAACAGGATTCCACAAGACATGAGAAGAACCGCTTTTCCCATTGCGCGCATCGCCCGCGTGCTGGCCGTCGCGCTGATTGCCGGGAGCGCCGTCGCCGCGCAGGCGACGTCGTTCGACCTAAGTCCCGAGCAGCCGGCCCGGCAGCGCGGCGCCGTGAACCCGGCGGTCGAGCAGGCGCTGCCGGCCGGCTTCCGGTTTGCCGAAGCGAACACGCTGACGATCGGCATCGCGCCGAATCTGCCGCCGCTCAGCACCTATGCGACCGACGCGCGCACGGTGGTCGGCTTCGATCCCGATCTCGCGCAACTGATCGCGGACAGTATCGGCCGCAAGCTGAAGATCGTGCCGCTCGCGTGGGCCGATTGGCCGCTCGCGTTGCAGTCCGGCAAGGTCGACGCGGTGATCTCGAACGTGACGGTCACCGAGCAGCGCAAGGAGAAATTCGATTTCTCGACCTACCGGAAGGACCAGCTCGGCTTCTACGTGAAGATCGGCAGCAAGCTGGCGGCGATCCGCGAGCCGAAGGATGTCGCCGGGCTGCGTGTCGTGACCGATTCGGGCACGAACCAGGAAAAGATCCTGCTCGAATGGAACCGGCAGAACGTCGCGCGCGGTCTCGCGCCGGTCGAGATCCAGTATTACGCGGATGCGGCCGAGCGCTGGGTCGCGCTGCAGTCGGGCCGCGTCGACACGATCTTCAGCGTGAACTCGATGCTCGCGTACCAGGCGTCGCTGCGTGGCGATGCGAAGCTGATCGGCACCGTCAGCGGCGGCTGGCCGCGCACCGCGGACATCGCGATCACGACCCGCAAGGGCAGCGGCCTCGCGGAGCCGCTGACGCTCGCGATCAATGCGCTGATCGCCAACGGCAGCTACCGGAAGGCGCTCGACCGATGGCGGTTGGACGCCGAGGCGATCGACCGGTCGCAGACCAATCCGCCGGGGTTGCCGCGCACCTGAATCCGGCATGCGGCGCCGCTCGGGCGATCGGCCACGGCAGGTTCGCCATCCCGTCGTCATGGCCGTTGTCGGCGCCGCCCACCGCTCGATCGCGTCGAAGTCGGTATTCGGCGGGCGCCGCTTACCGGTACGTCCACAGCCGGTGCAGCACGAACGTCGTCGGCGGGATCAGCAGCGCGATCGCGACGACGCCCATCGCGCGCGAAGCACCCAGCGCCTCGGCGGCGCGCGCGAGCAGCATCGTTTCGACGAAGCCGGCGAGCGTGACCGCGAGAAAGCGCAGCGCGTTGCGGGCGCGCACCGTCGACGAGAAGCTCCATAGCGTATTCGCCAGATACGAGAACGCGGTCGCGCAGAGGAACGCGACCGCATTCGCGGTCACCGGCGTCGCGTCGAGCAGCGCGAACAGCGCCGTCGCGACCAGCGTGTGGATCGCGGTCGAGCAGAGACCGGACGCGCCGAAGCGCACGAGCCGCGTGCGCTCGGCCTGGAGCAGGCCGATCATGACGCTTGCACGTCAGCGTGCGCCGATGCGCGCCCGGGCCGGCTGCGTGCGCCGGCGGGGCGGCTGGCGGCGGGCGTCGCGCGCGACCGGCAGTTCGATCACCTTGCCGTGCGCCTGATAGCGGCGGCGGATCAGGTAGACGGGCCGTTGCTTCGATTCGTCGTAGATCCGTCCGACGTATTCGCCGACGACGCCGATCCCGATCAGTTCGATGCCGCCGATGAACAGCGTGACCGAGATCAGCGATGCGTAGCCAAGCACCGGATTGCCGAACAGCAGCGTGCGCAGGATGATGAACGTGCCGTACAGGAACGCGAGCGCCGCGATGCCGACACCGATGTAGGTCCAGCTTCGCAGCGGCACGGTGCTGAAGCTGGTGATGCCTTCCAGCGCGAAATTCCACAGCTTCCAGCCGGAGAATTTCGAGTGCCCGGCGCTGCGCGGATCGCGCTGGTACTCGACGATCACGGTCTTGTAGCCGACCCACGCGAACAGCCCTTTCATGAAGCGGTGCCGCTCGGGAAGGTTGCGCAGCGCGTTCACGACCTTGCGATCCATCAACCGGAAATCGCCGACGTTCTCCGGCAGCTTCACGTCAGACAGCAGGTTGTGAACGCGGTAGTAGATCGCGGCGGCGGTGCGCTTCGCGAACGAATCGCACGCGCGATTGCTGCGCTTGGCCGCGACGACCTCCGCGCCGTCGCGCCAGTGGTCGATCAGCACCGGAATCAGGCTCGGCGGGTCCTGCAGGTCGGCGTCGAGCGGGATCACCGCATCGCCGGCGGCTTCGTCGAGGCCGGCCGTCAGCGCGGCCTCCTTGCCGAAATTGCGGGTGAGATCGATGACGCGCACGCGCCGCTCGGCGGCGCCGATCCGCACCAGGCGCTCCAGCGTGTCGTCGCGACTGCCGTCGTTCACGCAGACGATCTCGAAGCGGATCGCGTCGATCGCGCTCAACAACGGAATCACGACGTCGAAGAAGCGCTCGACGGCTTCGCCTTCGTTGTAGAACGGCACGACCAGCGAGACGAGCGGCGTGTAGATGGATTCCCGCATGATGATTCCCCTTGTGATGTCGCTTTACCGGTGGGCGCCGAACGTCGGGCGGCCGGTGCGGCGCATGCCGTGCGCCGAGCGGTGGTGCGGTCGGACCGGGTGCGCGAATGCGGTCTCGGTCGAGGTGTCGCGCGCATCGGGCATCGACGGCACGTCGCGTCTTTCCCGGGCGATCCGGCCGACGAGCAGCGCGAGCGACGCGAGCGTCACGAGCGGCATGAACTGGAACGACAGGTGCGGCACGATCGCGAGGCCCGCGAGCGGCATCGGCCACAGCAGCATCAGCCATTCGCGATCGAAGTGCCGCCAGCCGTGCGTCCACGCATAGCGCGCGTACCACGCGATCACGATGCCGTACCACGTCAGGTCGTAGTCGTACAGATAGGGGCTGACGAGCAGGCATGCGCACGCGAGGGTCGCGGCGCGCAGCGCGTACGAACAGGCGCCACGCCACGCGTAGACGACGGCGATCGCGGCAGCCGCGGCCGACAGCAACTGCAGGCCGCGCGCGACGGGCGCGGGCCAGCCGGCCAGCGTCGCGAGCGCGAATGCGGTCGGCATGCGCGCGAGCTTCGCATGACCGGTGCCGACGAGCGTGTAGACGTGGGCGATCACGTGCATGAACGCGAGCCACGGGCCGATGCCGAACGCAATCGTCGCGAGCAGGGCGCCGACGGCGATCGTCGCGGCCCACGCGGCCAGTGCGCGCCATTGGCCGGCACACAGCAGCGCGAGCGGGAACAGCACCGCGAGCTGCGGCTTCATCGTCAGCAGCCCGAAGCAGATTCCGGCGAAGATGGGGCGACGGTTCAGCGCGAGCAGGCCGAGGGCGGCGAGCGTCGCGGTGAAGAGGCTCGTCTGTCCGACGATCACCGTGAGGAACGCGCCGGGGAACGCCAGTGCGCACAGCCACGCGGCATCGCGCTGCACGGTCGCGTGCATCGCCGCCGCGAACAGCGCGATCGTGACGCCGAGCCACAGTACGAGCGCCAGCGTGTACGGCAGCCAGCCGAGCGGCAGCACGAGCAGCAGCATCGTCGGCGGATAGAGCCACGGCAGCGTGCCGTCCGCGAGCGTCATCGTCGGGAGCGCGAGCTTCTGGACCGCGAACAACGTGGAGTAATGCCACGCGTCGGCGCCGTGCCCGTGCGCGGCGAGCCATGCGGCGCTCCAGACCGGCGAGAAGTCCTGCGACAGCGGCTGCAGCGCACCGTCGTGCGACAAGTGCAAACGGACCAGGTAAATGACGACGAACAGCAGCTCCGTCAGCAGCACGGCGGCCGCGTAGAGGCGCACGCGATCGCGATTGAGCCAGTGCGGATGGCGTCGCGGGCCGGCGATCGGGAGTTCCGGATGCGCGTCGGCTGCCGGGTGCGCGTGGCGGGCGAACGACGGCGTTTTCATCATGCGCTCCGGGATGCGAGCGCCGTGCGGCGCACGACGACGAACAGCACCGCGAGCAGCACGACCGGCCCGATTTGCGGCAGCTTCATCAGCCGGTTCAGCATTTCGAAGATCGGCAGCAGCCACGCCAGCACGACGATGCCCTGGTCGCCGGGTAGCCAGCCTTCGTCGAGGCCGTGCGCGATCAGGCAGAAGAGCGCGATGCCGAGCCACGTCAGCTCGTAGTTCCACAGGTACGGCGTCGTCAGCAGCGTGGCGACCGCCAGCACCGCGCCGCGCAGCCGCATGTCGCGCGTGCGGCGCCAGACGTCGACGGCCGCGGCGAGCGCGACGAGCGCGACCGCCGCCTGGCCGGCCAGCGCGGCCGCCACCGGCGCGCCCGCGAGCCGCAACGCGGCGAACGGCGTCGGCGACGCGAGCCAGTACGACGCGAGCATGAAGTGCTGCGCGCGTACCGTCGACAATGCGTGACTCAACCCGTGCAGCGCGGCGGGGCCGGCCAGCGCAACGCCGGCCGCCGCGAACAGCGCCGCGCTGAGCGCCGCCGCCGCGAAGGTGCGCCACGCACGCGTCGCGATCAGCACGAACGGGAACACGACGGCGAGTTGCGGCTTGATCGCGAGCAGCCCGATCAGCACGCCCGCCACGAGCGGGCGCTTGCCGAGCAGATGCAGCGCGAGTGCGGCGAGGCCGGCGGTCAGGATGCTGTTCTGGCCGAACAGCGCGGACATGCACACCGCCGAATACGCGACGACGACGAGCGTCGCTGCGCACGGCACGGGAAGATGCGCGCGCAGCCCCGACAAACGCGAGACGGCGAGCGCGTAGCATAAAAGACTGCCCGCGAAAAAGAGGAAGTAAGCGGGCAGGAAAGGCACGAGGGCAACCGGCGCGACGAACAGCAGCATCGTCGGCGGATAGAGCCAGGGAAGCGGCCGGTTTTGCAGATACGCACCGAAGTGCGCGAACTCGGCCTGCAGAAATGACGACGTGTCGTAGGCCGCCGCGGCATGGCCTTGCAACACGAGATGCGATGCAGTCCAGAAGACGGAGAAGTCGGTGCCGGGGCGGGCGGTGGCCGTCGACGTGAAGCCGTCGGTCACGACGCCCCAGACGATCAGCAGCGCAGCGAAGAGCATCAGCATGATGCAGCTGTACGGAATGATCCGGTCGGCCGTCAGCCATTGAGCACAGCGTATTGCGCGATCGCGCGTTCCACGATTGGCTGTGTACATGATGCCCCGTCTGTCGTGTGGCCGCGTGGTCTGTCGCGGCCGTTTGATGTTGTCGTGCTCTGCGGATCGATCGCTCTGAAACGGCGTTGTCCGGTGAATTCATTGTTGAAGAAAAAATCGCTCGATGCAAACCGCGCACGGCCGGCCGACATTGAATGTGTTCAGCGATTCGGGCGAAAACGGTTATTTCTGGTATGAGAAAACGTCGCCGCCGGCATTCGTGTTTCTGGCCTGAAACATTCGACGATTTTTGCCGGCTGGCCATGCCGCCGAACCCGCGACGCACGAGCGACTCGCCGCGTTCGGGAAAATCCCGAGAAAATTTTTTGGATCCTTGTGCAGCGCGACGACGGGGTTTCATGCCGCCCGCATGCGCGCGAACCGCATATATCAAAGTTGAAACATTTCGGCAGCCGGACGTTCGGCGAGGGGGCGCGCGGATCGCCGGAACCCTTGCCGCGCCTCGATTTCGCCCGGGATGGTCCGCTCTTTGCGTAAGCGTTGGCACGGCAGTCGACGATGCGGCGACCGGGCAGGTCAGGCAACAAGCAGAGGAACCGGCCCGCGAATCGCCTGCGGAAAAGTGGTCCGGAGCGCGTCGGGGAATACGCAACTTCAGATCGATCGACCGCGGGAACCGCCGTCGAACGACCAACGAGACCCGATTGCTTCCGGGCAATAAGAAATCGGCATGGCAGTACATGGGGAATAAAAATGAAAGACCACAGCACGGCGCGGATCGCAAGCCGCGTCAAAGACACATTGCAGCTTTGCCGGGAGTTCATCTCCCGTTCAATTGGATTCCATGCGTCGAACGGCCGCCGTGCCGTTCCGGTCGATCGACCTGCCCGGTTCATCCGGCCGGCCGACCCGGATGCGCGTCTCTCATGCTCCGCCTCGCCAATACCCGTTCGCACGGACAGGGGTGTGCCTCCCCGTTTCCGCGACTGAGCGTCGGGTTCCGATTTTTCGAGTAGTGCCGGTGGTGCCCACCCCCGAAGTCCTGACCGACGAAGGGTATTTCATAGCAGTCCGAAAGGAGAGTGCTCATGTCAAGAATCATCGAAAAGATCGCGTGGTTCGTCCGGGATCAGGACGGCGTGACGGCCATCGAATATGGCCTGATCGCCGCGCTGATCGCGATCGGCATCGTCGTCGCATTGACGACGATCGGTACGGATCTGAAGACCGTGTTCAGCACGATCGCCGCGGATCTGGACTCGGCGGTAGCAGGCATCTGACGGGCGGTACGACGAACGGTTCGCGCGAATCGTCCAAATCGTTCGTCGGCGCCATACGGCATCAACGACATTCCTCGACGTATCGATGCACGGTCGTCCGATCAGCCGGTGCGCGAGGGTTTTGAAAGTCACCACGCAAGGAGATCACCATGTCCAAGCTCATTCAACAAGCCGGCCGTTTCATTCGCGACGAAGACGGCGTGACCGCCATCGAATACGGCCTGATCGCCGCACTGATCGCGGTCGGCATCATCCTCGCGCTGTCGACCATCGGGAAGGACCTCAAGACCGTGTTCAGCACGATCGCGGCCGACCTCGATTCGGCGGTGGCAGGCATCTGATGCACGATGCCGCGGACGGCTCGGCCGGTGCAGCGCTCGAGCCGTCCCTGGCCATCCGATCAACCGGAAACCGGAGACCATCATGCAAGCCATCGCGCGTGTCGCACGTCGCTGGATCGCCGACGAACGGGGTGTGACGTCGATCGAATATGCATTGCTCGCATCGATGTTCGCCATCGCGGTACTGGGCAGCGTCGTCACGCTGAAGGGCTCGCTCGGCGACGCGTACGAGGCGATCGCAGCGGCCGTGACGGCTGCCGTGGCCACCGCCGTGACCACAGCGTTGTCCATGGTTTCCTGATCCACCGATTCGACCCGCGAGGTTCGCCATGCTTCCCGTTGCGCCGCCTTATCCGGTTCCGTTGTGCGTGACGCTGCTCGCGGTCGCCGCGGCCGGCACCGACATCGCGACCCGTCGCATTCCGAACCGTCTCGTGTTGCTCGGCCTGGCCGGCGCGCTGATTGCGCAGTGCCTGTTGCACGGCGCGCCGGCGGGCGTGCTCGGCTGGCTCGGGGGAGCCGCAACGGGCTTCGGCCTGCTGCTGCCGTTCTACCTGTTGCGCGGGATGGCGGCGGGCGACGTGAAGCTGATGCTCGCGATCGGTGCATGGGTCGGCGCGGAAATGACGTTTTACATCGTGCTGGCCACGTTCCTGGCCGGCGGGATCGGCGCCGTCGCCTACGCGCTGCTGCGCGGGCGGACGCGCCGGATGTGGGCGAACGTGCGCACGCTGATCGTGCGGCGTTCGCAAGCGGCGCGTGCCGAGGCCGACGGCGGCCCCGTCGAGATCGCATCGGTCGGCACGCTGCCGTACGGCGTGGCGATCGCGGCCGGCACGCTGGGCATGCTGTTCGCGTCGTGCGCATAGCGCGGCGGATCCGCAACGAGGACGCAACGATCATGAACACGAACCACACCGAACCGAGACGCGATGCGCAGGTGGCACGCCTGCCCGATCCGCCGCCGTCGCGCGAGGTCCATACGAAGCTGGGCGCGCAGCTGCCGTCGGCGCCGCGCTCGCTCGCTGAAACGGGGCTCAGCATGGCGTTCGTCGCCGGCCTCGTACTGAAGTCGACGCTGGTGCTCGGCCGCCCGTCGTACGGCGACCTGGTCGAGCGGCACTGCCTGCCGCTCGCGGTGCTCGACGAGGTGTTTGCATTCCTGGTGCGCGAGCATCTCGTCGAGCTGACCCATCGCGGCGCGACCGATCTCGACGTGACGTTCCGCCTGACCGATGCGGGCCGCGTGCTCGCGCTCGAGGAACGGGAGCGCAGCGGCTACAGCGGGCCCGCGCCGGTGACGCTCGACGCGTATCTCGCGAGCGTGGCCGCGCATTCGGTGCGCAAGCTGCACATCGGCCAGAGCGACGTGTGGGCGGCGTTCGAAGGCGTCGTGATCGACACGGCGGTGCTCGATGCGGCCGCCGCCGCGCTGAACGCGGGCCGGCCGCTGCTGATCTACGGCCCGGCCGGCAGCGGCAAGACCTTTCTCGCCGAGCGGCTCGGCGCGTTGATGCACGGCCGCGTGCCGGTGCCGCACGCGATCTGTGCGGCCGGCGAAGTGATCCAGGTCTACGACCCGCTCGTGCATGTCGACGCGGAAACCGCGAGCGGCGGCCAGTCGGTCGATCGCCGCTGGCGCCTGTGCCGGCGGCCGGTCGTGATGTCCGGCGGCGAGCTGACGCTCGACGAGCTCGACCTGCGTCGCGACGAAGCGGCCGGCTTCTACCAGGCACCGCCGCACATGAAGGCGAACATGGGCATGTACGTCGTCGACGATCTCGGCCGCCAGCGTGTCGAGCCGCGCGACCTGCTCAATCGCTGGCTGCGTCCGCTCGATCGCGGCGACGATTTCATGACGCTCGAATCCGGCAACCGCTTCGTGCTGCCGTTCGACGTATGGCCGGTGTTCTCGAGCAACCTCGCGCCGGAGCAGTTCTGCGACGACGCATTCATGCGCCGCCTCGGCTCGAAGCTGCACGTCGGCGCGATGTCGATCGACGACTACCGCGCGGTGTACGACGCGGCTTGCGCATCGCTCGGGCTCGTGTCGGCGAGCGATGCGTTCGACTTCCTGCTGCATCGGCTGCACCTGCCGACCGGCAAGGCGTTTCTCGCGTGCTTCCCGGCGGACCTGCTGCGCCTCGTGGCCGCCGGCGCGCGTTATCGCGGCGATCCGCCCGAGGTGACGCACGACGCGCTGTACGACGCGTGGGCGAGTTACTTCGGTGCGGCGCCCGAGCGGGACGGCAGCCATCCGCCGCCCGTCGAGCGCGCAGGCCGTACGTTCGTCACCGGTTGAGCGGTTTCTTTCACGATTCGTCGAGGAGCATTGCCATGAAAAACAGTCGAGCGCTCATGATGCTGGTCGTCGCGATGATCGCGGGTCTTGCCGCGGTCGTGTTCGCGTCCCACTGGCTGGTACAGACGTCCACGAGCTCGGTCACGTCCGTTGCGGTCGCCAGCACCGACCTGAATCTGGGCGAGCCGCTCGGGCCGAACCAGATCCACATGGTGAGCTGGCCGTCGGGCAGCGTGCCGACCGGCGCGTTCACCGATACGAAGGCGCTCGAAGGGCGCGTCGTGCGCACCAGCCTCGCACGCGGCGAGCCGGTGATCGAATCGAAGCTCGCACCGGTCGGCACGAAGGGCGGGCTGTCCGCGGTGATCGCCGACGGCAGCCGCGCGATCACGGTGCGCGTGAACGACGTGGTCGGCGTCGCCGGCTTCGCGCTGCCGGGCAACTACGTCGACGTGATCGTCAACACGCAGGAACAGCAGGGCAAGACCGACGGGCAGAGCATCTCCAAGATCGTGCTCGAGCACATCCTCGTGCTCGCCGTCGCGCAGCAGGTGAGCCGCGACGACACGGCGCCGAAGGTGGTCAACGCGGTGACGCTGGAAGTCACGCCCGAGCAGGCCGAACGGCTCGACGTCGCACGCAGCGTCGGCACGCTGTCGCTCGTGCTGCGCAATCAGGTCGACCAGAAGACGCTGAACACGGACGGCGCGACCAAGCTGACGCTGCTCGGCAAGGCGCCCGCACCCGAAGCGCAGCCGGCGCCCGTTCGCGCGCGGCCGGTCCGCGTGCACGTCGCGTCGCATGCGGCGCCGGAAGCGCGGCGCGATTGCGTCGGCGTGCTGACCGGCGTGAAAGGCAGCGTCGAATGTTTCTGAAGTCATCCATATAGACAGACCAACAGATCGGCCGCCGGCAACGCGCGGCGGCCTTGGAAGTCGATAACCGGCACGGCGCCGGTCTCTCGGGGGATCAGACGAAATGAAGATCAAACCGCAACGCACAGGTACCGGCCCGCTACGCACACGCGTCGCACGGGGTACGACGATGGCCGCGATCCTTTGTTCGGGATGGCTGACCGTGTATGGCGCACTCGCGCAGGAAGGCGTCGAATCGGCGGTGCTGACGAAGGGTGGCGCCAGCGCGCCGGCCGCGGCCGGCAAGGGGCCGATGCAGATGACGATCAGCATGGCGCCGATGCCGGCCGCCGCGCCCGCCGCGTCGGCGGGGCCGCTGCGCGGGCCGAACTGCGTCGGCGCGGTGCGCGAATCGACCAGCGTCGCCGTGCCGCTCGGCAAGTCGCTGCTGGTGCCGATGCCCGAGCCGGTCCGCAACCGGACGATCGGCAATCCGGCCGTCGCGCAGGCGACGATGGTGTCGCCGCAGACGCTGTACATCCTCGGGCTCGCGGTCGGCACGACCAACATGATCGTGCAGGGCAGGAGCGGCGCATGTCGCGTGATCGACGTCGCGGTCGGCGCGGACGCCGGCGGCCTGCAGGCGTCGCTGCTGCAATTGATGCCGAACGAGCGCGACATCCATGTGTCGACCGCGGCCGGCACGATCGTGCTCGCCGGCACGGTGTCGAGCTCGCAGGCCGCGCAGCAGGCCGTGCAGATCGCCCACGCGTACGGCGACAGCGCGGGCGATGCGGCGGGCGGCGGCAAGCAGGGCGGCGGCGTGCTCAACATGCTGAACGTCACCTCGCCGCAGCAGGTCATGCTCGAGGTGAAGGTGGCCGAGGTGTCGAAGACGCTGATCAACCAGATGGGCAGCGCGTTCAACATCCAGGGCGGGTTCGGTTCGTGGAGCGGCGCGCTGGTCAGCAACCTGCTCGCGGGCGTCGCGAGCGGCGCCGTGTTCAACAAGGCGAACAACAAGCCGTTCAGCATCGCGGCCGACGCGCAGAACACCGACAACCTCGTCAAGATCCTCGCGGAGCCGAACCTCGTGACGATCAGCGGCCAGGAAGCGACGTTCCTCGCGGGCGGCAAGATCTTCATCCCGATCCCGCAGAGCAGCGGCAACGGCACGTCGTCGATCACGCTGCAGGAAGAGGAATTCGGCGTGGCGCTGAAGTTCACGCCGACGGTGCTGGCCAACGGCCGGATCAGCCTGAAGGTCGCGCCGGAAGTGTCGGAGCTGTCGCAGACGGGCGTCACGCTGAGCGCGTCCAACATCGGCGGCACGTCGATCCTGCCGCTGATCACGACGCGGCGCGCGTCGACGACGGTGCAGATGAGCGACGGGGAGTCGTTCGCGATCGGCGGGCTGATCAAGGACAACGCGACCGGCGCGCTGAAGGCGATCCCGGGCGTCGGCGAAGTGCCGGTGCTCGGCGCGCTGTTCCGCAGCACGTCGTTTCAGCAGGATCGCACCGAGCTGATCTTCCTGATCACGCCGCACCTGGTGAAGCCGCTGCAGACCGCGGATGTCGCGCTGCCGACCGACAGCTTCTCGAAGCCGAACGAAGCCGACGTGTATGCGACCGGCAACATGGAAGGCCGCGGCGGCGTGCGCAAGGCGGGCGCGCAGCCGAAGCAACCCGCGAACGGCGCGGCCGCCGCCCCGCAGACGCCGGCCCAGGCGCCGGCGCCCGCTCCGGCGCCGCAATCGGAAGCGCCGGTCGCACCGGCCGCGCTGCCCGCGCCGCGCGTGCCGCAAGACGCCGACGTGCAGCCGCCGGTACCGGCCGAGCCGCCGAAGGCGCCGGCGCCGGTCGCGGCCGCCGCCCCGCAGTCCGACCCGGCCACCGCGGCGCGTGTCGCGCGCATCGAAGCCGCCGCCGCGCGCCTCGCGGCCGCCGGCCCCGAGCCGTCGGCTCAGCCGGCGGCGCGACCGAAACGTCGGATCGCGGCGGCGCCCAACGCGCAGATTGCGCGTGCGGCCGCGGAACCCCAGTCCACCGATCGTTGAAGCCATCCAAGGGGAAGCTCATGAAATCCGCCTACCTCGTATTCGCGCGCCGTGCGGCGCTTGCCGTCCCGCTCGCGTTCGCGCTTGCCGGCTGCATGTCGTCGACCCCGGTGTGGGACAGCCGCTTCGGCGACTCGGTCCGCACCGTGATGCAGGCCCAGATCATCGATCCGCATGCCGGCGAACATCCGGCGTCGGCGTCGGGGGTCGACGGCCGCGCCGCCGCGGCCGCGCTCGACAACTACGACAAGTCGTTCAAGCAGACCGTGCCGCCCGCCAATGCGTTCGTGATCGGCATCGGCAAGGCCACCCAGTAACGACGGCACGCTCAGGGAGAACGCCATGAACAGCGCAGCCCGCCATCCGAAAGTCACGCGTCGCAGCCTGCACCGCCAGCGCGGTGCCGTCGCGATCATCGTCGGCCTTTCGCTGGCGGTGATGATCGGATTCGTCGGGCTCGCGCTGGATCTCGGCAAGCTGTACGTCACGCGCAGCGAACTGCAGAACAGCGCCGATGCCTGCGCGCTGTCGGCTGCGCGCGACCTGACTTCGGCGATCAGCCTGTCGGTGGCCGAAGCCGACGGCATCGCAGCCGGCCACCTGAATTTCGTGTTTTTCCAGAAGAAGCCGGTGCAGATGTCGACGAACGCGAACGTCACGTTCAGCGATACGCTGAGCAACCCGTTCCTGGCCAAGAATGCGGTCACGACGCCGTCGAACATCAAGTATGTGAAGTGCACCGCGACGCTGAGCAACATCGCGCACTGGTTCATCGAAGTGCTGAACGTGCTGCCGGGCACGAAGCTCGCGAATGCGGCGGAAGTGTCGGCGAGCGCGATCGCGACCGTCGGCGGCGGGCAGACGACCTGTGCGATTCCCGTGTTCGTGTGCCGTGGCCCGTCCGATCCGGCCTACAAGGTCGGCGACTGGATCTCGTCGCCGTCCGGGTCGTCGTCGACCTACGGGCCCGGCAATTTCGGCTGGGCGGCGCTCGACGGTTCGACGAACGAGACGACGCTCGCGAGCGAGCTGTCGGGCAATACCTGCAACATCACGAGCCCGCCGGACCTGAGCACCACCGGCCTGAAGTCGGCGGCGCAGCGTGCGTGGAATACGCGCTTCGGCATCTATACGAACGGCGCGAACGGCTCGAGCGGCCAGCCCGACTTCACCGGCTACGCGTATGTCGGGCCGAACTATGGGCCGCCCGGAACGGCAGGCATCAAGGGTGACGCGTACACGCAGTTCGTGGCCGACCGCGCGAGCTTCAAGCCTTACCAGGGCGACGGTGCACCGCCGTCGGGCAGCGGCATCGCGACCAACGGCACGGCGACGGCGAGCAACTACACGACGTACGGCAGCGACCGGCGCCTCGCGCTCGCACCGGAAGGCGACTGTTCGACGCTGAAGGGCAGCAGCGGCAAGGTCCACGTCACGCAATGGGATTGCGTGCTGATGCTCGATCCGCTCCCGTTCAGCGCCGGCAGCGGCCCGGTCGTCGCGCACCTCGAATACCTCGGCTCGTCGGTCTCCGGCAACAACCCGTGCGCGACGCACGGCTTGCCGGGCAGCGGCAGCGCGTCGGGCACCCAGGTGCCGATGCTCGTTCAATAGCGGAGAGACGATCATGAAGAAGCTGCCGATTCGTCGTTCGCGCACCCGCGGCGCCGTCGCCGTCGAGTTCGCGCTCGTGCTGATGCCGATGATCCTGCTGGCGACCGGCGTGGCCGAGTTCGGCCGGGCGATCTACCAGTACGAGACGCTGACCAAGGCGACCCGCGACGCGGCGCGCTACCTGTCGGTCTGGTTGCCGACCGACAGCGCGTATCCGGTGTCGCAGGCGCAGTGCCTGGTCGTGTACGGCAGCACGACGTGCGGCTCGTCGGGCACCGAGCTGGTGCCGGGACTCACGACGTCGATGGTCACGATCTGCGACGCCCAGCGCACGACCGGCTGCAGCGACGGGTCCGACCCGTCGCAGTTCGCGAACCTGCCGACCTACGACGCGGACAACAACAATTCGTCGAGCGGCGCGGCGGCGGGCGCGATCAACGTCGTCGAAGTGAAGATCAGCGGCTACAAGTATCAGCCGATTCCCGCGTATCCGGCGCTGCCGTCGATCACCTTCGGCAACATCGTCACCGTGATGAGGCAAGTGTCATGAGCGCGCGCCGGTTTCCGCTGTCACGCCGGCGCGCGCAGCGCGGCGCGGCGATCGTCGAATTCGCCCTCATCGCGATGGTGCTGATCATGCTGCTGATCGGCATCTTCGAATTCGGCCGCGTGCTGTTCTACTGGAACACCGCGAGCGAAGCCGTGCGCCTCGGCGCACGCACGGCGGTGGTCTGCGACGTGAACGCCGCGGGCATCGTGAAGCGCGTGCGATCGCTGCTGCCGCTGCTGTCGGACGCGAACGTGTCGGTCAACTACACGCCTTCGAGTTGCGACATCAACACGTGCTCGTTCGTCACGGTGAGCGTCACGAACGTCACCGTCAAGACCATGATTCCGTTCGTGAACGTCACGGTCAGGATGCCGCCGTTCACGACGACGCTGCCGCGCGAAAGCCTGAGCTCCGCGACGGGCGGCTCCGCCTGCAACTGATCGAACACACGAGGCACACGACATGATCAATATCCTCGTAGCTTCCGACGATACCGCGCGGCTTTCGCAGCTCGCGCGTCTCGTGGCCGACAGCGGACGCTATCGCACGACGCGCGCCACCGGCCGCCCGTCGCAGATCGAACATCGCACCGACGGGCTCGACGCGTTCGACGTCCTGCTGATCGACGGCACGTCGCTCGATCCGTTCGAGCTGTCGGCGATCGAGCGCATCTGCCGCGCGCACGCGAGCCTGACCTGCATCCTCGTGACGGCCGACGCATCGCCGCACGTACTGCTCGACGCGATGCGCGCCGGCGCGCGCGACGTGCTGCAGTGGCCGCTCGATTTGCAGGCGCTCGGCAACGCGCTCGAACGGGCGGCCGCGCAAAGCACGCGGCGCGATACCGACGACACGCGGATCGTGTCGTTCATGTCGTGCAAGGGCGGGGCCGGTACGAGCTTCGCGGCCGGCAACGTCGCGTTCGAGATCGCCGAGGGCTTCAAGCGCCGCGTGCTGCTGATCGACGTGAACCAGCAGTTCGCCGACGCGGCATTCCTCGTCAGCGACGAAACCCCGCCGTCGACGCTGCCACAGCTGTGCGCGCAGATCGAGCGGCTCGACAGCGCGTTTCTCGACGCGAGCGTCGCGCACGTGACGGAGAATTTCCACGTGCTGGCCGGCGCCGGCGACCCGTTCAAGGCCGCCGAGGTGCGCGAGGACGCGCTCGAATGGATACTCGGCGTCGCCGCGCCGCGCTACGACTTCGTGATCTTCGACGTCGGCGTCGGCATCAACCCGCTGTCGATGGTCGCGCTCGATCGCAGCGACCAGATCCAGATCGTGCTGCAGCCCGCGATGCCGCACGTGCGCGCCGGCCGCCGGCTGCTGGAGATGCTCGTGTCGCTCGGCTATTCGACCGACCGGTTGCGGCTGATCGTGAACCGCGCGACGCGCGCGAGCGAGCGGACCCGTACCGCGCTCGAGGAAGTGCTCGGCCTGCAGGCGGCCTGCACGATTCCCGACGACGCCGACACCGTGCTCGAAGCGATCAACCAGGGCCATCCGGTGTCGCGGCTCGCGCGCGGCTCGGCGGTCACGCGTGCGTTGCAGGGGTGCGCGAAGCAACTCGTCGACGGAGAAGTGCGCGCGGGACGCAGCGCGACGCACACCGAACCGTTGATGTCCCGGCTGTTCGGCCGCAAGGCCACGCCGAAGCTCAAGTCGATGTAATTCTTTCGGGGAACCGCCATGTCATTGCGCGAACAGATGTCCTTGCACCGGGCCCAGCCGATGGCGGCGGGCAGCGAACCGGCCGGCCCGGCCCATTCGTCGGTGCGCGACGCATACCAGAAGCTGCGCCGCCAAATTCACCTGGCCGTGCTCGAGCGCGTGGAGCTCGAGCGCCTGTCGCGGCTGCATCAGGACCAGGTCCGCATGGAAATCGGCGCGCTGATCGCGCGCATCCTCGACGAGGAACGGCTGCCCGCGAACGACATCGAGCGGCGGCAGCTCGCGATCGACGTGTACGACGAGATGTTCGGCTTCGGCCCGCTCGAAGCGCTGCTGCGCGACCCCGGCATATCGGACATCCTCGTGAACACCTGCCGGCAGGTCTACGTCGAGCGCTGCGGGCAGCTCGAACTGACCGACGTGACGTTCTACGACGACGCGCACCTGATGAAGGTGATCGAGAAGATCGTGTCGCGCGTCGGCCGCCGTATCGACGAATCGAGCCCGATGGTCGACGCGCGGCTGCCGGACGGTTCGCGCGTGAACGCGATCATCCCGCCGTCCGCGATCGACGGGCCGCTGATGTCGATCCGGCGCTTCGCGGTCAACCCGCTGAAGATGGACGACCTGGTGCGCTTCCACAGCCTGACGCCGCCGATGGCCGAACTGCTCGACGCGCTGGCGCGTGCGAAGGTGAACGTGCTGGTGTCGGGCGGCACCGGCAGCGGCAAGACGACGCTGCTCAACATCCTGTCCGGCTTCATTCCGCGCAACGAGCGGATCGTGACGATCGAGGACGCCGCCGAGCTGCAACTGCAGCAGCCGCACGTGCTGCGGCTCGAAACACGGCCGCCGAACATCGAAGGCAAGGGCGAGATCACGCAGCGCACGCTGGTGCGCAACGCGCTGCGGATGCGCCCGGACCGGATCATCCTCGGCGAAGTGCGCGGCGCCGAAGCGCTCGACATGCTCAACGCGATGAACACCGGCCACGAAGGCTCGCTCGCGACGATCCACGCGAACACGCCGCGCGATGCGCTGACGCGGCTCGAGAACATGGTCAGCGTATCCGGCCTGACGCTGCCGCCGAAGACGATGCGCCAGCAGATCGCATCGGCGATCTCGGTGGTCGTGCAGGCGGCGCGGCTCACGGACGGCAAGCGCAAGATCGTCAGCATCCAGGAACTGACCGGGATGGAAGGCGACATCATCAACATGCAGGAGATCTTCACGTTCAAGCGCACGGGCGTGGACCGCGACGGGTCGGTGCGCGGCCACTTCTGCGCGACCGGCGTGCGGCCGAAGTTCGTCGAGCGGCTGCTGGCGTTCGGCATCGACCTGCCGGATTCGCTGTACGACCCGTCCGTGCGTTACGAGACGGACTGACGCCAGGGCGCCGTGTGCTGCCGGGGAGGCCTCATGAATGCGATCTTTTACGGTTTCGTGATTCTCACCTTCGTCGCGGTCGTGCTGTCGATCGAAGGCATCTATCAATGGTGGAACGCGCGGCACGGCGCCGCCGCGCGCCGGATCGAATCGCGCATCCGCGCGATGTCGGCCGGCGGCAATGTCCAGCAGGAGCGGCTGTCGATCCTGAAGAAGCGGATGCTCGACGAGTCGAAGCCGTTCGACCGGCTGCTGCTGCGCCTGCCGCGCGTGCACGCGCTCGATCTCGTGATCCAGCAGTCGGGCCTCGACTGGACGCTGCCGAAGCTGATCGCGCTCGGCGCAACGTTCGCGGCGCTCACGTGGTTCGCGGCGAGCTTCGCACGGTTGCCGCAACTCGCCGCAGTGCCGATCGCGCTGTTCGCCGGATGGGTGCCGATGATGTACGTGCTGCGCTGTCGCGCCCGCCGGATGCGCAAGCTCGAGCGGCAGTTGCCGGACATCTGCGACATGATCGCGCGCGCGCTGCGTTCCGGTCATTCCTTCACGAGCACGCTCGGGATGGTCGGCGACGAGTTTTCCGAGCCGATGGGCGGCGAATTCCGCGTCACGTTCGACGAGGTCAACTACGGCGTGTCGCTGCACGACGCGCTGATGAATCTCGCGACGCGCGTACCGGTGCAGGACCTGCGCTACTTCGTGATCGCGGTGCTGATCCAGCGCGAGACGGGCGGCAACCTGGCCGAGCTGCTCGACAGCATCGCCGGGCTGATCCGCGAGCGCTTCAAGCTGTTCGACAAGGTGCGCGTGCTGTCGGCGGAAGGGCGGCTGTCGGCGTGGATTCTCGGGCTCTTGCCGTTCGGCACCGCGGCGGTGATGGCACTGCTGAACCGCGAGTTCCTGTCGGTGCTCTGGGAGGATCCGGCCGGGATCCGGATGGTCGGCACGATGCTGGTGTCGATGCTGTTCGGCCTGTTCTGGATCCGCCGAATCGTGCGCATTCGCGTCTGACGCGCGAGCCGAATAACGAACCGTTGCGAGGCTGTCATGCAAAACCTGAGCGTGGTCCAGGCCGTGATGCTGGGCGGCTTGTTCATCTTCGTGGCCGGCGGCGTGCTCGTCGCGATGCTGCTGTTCGCGCCGCGCGGCATCCAGCGCCGGATCCAGCAGGCCGGCGGGGCCGGGGCGGGCGCCGTCGCCGGCCCGGGCGACGCCGACGACATGGCGTCGCGCTGGGTCGCGAAGCTGGTCGAGCTGTCCACCCCGATCTCGAAACTGTCGGTGCCGAAGGAGGGCTGGGAGAATTCGCCGCTGCGCATCCGGCTGATGAACGCCGGCTGGCGCAACCAGAGCGCGGCCGCGCTGTATTTCACCGCGAAGACGATGCTCGCGCTCGGCCTGCCGTGCGCGGCGCTGCTGGTGCTGATCACGACGCCGCTCGGCGACGAGCGTGTGCTGCTGTCGGTGATCCTCGTGGCGCTCGCCGGCATCGGCTACTACATCCCGAACGTCGTGCTGTCGCAACGGGTCAAGGTGCGTCAGCAGAAGATCTTCGAGGATTTCCCGGACGCGCTCGACCTGCTGACGGTGTGCGTCGAGGCGGGGCTCGGGCTCGACGCGGCGCTGATGAAGGTGAGCGGAGAGCTGCGGTTTCGCAGCGAGGCGGTCGCGAGCGAACTCGACCTGCTGCTGCTCGAGATGCGCTCCGGCTTCACGAAGGAGACGGCGCTGCGCAATCTCGCGCTGCGCACCGGCGTGGAAGACATCGAATCGTTCTGCGCGATGCTGATCCAGGCCGACCGGTTCGGCACGAGCATCGGCGAATCGCTGCGCGTGCTGTCGGACATGCTGCGCACGCGGCGCCGGATGCGCGCGGAGGAACGCGCGGCGAAGATCGCGCTGAAGCTGCTGTTCCCGCTGATCTTCTGCATCTTCCCCGCGCTGATGGTGGTGCTGCTCGGCCCGGCGATGATTCACGTCTATCGCGTGCTGCTGCCGACGTTCGTCGGCATCGCGCAGTGAGCGGTGGGGCGCGACGGCTTCACCTGCATCGATCGCGATCGTGCGTGCCGGCCCCGGGCGATCCGGCGGCCGGCACGGCAACAGGCTTCATGGAGGCTTCCTCCCCGGGCGGCGCCGCGAGACAGGTCGACCATAGCGGCGTCGATGTATCCCGGACCCATGGTCGGCCATGGAACAAGCCGTAGTCCACCGCCTTCGCGGCTGCCCCCTACTGCTAACCGGTTGAAGCGGCGGCGCCCCGTATCGGGGTGGCCGGCGCACGGTGCATCACTGAAAACGACTGCCGGGATCGACCGCGCACCGGATCGTCTACGTCACACCGTGCCTTTCTTCAGATCCTCGATGCACGGAATCCCGGCGCGCCGTTTCGGCCGCAGGAATTTCGGCACGGCGGGTGCTTGGCCGACGCCTGCATGGCTTTGGTCGGCCTTGGGCTTCAACGCGGCCCGCTTGGCCTTGTGCGGCATCCGGCAGCCGCCGGCCGGCAGGTCGCCGTACGGATCCTCTTCGACGGCCGCAGCAGGGGCCTCCGGCATCGCGGGGGCGGCCGATGCGACCAGCATCGGCGCGAACGGCAACGCACGCATCCGTTCGCCGGTCAGCACGAACGCACCGTTGGCCACCGCCGGCGCGATCGGCGGCACGCCGGCGTCGCTCAACCCGGTCGGCTGCGCGTCCGACGGCACGAAGAAGACGTCCACCGGCGGCGCTTCCTGCATGCGCACGGGCGGATAGTCGGCGAAACCGGCGTTGCGCACCGCGCCATGGTCGACGTCGATCGCGAAGCCCGGCTTCGTCGTCGAGAGGCCGAACAGCGCGCCGCCCTGGATCTGCGCTTCCGCACCGGTCGGGTTGACGATGCGGCCCGCATACACGCCTGCCGTCACGCGATGCACGCGCGGCTGCTGCGCCTCGATCGACACCTCCGTCACGTACGCGACGACCGAGCCGGCGGTTTCGTGCATCGCGACGCCCCATGCGTGCCCGGCCGGCAGCGTGCGCGTGCCGTAGCCGGACTTGTCGACGGCCAGCGCGAGCGCCTGGCGATGCGGCGCGTGCTCGGGGCCGGTCAGCCGCGCCATCCGGTACGCGACCGGGTCCTGGCGCGCCGAGTGCGCGAGCTCGTCGACCAGCGTTTCCATTACGAACGCCGTATGCGTATGGCCGCCCGAACGCCACGACTGGACCGGCACGTCGGCGTCGGTCTGATGGACCGACACCTGCATCGGGAAGCCGTACGGGCTGTTCGCGACGCCGTCGGTCAGGCTGGGATCGGTGCCGCGCCTGAGCATTGCCGTGCGCTCGAGCGGCGAGCCCTTCAGCACCGACTGGCCGACGACGACGTGCTGCCAGTCGCGCACGGCGCCGCTGCCGTCGACGCCGATGTCGACGCGATGCAGCACCATCGGGCGGTAATAGCCGCCGCGCAGATCGTCCTCGCGCGACCAGATCGTCTTGACCGGGCCGAGATGGCCGGCGGCGAGGTACGCGGACGACACGCGGGCGGCTTCGACCACGTAGTCCGACGTGGGCGTCGAGCGGCGGCCGTAGTCGCCGCCCGTCGTCAGCGTGAATATCTGGACTTTCTCCGGCGCGACGCCGAGCGCTTTCGCGACGGCCGCGCGGTCGGCGGTCTGCAGCGACGAGCCGCCCCAGATCTTGATCCCGCACGCGCAGTTCGCCGGCCCGACGTCGACCGTGCAGCTGAGCGGCTCCATCGCCGCGTGCGCGAGATACGGAAATTCGTAGTCCTTCTGGATCCGCGTCGCCGCCGGCGGCGCGCTGCCGGCGTCGGCTGTGCGCACCACGGTCCCCGGCGTGCCGGCGAGCTGCTTGTACGCCTGCATTTGTTCGGCGGACGTGACGGTCGAGCCGGCGTCCTTCCACGTGATCTTCAGCGCATCGCGGCCGAGCTTGGCCGGCCAGTAGCCGTTCGCGATCACGGCCACGCCGGTGCCGCCGCGATCGGTCGGGATCTCGACGACCTCGACCACGCCCTTGACGGCCCGGGCCGCCGCCGCGTCGTAGCTCGCGACCTTGCCGCCGAAGCGCGGCGGGCGCGCGACCACGGCCACCATCGTGTCCGGCAGGCTCCAGTCCATTCCGTACTTGAGCGTGCCGTCGAGCATCGCGCGCGCGTCGACGCGCGGTGTCGGCTTGCCGATCAGGCGGAACTGATCCGGCGACTTCAACGGCACCCGCTGCGGGACCGGCATCGCCATCGCGGCCGGTGCGAGCTCGCCATAGGTCGCGCGGTAATTGCCCGACGTCACGACGCCATTCGCGGTCCGGCATGTGGAGGGATCGACGTTCCAGCGCTGCGCGGCCGCGGCGACGAGCATCGCGCGGGCAGACGCGCCGAGTTCGCGGTATTGCGCGAACGAGTGATTGACCGACGTCGAGCCGGCCGTCATCTGGATGCCCGTCACCGGATCCTTGTACGGCTCGCCGGCCGGCGCGAGCACGGTGCGCACGTTGCGCCAGTCGGCGTCGAGCTCGTCGGCCAGCGCCATCGGCAGCGCGGTGCTGACGCCTTGGCCGGATTCCGTCCGGTTGACGGCGACGGTCACGGTGTTGTCCGGCGCGATGATCAGGAATGCTTGCGGCGGTGAAGCCGGCGAGGTCTTGCCCGCTTGCGCCGCGGCGCGCGTCGGCGCGATGCCGAGCGCGAGGCAGCCGCTCGCCGCCATCGTCAGCTTCAGGAAGCCGCGCCGGCCGAGCATCGGAGCATCGGCTCCGGTGGCGGGCGGCGCGTCGCGGCGGGAGGCGTCGGCGCTTGCCGGGCGCCCGAAAGTGCGGATACGCATGGTCACAGTCTCCGGGCAGGCTCAGGCAAGCGCGTGAGCCGCATCGTGAATCGCGGCGCGGATGCGCTGGTAGGTCGCGCAACGGCACAGGTTGCCGGCCATCGCGCGATCGATGTCGGCATCGGTCGGCGCCTTGTTGCTGCGCAGCAGGCCGGCCGCACTCATCATCTGGCCGCTCTGGCAGTAGCCGCATTGCGCGACGTCGTGCCGGATCCATGCGTCGAGGACGGCCTTGCCGACCGCATCGTCGGCGAGATGTTCGGACGTCGTGATGCGCGCGCTGCCGACCGCCGACAGCGCCAGCGTGCAGCTTCGGGCCGGCCGGCCGTCGACGTGAACGGTGCAGGCGCCGCAGTCGCCGGTGCCGCATCCGAACTTGGTGCCGGTCAGCCCGAGGTTGTCGCGCAGCACCCAGAGCACCGGTGTCGACGGATCGGCGTCGATCTCGGCCGGCCGGTTGTTGATGTTCAACGTCACCATCGTGAAGTTCTCCCTTGGACACCTCGTTGTCGTCCGCGAAACAGGAAAGCAATGCGGCGGATCTGAACCAATTAAAGCAGATTTGCTAAAAAGTCTGCACCGGGGAATTCCAGTTTTTTGCCTTTCTTAATGATTTCCCTGGTTTATTTAAAGAGAATCGTTTTCATCTCGCGCACCGATGAATTAATGCAAATGAAAGAATATTGAGTTTTGCCAAAAAAATACCCGTTTGATGGAAAACGTTTGCTGCTCGGGCCTATATTTGACTCGCGATCACGCCGGGAGACAGGCGGATCGGGCGGCAGGCACTGACGAACCGGTATGCGGGGCAACAGGCGCGCGGTTATCCGACGGGAGCGGGCAGCGTTTGATTGTGGGGCGGGAAGCCCCGTACGGGCAGGAGTTCGGCATGGATGCGTTGTTGGCCTGTATGGACGGACGTTCGACGAGCTGTGCTCGTCGAAGCAACGTTTCCAGGGTCGTGAAAACAACTGTTATTAATTAGCGGAAAATTTACCGGGTGACGAAGGGGGTTAAAAGTAAAATATGCCGATTCAATAATTCTCGTCGATTCGTTCTTGTTTGTTTTTAATCCATTCAACCAATTCGGATTGGTGAAGGGGCGGTGTTTTTCCAAAAAAACATCGAATAACGCATTCCGGTATTTATCCCCGGCATTTTGAATGCGCCGAATGAATGCCCGGTGTCGTCGATTCTCTTATGGGAAGGTGTGATTATGCGTATGCGCATGGGCTCGAACAAAAAGCGCGCGGAAGCACGTCCGAAACTCCTCGTCCCGACCGGCATGCTGGTCGCGCTGGTCGGCGCCGGGATCGTCCCCGCCGACGCCCTGGCTGCCTGCACCGGAACGACGACCGTCAGTTGTACCGGAGCCAGCACGTCCTATTCGAACGGCACGAACAATCTGAACCTGACCGTCCAGTCCGGCGCGACCATTTCCGTGGTGCCGTTGTTCGGCGGCACCGCGCTGTCGCTGACGGGCAGCGGCGTCACGCTGACCAACAACGGCCGGATCGACCCCGCGTTGTCCGGGCTGAGCGTCGTGTCGAACGGCACGGTGGTCGGCAATAGCGGGTCGGCGAGCACCGTCAACGTCACGAACACCAGCACGGGCGTGATGATGGGGTCGACGAGCTCGCTGGTCAACGGGCCGGCTTTGACGGTCAACAACGGCATCGGCGGCACGACGAACATCACGAACGCCGGCATGATCGGTACGACCGGCCTGCTCGGCTTCGGCGCGGGACCGACCGCGCAGGTCGTGACCACGTCGGGCGGCGCGCAGACCAACTTCACCAACACGAGCAGCGGCACGATCAGCGGGTCTGTGGCGCTCGCGCCCAGCGGCACGCCGGGCGCAGGGAACACGTTCACGAACGCCGGCACCGTCACGGGCAACGTGTCGCTGGGTGCGGCCCTCGGCACGTCGAACACGTTCAACGCGCTGACCGGATCGTCGGTCGGGCTCGGCGTCGACGCCGGGCTGGGCGGCAACAACACGCTCAACCTGCAGCTGAACACGGCCGCCGGCGGCGCGACGAACGGCGCCATCGCGGTCGATACGTACGGCAATTTCAACAACCTCGCCGTGCAGGGCGGCACGTGGGACATCACCGGCGCATCGACCGCGACGAACGCGTCGCTGACCGGCGGCACCGCGATCGTCCACGGCGCCGGCGCGCTGGGCACCGGCACGATCATCGGCGGCGGCGGCACGCTCGAGGCCGGCGCGGCCGGCGTGAACCTGCTCAACAACGTGACGCTGACGGGCGGCCTGACGGTGGACGGCGCGAACGGGCTCGGATTGTCGGGTGCGATCGGCGGCGCCGGTGCGCTGAACGTGAGCGGCACCGGCACGCTGGCGCTGAACGGCGCCAATTCATTCACGGGCGGAACGAATCTGACGGGCGGCGGCGGGCTCCTCGTCGGCACCGCGACGGCGCTCGGCGGCGGCGCGCTGAACGTGACGGGCACGGGCGGCACGCTCGGCACGAGCGTCGGCGGCACGGTGCTCGGCAACGCGGTGAACATCGACACCGGCGTCACCCTGGGTCTGAACGGCTCGGCCAATCTCGGGCTGGGCGGCGTGATCGCCGGCAACGGCGGGCTGGCGCAAACCGGCTCGGGCACGACCACGCTGCTCGGCCTGAACACGTTTACGGGTGGCACGACGTTGAGCGGCGGCGGGCTCGTCGCTGGCACGGGCGCGGCACTCGGGACGGGGGCGCTGCACGTGAGCGGCACGGGCGGCTCGCTGGCGACGAACGTGGGCGGCACGCTGCTCGGCAATGCGGTGAATCTCGATGCAGGGGCCACGCTGGGCCTGAACGGCGCGGCCGACCTGAGCCTGGGCGGAGCGATCGGCGGGAGCGGCAGCCTGGCGCAATCCGGTGCCGGCACGACGACGCTGCTCGGCGCGAACACGTTCTCGGGCGGCACCACGCTGAGCGGCGGCGGGCTGATCGCCGGCAACGGCGCGGCGCTCGGCACGGGGGCGCTGAATGTATCCGGCGCGGGCGGCACGCTCGCGACGAACGTCGGCGGCACGGTGCTCGGCAATGCGGTCAACCTGGGCGCGGGCGCCACGCTCGGCCTGAACGGCGCGGCCGACCTGAGCCTGGGCGGAGCGATCGGCGGGAGCGGCAGCCTGGCGCAATCCGGTGCCGGCACGACGACGCTGCTCGGCGCGAACACGTTCTCGGGCGGCACCACGCTGAGCGGCGGCGGGCTGATCGCCGGCAACGGCGCGGCATTGGGCACGGGGGCGCTGAACGTATCCGGCACGGGCGGCACGCTCGCGACGAACGTCGGCGGCACGCTGCTCGGCAATGCGGTCAACCTGGGCGCGGGCGCCACGCTCGGCCTGAATGGCGCGGCCGATCTCGGCCTGAGCGGCGCGATCTCGGGCGCGGGCGGCCTGGCGCTCGGCGGCACCGGCGCCACGACGCTGTCCGGTGCGAACACGTTCACGGGCGGCGCGAGCCTGACGGGCGGCGGCAGCCTGATCGTCGGCGGCAACTCGGCGCTCGGCGTGGGCGGCGCGTTGAACGTGAGCGGTCTCGGCGGTTCGCTGAGCGCCGATCTGGCCGCCGGCGCGGCGCTCGCGAACGGCATCAACCTGAACGGCGCATCGCTGACGCTGAACGGCGCGAACGACCTCGGCCTGAGCGGCGCGATCGGCGGTACCGGCGGTCTCGTGCTGAGCGGCACGGGGACGACGACGCTGTCCGGCGCGAACACCTTCGGCGGCGGCACGACGCTGAGCGCCGGCACGCTGCTCGCCGGCAGCAATACGGCGCTGGGCAGCGGCGCGCTGAACGTCGCCGGCACGGGCGGCGCGCTCGGCGCGAGCGTGAGCGGCACGACGCTGGGCAATGCGGTGAATCTCGGCGCGGGCGCGACGCTCTCGTTGACCGGCGCGAACGATCTCGGCCTGAACGGCGTGATCGCCGGTACCGGCGGTCTCGCGCAAATCGGTTCGGGCATCACGACGCTGACCGGCGCGAACACGTTCACCGGCGGCACGACGCTCGCCGGCGGCGGAATCCTCGCCGGCAACGCCGCCGCGCTGGGCACGGGGGCGCTGAACGTGACCGGCGCGGGCGGCTCGCTCGGCACGACCGTCGGCGGCACGGTGCTCGGCAATGCGATCCAGCTCGGCGCGGGCGCGGCACTGACGGTTGGGGGTGCGAACGATCTCGGGCTGGGCGGGATCATTTCCGGGGCGGGCGGCCTGACCGTGAGCGGCCCGGGCACGACGACGCTCACCGCGGCCGAGACGTTTACCGGCGGCACCACGATCGGCAGCGGCACGCTCGCGATCGGCGCGGGCGGCAGCCTCGCCGCGTCGAGCCCCGTCAACCTGACGGGCGCCGGCGCGCAGTTCAACATCGCCGGTGCGACCACGCCGCAGTCGATCGGCACGCTGTCGGGTGTCGCGGGTTCGACGATCGATCTCGGTTCGAACAACCTGACGCTGGCAGGCAGCGGCAGCGGCGTCTTCGCCGGCAACATCGGCGGTGCGGGCGGGCTGACGCTGTCCGGCACCGGGTCGCAGGCGCTGACCGGCAACAACACGTACGCGGGCGGCACGGCGCTGACGGGCGGCAGCCTGCTCGTTGGCAGCGGTGCGGCGCTCGGCGTCGGCGCGCTCGACGTCAACGGCTCGGCGTCGCTCGGCGCAAGCGTGCCGGGCGTGACGCTCGGCAACGCGGTCAATCTCGGTACCGGCGTCACGCTGGGGCTGAACGGCGCGAACGATCTCGGCCTGAGCGGCACGATCGCCGGCAGCGGCAGCCTTGCGCAAACCGGTACCGGCACGACGACGCTGCTCGGCGCGAACACGTTCTCGGGCGGCACGACGTTGAGCGGCGGCGGACTGATCGCCGGCAACGGCGCGGCGCTCGGCACCGGTGCGCTGAATGTCAGCGGTGCGGGCGGCACGCTCGCGACGAACGTCGCCGGCACCGTGCTCGGCAACGCGGTGAACCTGGGCGCGGGCGCGACGCTCGGCCTGAACGGCGCGGCCGATCTGAGCCTCGGCGGCGTGATTGCCGGCGACGGCAGTCTTGCGCAAACCGGCACCGGCACGACGACGCTGCTCGGTGCGAACACGTTCACGGGCGGCACGACGCTGAGCGGCGGCGGACTGATCGCGGGCAACGGCAGCGCACTCGGCACCGGCGCGCTGAACGTGACGGGCACGGGCGGCACGCTCGGCACGAGCGTCGGCGGCACGGTACTCGGCAATGCGGTGAATCTGGGTGCGGGCGCGACGCTGACGGTCGGCGGCGCGAACAACCTGGGCCTGGGCGGCGCGATTTCGGGCGGCGGCAACCTCGCGGTGAACGGCCCGTCGATCACGACGCTCACGGGGGCGGGCAGCTACACCGGCAACACGACGATCGGCAACGGCAGCACGCTCGCGGTGGGCGCGGGCGGCAGCCTGTCCGGCGGCAGTTTGTTCGACCTGGCCGGCGCGGGCGCGACGCTCGACCTGAGCGCGGCCACGTCGCCGCAGGCGACGGGCGGGTTGGCCGGCGTCGCGGGCGCGACGGTGAACCTCGGCGGCAACACGCTGACGCTCGGCGGAGCCGGCAACAACACCTTCGGCGGCACGATCGGCGGCGCTGGCGGGCTGACGCTGTCCGGCACCGGGACCGAGACGCTGACCGGCGCGAACACGTACACCGGTGGCACGACGATCAACAGCGGCACGCTGGCGATCGGCGCGGGCGGCAGCCTGTCGGCGGGCGGCGCCGTGAATCTGGGCGGGGCCGGCGCGACGTTCGACCTCAGCGGCGCGACGACGCCGCAGACGACCGGCACGCTGTCGGGCGTGGCCGGTTCGACGGTGAACCTGGGCGGCAACAACCTGACGTTGGGCGGGACGGGCAGCGGCACGTATGACGGCACGATCGGCGGCACGGGCGGTAGCCTGACGCTGGGCGGCACGGGCACCGAAACGTTGAACGGCACGAACACGTACACGGGCGGCACGAGCCTGACCGGCGGCGGCACGCTGATCGCGGGCAACGGCTCGGCGCTCGGCACCGGCGCATTGAACACGAGCGGCGCGGGCGGCACGCTGGCCGCAAGCGTCGCGGGCACGACCCTGAACAATGCCGTGAACCTCGGCACGGGTTCGGCGCTGACGCTCGGCGGCACGAACGACCTCGGCCTGGCCGGGATCGTGTCGGGCGGCGGCAGTCTCGCGCAAACCGGCAGCGGCACGACGACGCTGTCCGGCGCGAACACCTACACGGGCGGCACGACGCTGAGCGCCGGCGGCCTGTCGGTTGGCAACGACACGGCGCTCGGCACGGGCGCACTCGGCGTCACCGGCAGCGGCGGCACGCTCAGCGCGAGCACGGCGAACCTGCTGCTGGCGAACGCCGTCGATCTGGGCGCCGGTTCGACGCTGAATCTCGGCGGTGCGTTCGACTTCGGCCTGAACGGCATGATTTCCGGCGCGGGCGGCGTGGTGCAGTCCGGCTCGGGCACGACCACGCTCGGCGGTGCCAACACCTACAGCGGCGGGACGACGTTGAGCAGCGGCGGACTGAGCGTGGGCAGCAACACGGCGCTCGGTTCCGGCGCATTGAACGTGACCGGCAACGGCACGCTGAACGCGAGCGTGAGCGGCACGACGCTCGGCAACGCGGTCACGCTCGGCTCGGGCGCGACGCTCGGCCTGAACGGTGCGAACGATCTCGGCCTGAGCGGCACGATTTCCGGCAGCGGCGGCCTTGCGCAGACCGGCGCGGGCACCACGACGCTCACCGGCACGAACACGTACACGGGCGGCACCACGCTGAGTGGCGGCGGGCTCATTGCCGGCAACGGCAGCGCACTGGGTTCCGGCGCGCTGAACGTGACGGGTGCGGGCGGCTCGCTCGGCACGAGCGTCGGCGGCACGACGCTCGCCAATACGGTCAATCTCGGCGCAGGGTCGACGCTGACGGTTGGCGGTGCGAACGATCTCGGGCTGGGCGGCGGGATCTCGGGCAGCGGCGGTCTGTCGGTCAGCGGCCCGTCGACGACCACGCTCACGGGCGTGAACACCTATACCGGCAACACGACGATCGGCGGCGGCAGCACGCTGGCGGTCGGCGCGGGCGGCAGCCTGTCGTCGGGCAGCGCGCTCGATCTCGCCGGCACGGGCGCGACGCTCGACATCAGCGCGGCAACCACGCCGCAGACGAGCGGGATGCTGTCCGGCGTCGCGGGCACGAACGTGAACCTCGGCGGCAACACGTTGACGCTGGCCGGTACCGGCAACGGCAGCTATGCGGGGACGATCGGCGGCACCGGCGGGCTGACGATGGCCGGCACGGGGACGGAAACGCTGACCGGCACCAACACGTACACGGGGGCGACGACGATCAACAGCGGCACGCTGGCGATCGGCGCGGGCGGCAGCCTGTCCGCGAGCAGCCCGGTGAATCTCGCCGGCGCGGGCGCGACCTTCGACGTCAGCGGCGCGACTACGCCGCAGACGACGGGCACGCTCTCGGGCGTGGCCGGTTCGACGGTGAACCTCGGCGGCAACAACCTGACGCTCGGCGGGTCGGGCAGCGGCACGTACGACGGCACGATCGCGGGGGCCGGCGGCAGCCTCACGCTGGCGGGCACGGGCACCGAAACGCTCACCGGCAACAACACGTACACGGGCGGCACGAACCTGACGGGCGGCGGCACGTTGATCGCGGGTAGCGGCTCGGCGCTCGGCACGGGCGCGCTGAACACGAGCGGCGCAGGCGGCACGCTCGGCACGAGCGTTGCAGGCACGACGCTGACCAATGCGATCAATCTCGGTTCGGGCTCGACGCTGACGGTTGGCGGTGCGAACAATCTCGGTCTCGGCGGCGCGATCTCGGGCAGCGGCAACCTGGCGGTGACCGGCCCGTCGACGACGACGCTTACCGGCGCCGGCACGTACACCGGCAACACGACGATCGGCGGCGGCAGCACGCTGGCGGTCGGCGCGGGCGGCAGCCTGTCGTCGGGCAGTGCGATCGATCTGGCCGGTGCGGGCTCGACGCTGGACGTGAGTGCCGCGACGACGCCGCAGACGACGGGCGTGTTGTCGGGCGCAGCGGGTTCGGCTGTGAACCTCGGCGGCAACACGCTGACGCTCGGCGGGTCGGGCAGCGGCACGTTCGGCGGTACGGTTGGCGGCACGGGCGGGTTGACGCTGTCGGGTACCGGTACGGAAACGCTGACGGGCAACAACACGTACACCGGCGCGACGACGATCAACAGCGGCACGCTGGCGATCGGCGCGGGCGGCAGCCTGTCGGCGAGCAGCCCGGTGAACCTGGCCGGTGCGGGCGCAACGTTCGACGTCAGCGGCGCGACCACGCCGCAGACGACGGGCACGCTGTCGGGCGTGGCCGGTTCGACGGTGAACCTGGGCGGTAACAACCTGACGCTCGGCGGCACGGGCAACGGCACATACGGCGGCACGATCGCCGGCGCGGGCGGCAGCCTGACGCTGTCGGGCACGGGTACCGAAACGCTGACCGGCAACAACACGTACACGGGCGGCACGACCCTGAGCGGCGGCGGCACGTTGATCGCGGGCAGCGGCTCGGCGCTCGGCACGGGTGCGCTGAACACGAGCGGCGCAGGCGGCACGCTGGCCGCGAGCACGCCGGGCACGACGCTCGGCAACGCGGTGAATCTCGGCAGCGGATCGACGCTGACGGTCGGGGGTACGAACGATCTCGGGCTGGGCGGCGCGATCTCGGGCAGCGGTAACCTCGCAGTGAACGGTCCGTCGACGACGACGCTGTCGGGCGCGAACACCTACACGGGCAGCACGACGATCGGCGGCGGCAGCACGCTCGCGGTCGGTGCGGGCGGCAGCCTGTCGTCGGGCAGCGCGATCGACCTGTCCGGCACCGGCGCCACGCTCGACCTGAGCGCGGCCACGTCGCCGCAGACGAGCGGCGCGCTGTCCGGCGGCACGGGCACGAACGTCAACCTGGGCGGCAATACGCTGACGCTCGGCGGTTCGGGCAGCGGCACGTACGCGGGTGTGATCGGCGGCACGGGCGGGTTGACGCTGTCGGGCACCGGCACCGAAACGCTGACGGGCACCAACACGTACACCGGCGCGACGACGATCAACAGCGGCACGCTCGCGATCAGCGGCAACGGCAGCCTCTCGTCGAGCAGCCCGGTCAGCCTGACGGCGTCCGGCGCGACGCTCGACCTGAGCGGCGCGTCGTCGCCGCAATCGACCGGCGCGATCTCGGGCGTGGCGGGCTCGACCGTGAACCTGGGCAACAACAACCTGACGCTCGGCGGCTCGGCCAGCGGCACCTACGCGGGCAACATCGCCGGCACGGGCGGCGTAACGATGTCGGGCACCGGCACGGAAACGCTGACGGGCACCAACACGTACACCGGCGCGACGACGATCAACAGCGGCACGCTGGCGATCGGCGCGGGCGGCAGCCTGTCGGGGACGACGCCGGTGAGCCTGACGGGTGCGGGCGCAACCTTCGACCTGAGCGGCGCGACCACGCCGCAGACGACGGGTACGCTGTCCGGCGTGGCCGGTTCGACGGTGAACCTCGGCGGCAACAACCTGACGCTCGGCGGCACGGGCAGCGGCACGTATGACGGCACGATTGCCGGTGCAGGCGGCAGCCTGACGCTGGGCGGCACGGGCACCGAAACGTTGAACGGCACGAACACGTACACGGGCGGCACGAGCCTGACCGGTGGCGGCACGTTGATCGCGGGCAACGGTTCGGCGCTGGGCACGGGCGCGCTGAACACCAGCGGCGCAGGCGGCACGCTCGGCACGAGCGTGGCCGGCACGACGCTCGGCAACGCGGTGAACCTCGGTGCAGGCTCGACGCTGACGGTCGGCGGCGCAAACAACCTGGGCCTCGGCGGTGCGATCTCGGGCAGCGGCAACCTCGCGGTGAGCGGCCCGTCGACGACGACGCTCACCGGCGCCAGCTCGTACACCGGCGGCACGACGATCGGCAACGGCAGCACGCTGGCAGTCGGCGCGGGCGGCAGCCTGTCGTCGGGCAGTGCGGTCGATCTGGCAGGCGCCGGGGCCACGCTCGATCTGAGCGCGGCCACCTCGCCGCAGTCGACGGGCGCGTTGTCGGGCGTATCGGGTTCGACGGTGAACCTCGGCGGCAACAGCCTGACGCTCGGCGGGTCGGGCAGCGGCACGTACGACGGCACGATCGCGGGGGCCGGTGGCAGCCTGACGCTGTCGGGCACCGGTACCGAAACGCTGACCGGCAACAACACGTACACGGGCGGCACGACGTTGAGCGGCGGCGGCACGCTGCTCGCCGGCAACGGCTCGGCGCTCGGCACGGGCGCGCTGAACACGAGCGGCGCAGGCGGCACGCTCGGCACGAGCGTCGCGGGCACGACGCTGACCAACGCGATCAACCTGGGTTCGGGCTCGACGCTGACGGTCGGCGGCGCGAACAACCTGGGCCTCGGCGGTGCGATCTCGGGCAGCGGCAACCTCGCGGTGAGCGGCCCGTCGACGACGACCCTCAGCGGCATCGGCACGTACACGGGCAACACGACGATCGGCGGCGGCAGCACGCTCGCAGTCGGTGCGGGCGGCAGCCTGTCGGCGGGCAGCGCGGTCGATCTGTCGGGTACAGGGGCCACGCTCGACCTGAGTGCCGCGACGACGCCGCAGACCACGGGCGCGCTGTCCGGCGCAGCGGGTTCGGCGGTGAACCTCGGTGGCAATACGTTGACGCTCGGCGGGTCGGGCAGCGGCACGTTCGGTGGTACGGTCGGCGGCACGGGCGGGTTGACGTTGTCGGGCACCGGCACCGAAACGCTGACGGGCACCAACACGTACACCGGCGCGACGACGATCAACAGCGGCACGCTGGCGATCGGCGCGGGCGGCAGCCTGTCCGGCAGCAGCCCGGTCAATCTGGCCGGTGCGGGCGCAACGTTCGACGTGAGCGCGGCGACGACGCCGCAAACGACGAACGCGCTGTCGGGCGTCGCGGGTTCGACGGTGAACCTCGGCGGCAACAACCTGACGCTCGGCGGTACAGGCAACGGCACGTACGGCGGCACGATCGCCGGTACGGGCGGCAGCCTCACGCTGGCCGGCCCGGGCACCGAAACGCTGACCGGCAACAACACGTACACGGGCGGTACGAGCCTGACGGGCGGCGGCACGCTGGTCGCGGGCAGCAACACGGCGCTCGGCACCGGCGCGCTGAACACCGGCGGCGCAGGCGGCACGCTGGCCGCGGGCACGCCGGGTACGACGCTGACCAACGCGGTGAACCTCGGTACGGGCTCGACGCTGACGGTGGGCGGTGCGAACAGCCTCGGTCTGAGCGGCCCGATCTCCGGCAGCGGCACGCTCGCGCTCAGCGGCCCGGCGACGACGACGCTTTCCGGCGCCAACACGTACACCGGCGGCACCAGCGTCACGGGCGGCGGCACGCTGGTCGCCGGCACGCCGACCGCACTCGGCAGCGGCACGCTGAGTGTCGGCGGCAACGGCGGCACGCTCGGGACCAGCGTGCCCGGCACGACGCTCGGCAACGCCGTGAATCTCGGCACGGGTTCGACGCTGACGGTGGGCGGCGCCAACAACCTCGGCCTGAGCGGCCCGATCTCGGGCGGTGGCAATCTGGCGGTGAGCGGCCCGTCGACGACGACGCTGAGCGGCGCGAACTCGTACACGGGCGGCACGACGATCGGCAGCGGCAGCACGCTGGCGGTCGGCGGCAACGGCGGCCTGTCGGCCGGCAGCGCACTGACGCTGGCCGGCAACGGCGCGACGCTCGACGTCAGCGGCACGACGACGCCGCAGACGGCCAGCGCGCTGTCGGGCGCGGCGGGTTCGACCGTGAATCTCGGCGGCAACACGCTGACCGTGGCCGGCCCGACGGGCGGTTCGTTCGGCGGCACGATCGCGGGTACCGGCGGCTTCGCGGTGCAGGGCGGCGGCACGCAGACGCTGACCGGCGCCAACACGTACACCGGCGGCACGACGATCGGCAGCGGCAGCATGCTCGCGCTTGCCGGCGCAGGCAGCCTTGCGCCGACGAGCCCGGTGACTCTCGCCGGCAGCGGCGCGACGCTGGACCTCACGGGTTCGGCCGCACCGCAGTCGATCGGCACGCTGTCCGGCACGACGGGTTCGAACGTGAACCTCGGCGCGACGCCGCTGACGGTCAATACCGCCGGCACCAGCTCGTTCGCGGGCACGCTGTCGGGTACCGGCCCGCTGACGCTGGCCGGCACGGGTGCGCAGGTGCTGAGCGGGACCAACACGCTGTCCGGGCCGACCACCGTGGCGGGCGGCACGCTCGCGGTCACCGGTTCGCTGGCCAACTCGCCGGTGACCGTCGGCAACGGCGCGACCGTCACCGGGACGGGCACGATCGGCGGCCTGGTCGTGTCGGGCGGCGGTACCGCATCGGTCCTCCAGCTCGGGCAGCCGCTGAAGGTCGCGGGCAACGCGACCTTCCAGCCGGGCTCGACGCTGCAGGTCGGCGCCACGCCGCAACAGAGCGGCGGCCTCGACGTGACCGGCTCCGCCACGCTCAACGGCGGGTCGGTGCAGGTCGTCGCGGCGACCGGCCAATACCAGCCGGGCAAGCTCTACACGATCGTGAATGCCGGCGCGGGCGTGCAAGGGCAGTTCAGCGCGGTGAACTCGACGTATGCGTTCCTCACGCCGACGCTCACGTACAACCCGGCGCAGGTGCTGATGTCGCTGGCGCCGAACGGCACGCCGTTCTCGTCGGTTGCGACGACGCCCGACGGGCAAGCGGTGGCGGGTGCGGTCGGCACGCTCGGCGCCGGCAACCCGCTGTTCGATACGGTGCTGACGACGGATGCGCCGACCGCCAACCGTGCGTTCACGCAACTGGCCGGCGACCTGTATCCGAGCACGCGCAGCGTGCTGCTGTCGGATAGCCGCTACGTGCGCGACGCGGTGCTCGATCGTGCGCGGCTCGGTTCGCAGCCGGGCGGGGCGCTCTGCGGATGCGAGGCGCCGGTGTCGGCGGACGATCACTCGGCGGCGCTCGACCGGCGCATGGCTGCGGAGAACGGCTGCACGCCGGCCAAGTCGTTCAAGCCCGCGGTGTGGGGCCGGCTGTACGGTTCGCATAGCCGGTTCGACGGCGACGGCGTCGCTTCGATCGATCGCAACCTGTATGGCTTCGTCGTCGGTACGGATGCGGAAGTCAGCAGCCACTGGCGCGTCGGTATCGCGGGCGGCGCGTCGCGCAGCCAGCTCAATACCGACCAGAACGAGTCGGCGAAGGTCAACGGCGAGACGATCGCGCTGTACGCCAGCGGCCGATACAACGCGTGGAACGTGCGCGGTGGCGTGTCGCAGTCGTGGTACCGCGTGCATAGCGAGCGCAATCCGTCGTTCGGCAGCTTCTCCGATCACGACACCGCGAGCTACGACGCGAACGCGACGCAGGTGTTCACGGAGATCGGCTACTCGACGGCCATTCGCAACGTCGCGCTCGAGCCGTTCGTCGGGCTCGCGTTCGCGAGCCTGCACACCGGCGGCTTCAAGGAGAACGGCGGCGCGGCTGCCTTGCAGGGCGATTCCGACACGACGGGCCTCGGCTTCTCGACCCTCGGCGTGCGGGCCTCGACCGACGTCGCGGTCACGACGAAGGGCAAGGTCACGGCGTTCGGCACGGTCGGCTGGCGGCACGCGTTCGGCAATACGCAACCGGCGTCGAAGCTGTCGTTCGCGAGCGGCGGTTCGCCGTTCAGCGTGGTCGGTGTGCCGGTCGCGCGTGACGCCGCGGTGCTCGAGGTCGGTGTCGACGCGGCCGTCACGAAGAACCTGTCGCTCGGGTTGTCCTACAGCGGCCAGATCGGCGGCAGCATCAGCGACCACGCGCTGTACGGCAATCTGTTGTGGAAGTTCTAAAGGGAGGCGGGGGCCGCTCGCGACGGAAGGTATCGTCGTGAGCGGTCAATCGTCGATCGAGGGTTGGATGATGGTCGTTTTTCGGATTCGCATTGCATAAGTTTCGTGATGCGAATCAATTTTCATGAAGTGCGTCGCTTGATGTCTGGTGTCCCGTTGCATCGGCCTGTTTAAACCTGTTTCAACGCTTTACCGTATCGGGCAATCCGCGAACGATTCGCGCCGCCTTCGGGCGATGGGGTCCAAGCGTCATCGCTCGAGTTGCTCCGCGGTTGTCCAATCGAAATGAGGTTATTCATGAAAACGAAAATGAACGCGAAATTGACAGGCATCGCCTTGTCGGTCGGGGTTTTGTTCAGCCTGGCCGCCACGGCGTCTCAGGCGGGGGTGCTGGCTTCCCCGCAGGGAAGTGTCAGCAAATCCGACGGCCTCATCGTCGCAGGCGGATCCCCCGCGCCCGGGGAACTCGTCGGCACCGTGACGGGATGGGGGAACGGGGCGGTGACGGTCGGCAGTCCGAACGCAGGCGGTATCTCGATCGGGCTGGCAGGGACGGGGACGGGAAGCGCGACCATCGATATCGGTAGCGGATTGCTCGAGCCGGTCGCAGGCGTGGCCGGTACGGTGACGGGGGCTTTGGGTGGTGTCGGCGGCGGCGGTGGCGGCGGGACCGGTGGTCTCGGTGGTGTGGTTGGAACGGTGACGGGTGCGCTGGGCGGCATCGGTGGTGGCGGGACTGGAGGTCTCGGTGGCGTCGTTGGAACGGTGGGCAACGCGGCAAGCGGCGCGGTCGGTACGGTGACGGGGGCGTTGGGTGGTGTCGGCGATCCGACTGGCGGGCTTGGTGGTGTGGTCGGTACGGTAACCGGTGCACTGGGTGGTATCGGTGGTGGCGGGACTGGTGGTCTCGGTGGCGTCGTCGGAACGGTGGGCAACGCGGCAAGCGGCGCGGTCGGTACGGTGACGGGTGCCTTGGGTGGTGTCGGCGATCCGACCGGCGGGCTTGGTGGTGTGGTCGGTACGGTAACCGGCGCACTGGGTGGCATCGGGGGCGGCGGGACTGGCGGCCTCGGCGGTGTTGTCGGCACGGTAGCGAACACGGCGACGGGCGCAGTCGGTACGGTGACAGGCGCCTTGGGTGGAGTGGGCGATCCGACCGGTGGGCTTGGTAGCGTGGTCGGCACGGTAACCGGCGCACTGGGTGGCATCGGTGGTGGCGGGACTGGTGGTCTCGGTGGCGTTGTTGGAACGGTGGGCAACGCGGCAAGCGGCGCAGTCGGTACGGTGACAGGCGCCTTGGGTGGAGTGGGCGATCCGACCGGTGGGCTTGGTAGCGTGGTCGGCACGGTAACCGGCGCACTGGGTGGCATCGGTGGTGGCGGGACTGGTGGTCTCGGTGGCGTTGTTGGAACGGTGGGCAACGCGGCAAGCGGCGCAGTCGGTACGGTGACAGGCGCCTTGGGTGGAGTGGGCGATCCGACCGGTGGGCTTGGTAGCGTGGTCGGCACGGTAACCGGCGCACTGGGCGGCATCGGTGGTGGCGGGACTGGTGGTCTCGGTGGCGTTGTTGGAACGGTGGGCAACGCGGCAAGCGGTGCTGTCGGTACGGTGACGGGTGCCTTGGGTGGAGTGGGCGATCCGACCGGTGGGCTTGGTGGTGTGGTTGGCACGGTAACCGGCGCACTGGGTGGCATCGGTGGCGGGACTGGTGGCCTCGGTGGCGTCGTTGGAACGGTGGGCAACGCGGCAAGCGGCGCAGTCGGTACGGTGACCGGCGCACTGGGCGGCGTTGGTGGCGGGACCGGTGGCCTCGGCGGCGTTGTCGGCACGGTAGCGAATACGGCGACGGGCGCAGTCGGAACGCTGACTGGCGCGCTGGGCGGCGTTGGTGGTGGCGGGACTGGTGGTCTCGGTGGTGTCGTTGGAACGGTGGGCAACGCGGCAAGCGGCGCAGTCGGTACGGTGACGGGGGCGTTGGGTGGTGTCGGCGATCCGACCGGCGGGCTTGGTGGTGTGGTCGGTACGGTAACCGGCGCCTTGGGTGGCATCGGTGGCGGGACTGGTGGCCTCGGTGGCGTCGTTGGAACGGTGGGCAACGCGGCAAGCGGTGCAGTCGGTACGGTAACGGGCGCCTTGGGTGGTGTCGGCGATCCGACTGGCGGGCTTGGTGGTGTGGTCGGTACGGTAACCGGCGCACTGGGCGGTGTTGGCGGCGGGACCGGTGGTCTCGGTGGCGTCGTTGGAACGGTGGGCAACGCGGCAAGTGGCGCGGTCGGTACGGTGACGGGTGCCTTGGGTGGAGTGGGCGATCCGACCGGTGGGCTTGGTGGCGTGGTTGGCACGATAACCGGCGCCCTGGGTGGCATCGGGGGCGGCGGGACTGGTGGTCTCGGCGGCGTCGTTGGAACGGTGGGCAACGCGGCAAGCGGCGCTGTCGGTACGGTGACGGGTGCCTTGGGTG
>NZ_LPDI01000038.1:0-359459 GCF_001528895.1 Burkholderia sp. MSMB1078WGS | reverse complement strand
GTGTAAGGCATGCCGCCAGCGTTCAATCTGAGCCAGGATCAAACTCTTCAGTTCAAACCTGTTACTGTTTTCGGTTCTTTCGAACCGGTCGCTCACTCAAAGCTGACAGGAATATGAATCACTTCATAAACCTGACTTACTTTAGTGTGAGACTCTTGATACTTTTGCTATCTGATCCGAGGATCAGCTCGCTTTCATCAAGCGCCCACACTTATCGGCTGTTAATTTTTAAAGAGCATTCTGCGAGGGATCCTGAACCCCTCAGCAGCGCTGCGTTTTCAGCAGCAGAGAAGCGAGATTATGAACCGTGTTTCGCAGCGCGTCAACAACTTTCTGCACGACATCGTTGCGACTGCGGGGTCATCTTCCTGCGCTGTCGGGCTCGCTACTTCCGAACCCCAACAGCACCGCTTCCCTTCCTCCCGCGCTGCGTTTCCGTTAGCGCGAAAGAGGCGTGATTCTATGCATCCGCCGGCAATCGCGCAAGGGGTTTCGCAAAAAATATAAGGCGCCGCACGCTGACGCGTGCGGCGCCTTATATAGAAGTAGAAGCAGCCGAACCGTCAGGAGGCCGCGCGCACCTGGCGCGCGACGATCTCCATATAGTGATCGAGATCCGGTGTCACCTTGCCTTCCTCCTTCGCCGTGTCGTCCCAGCGGCGCAGGCGCAAAGCGTCCTCCGCAAACGGGCGCAGCAGGAACGCTGCTGCCTCCTCTTCACTGAAGACGCCGCCCTGTAACGCCAGACTGCGCACCGAGTCCGGCGACAGGCTCTCGACGTAGCCGGCATCCGTGCGGCACAGACAGCGCTTCGCGTCGACGTGCAGCCGGATCGGCTCGAGCACCGCATCGTTGAACAGCGGCCGCAGGAACGGCAGCACATAATACTGATGCAGATCGTCGATCCCGCGCGCACTCGGCGTCTCGCCCTGGCGATTCAGCAAATGGCCGAGGTCGTGCAGGAACGCCGCCGCGACCAGCGCTTCGTCCGCGCCGGACGACTCCGCCAGCAATCCGCTCTGCAATGCATGCTCGAGCTGCGTGACCGGTTCGCCGCTATAGGCCACATGGCCATGTTCGCGATACAGCCCGTGGATCTCTTCCACCGTCAGCGCCATTCGTTTACTCCCAAGGCAGCGAAAACGTCTTCAGGTTCGTGAAGCTCTTCATCGCCTCCTGAACGCCTTCCTTGTAGCCGAGCCCCGAATCCTTGACGCCGCCGAACGGCGACAGTTCGATCCGGTATCCCGGCACTTCCCACACGTTCACCGTGCCGACGTTCAGTTCGTTCACGAACCGCACGACGGCCGCCGTGCTGTCCGTACAGACACCCGACGACAACCCGAACGCCGTCCCGTTGCTGATCCGGATCGCGTCGTCGATCGTGTCGAACGCGATGACGGGCGAGACGGGGCCGAAGGTCTCCTCACGCACGATCGTCATCGACGGATCGACGTTGTCGAGCACGGTGGGCGCGTACAGCGCGCCGCGCCGCACATTGCCGGTCAGCAGGCGCGCCCCCTGCGCGACCGCCTCGTTCACGCGCGCCTCGAACAGCCGTGCCGCTGCCTCGTCGATCACCGTGCCCATTTCGTTCGCTGGATCGAATGGATCGCCGTATTTCCATGCGCGCGTCTTCTCGACGAGCAATTCGGTGAACGCGGGCGCGATCGAGCGCTGCACCAGCATCCGCTTGACGGCCGTACAGCGCTGGCCCGAATTCCGGTACGAGCCGAGCACCGCGAGCGACGCCGCGCGGTCGAGATCGGCATCGGCAAGGACGATCAGCGGATCGTTGCCGCCCAGTTCCAGCACGATGCGCCGGTAACCGGCCCGTGCGGCAATCGCCTTGCCGATCGCGACGCCGCCCGTGAACGTGATCAGCGACGCATGCGGATGCGTGACGAGTTCGTCCGCGATCTCGGCCGGATCGCCGGTCAGCACCTGCAGCATCGGCTCCGGCAGCCCCGCTTCATATAACAGGTCGGCCAGATAGAACGCCGACAGCGGCACCTTCTCCGACGGCTTCACGATCACGCGATTGTTGGTCGCGATCGCCGGCGCGACCTTGTGCGCCACCTGGTTCATCGGATGATTGAACGGCGTAATCGCGACGATCACGCCGTCGAGCGGCTGCCGCTGCGAGAACACGCGCCGTGCCTTGCCGTGGGGCGTCAGGTCACACGAGAAACTCTGCGCATCGTCGCGCAGCGCCTCGACCGCCGCGAACTTCAGCACGTCGGCCACCCGGCCGATCTCGTAGCGCGAATCCCGTTTCGACAGCCCCGACTCGAGCGTGATCAGGTCGGACGCCTCCTCGGTGCGCTCGCGCAGCAGCGCAGCCGCACGTTCGAGAATCTGCGAACGTTCGTAGCGCGTGAGCATCGGCCGGTAGGCCATCGCGTAATCGAACGCCGCGCGCACGTCGTCGACGCTGGCGAGCGGCGCGGTGCCGACGCGTGTTCCGGTGTATGGATCCGTGACGTCGAGCGTGCGTTCGCGCATCGCGCGCGTGCCGCGCCAGCGCAATGCTTCCTCACGAAACGACGGATGATCCTGCCGCGGATGAGCCATCATGTCGCGATCCGGTTCAACACGAAATCGAACACGTCGAAGTTGCGCGGGCGACGTGCGGGATCGTCCCGCTCGATACGGCGATTGAACAGCAGCGGCACTTCCTGCTCGGACACGCCGCCATGCGAACGCAGCGGCACCGTGAGGCCCGACAGGTCGTGTTCGCGCTCGCGCGTGCCGAGCGTCATGTCGCGGCGGCCGATCACGACGAGATCGCCGATCCGGTCGGCCGGCAGTTCGAAGCGCGCGGCGGCTTCCGCGTTGTCGAGCACGAGTTCGACGCCGTCGAGGCCGCCGACGCGCCACATCGCCTCGGCCCGGTCGACACCCGGCGCGAGGTAGATCGTCGCGAACGAACCGAGCGCACCGTGGTGCACGACGTACGGATCGGTGATCGGCAGGATCACGCGCGCAGCCTGCGCGCCGTACCAGCCGTCGAAGGCATCCTGCAGATAGATCACGTTCGGCCGGCCCGTCGCCGGATCGTGCTTCGCGTTCATCCCGTGATCGGCCGTGAGGCCGATCGCCCAGCCGAGCGCGTCGAGCTGGGCGAGGTAGCCGTCCATCATCGCGTAGAACGCGTTCGCGCCGGCACTGCCCGGCGCGCACTTGTGCTGCACGTAGTCGGTGGTCGACAGGTACATCAGGTCGACCTGGCGCGTCTGCGCGAGCCGCACGCCGGCCGCAAACACGAATTCGGACAATGCCGCGCTGTACACGTCCGGCGACGGCAGGCCGACCCAGTCGAGCACGTCGACGATCCCGTTTTCCGCGAGATTGGCCTGTGCGGCCTTCTCGGCCGAAAAGCAGATGCCGTTCAGCCGCCAGCCGAGCAGCCTGCGCAGCTTGTCCTTCGCGGTCACGACGGCCACCCGTACGCCGACGTCGGCCGCCGCCGCGAGCAGCGTGCCGGCCCGCAGATAGGCCGGGTCGTTCATCATGACTTCGGCACCGCGCCCGCCGTCGGCGGCCGGATCCCAGAAATAGTTGCCGCAGATGCCGTGGACCGACGGCGGCACGCCGCAGACGATCGACAGGTTGTTCGGGTTGGTGAAGGTCGGCACGACGCAATCGGCGCGCCAGGCCGTGCCTTCCGCGATCATCCGGCCGATGAACGGCGCGACGCCCGCTTCCACCGCGCGTTCGAGATAGTCGTACTCGCAGCCGTCGACACAGACGACGACGGTCGGCTCGACCGGCAGCCGATAGCACCGGCCATTGACGTCGATCGAGCGTCCGGCGAGACCGGTCGACGCGCCGGCGGGCGACGCATCGCCGGGATGGCGCAACGCGAACGCGGCGTTCATGATGCCGCCCGCGTGCCGCGCGGCACGCGCGCGGCGATCAGCAGCAGCGCCGCGAGCGACGCGCCGAGCATCAGCAGCGACAGCGCCGACGCCGGCAGGTAATAGCCGCGCTCCACCTGGCCGATCACGACGATCGGCACGGTCGCGAAGCCGGGCGGATAAACCGTGAGCGTCGCGCCGAGCTCGCCGAGCGACAGCGCAAAACCGAGCGCGAGGCTCGCGCGCAGCGCCGGCACGAGTTGCGGCAGCAGCACGCGGCGCAGCACCATCGCGGGCGGCGCACCCAGGCTCGCGGCTGCCTCGCGCAGCACGGTCAGCTCCGGACGCAACGCGGCGGCGGCGCAGCGATAGCAGAACGGCAAAATCAGCGCCAGTTGCACCAGCACGACGATCGCCGCCGAGCTCGACAGGTCGAGCGGCTTCTGGTGATACGCGATCAGCACCGCGAGCCCGAGCACGACGCTCGGTACGCCGTTCGGCACCATCACGAGCGCGTCGACGACCGCGCCGAGGCCGCGCCGGTCGCGCCCTTCGAGCGCGAGCGCCAGCCACAGCCCGAGAATCGTGCCGAGCGCCGATACGCCGAAGCCGATTTCGAGGCTCGTCAGCAGCGCGTCGTATTCCTGCGAGCCGAGCCGCTCGAACCAGCGCAGGCTGTAGCCGGCCGGCAGGATCGTGCCCGACCACTGCGTCGACACGCTCGACAGCGCGACGACGATTACCGGCAGCACGAACAGCCAGAAGCATGCGAATGCGGCCAGCGCGAGCGCGACGCGCGACGCATGCTTGAGCAGCGCGTCGGTCCAGCCGATCGGGTGGCGCGGCACGGCGTGCCCGATACGGAATTCAGCGGACATCGTTTCCTCCCGTCGCACGCCGGTTCACCCGGCGATAAACCGTATACAGCGCCAGCGACAACGACAACATCACGACGGCGCCGGCCGACGCGGTCGGCAGATCGAGATCGACGGTCGCGCTGCTGTAGATTGCGACCGGCAGCGTCACGAGCCGCGCGCTGCCGAGCACGAGCAGAATCCCGAATTCGTTCAGCGTCAGCAGGAAGCACAACACGGTGCCGGCGGCGATACCCGGCCACGCGATCGGCAGCACGACGCGGCGCGCGAGCATCCAGCCGGGCGCGCCGAGGCTGCGCGCAGCTTCGATCAACCGCAGGTCGAGCGTCGCGAACGACGCAAGCGTCGGCCGCACGACGAACGGCGTGTAGAACACGGTCTGTGCAAGGATCACGCCGCCGATCCCGAACAGGAAGTCGAGCGGCGGGTTCTCGAGATGGAGCAGGTGCTGCAGCGCGATGCTGATCGAACCCTGCGAACCGTACAGGAAGATCAGCGTGAACGCGACGAGGAACGACGGAAACGCGACGTACAGCTCCAGGAAGCGCGTAACGAGCGACGCGCCCGGGAACGGCCTGAAGAACAGCAGCGCAGCCAGCAGCACGCCGAGCACCGACGCGGTGCCGGCGCTCGCGAACAGGACGCCGAGCGTCGTCAGCAGCACGTTGCGCGTGTCGGGATTGCCGAAGAAAGTCCGGTACGCGGCGAAACTCAACCCGTGATCGCCCGAGACGCTCAGCAGCACGAGCTTCACCAGCGGATAGACGACGAGCGGGCCGAGCACGACGATCGCGAGCGCGGCCAGGTGCAGGTCGCCCATGCGCCTGCGGCGCCGCGCGGCGGCGGCATGCGCGGCGGCCGACGCGAGCACGTGCGGCGGCAGGCTGGTTTCAGGGCTCGATAAGGACGACATCGTCTGCCTCGCAATGCAGGGACACGCGCGCACCGCGCTCGGGGGCCGCGCCGCGGCCGCGTTGCATCGTGACGCGCACGGGCTCGTCGGGCGCCGCGTCGATCACGACCGCGATCGACAGATCCGCGCCCTGCCATTCGACCGACGATACGGTGCCGTGCAGGCCGCCCGCCGCGGGCGGCATCACGGTCAGCCGCTCGGGACGCACGCATGCGACCTTGCCGCGCACCTCGTGGCGCGGATCGCCGAGCGGAAAAATCACGTGCGGCGGCAGCAGGTTCGCCGGGCCGAGATAGCGCGCGACGTAACCGTCGCGCGGCGCGTCGTACAACTGCTGCGGCGTGCCGAGCTGCGCGATGTGGCCGTCGCGCATCAGCAGCGCGCGATCGGACAGCACGAGCGCGTCGTCGCGGTCGTGCGTCACGCAGACGACGGTCAGGTTCGGCAAGCGCTCGTGCAACGCCTTCAGTTCGCTGCGCACCGACGCACGCAGGTTGGCGTCGAGCGCCGACAGCGGCTCGTCGAGCAGCAGCACGTCGGGCTCGATCACGAGCGCGCGGGCCAGCGCGACGCGCTGCTGCATCCCGCCCGACAGTTGCGCGGGCAGATGGTGGCCGGCATCGCCGAGTTGCACGAGCTTGAGCGCATCGGCGACGCGGCGCGTCACTTCCGACGACGCCATGCCGCGTGCGCGCAGCCCGAATGCGACGTTCTCGAACACCGACAGGTGCGGGAACAGCGCGTAATTCTGGAACAGCAGACCGAGGTTGCGCTTGTGCGGCGGCGCATAGGTGAGGTCGCGTCCGGCAACGGTCAGCGTGCCGGTCAGGCCGTCGGCCTTCACGAACCCGGCGATGAAGCGCAGCAGCGTGGTCTTGCCGCAGCCGCTCTTGCCGAGCACGGTCAGAAATTCACCGGCGCCGATCGACAGCGACAGATCGTCGAGTACCGTGCGTGCGCCGTAGCGCACGCTCAGGTGTTCGATCTGCACGCCGCCCGGCGCGCCGGACCGCAGCGTCGCGTGCGGTTCGGCGGCGCCGAATGCGCCGGGATGGGTCAGGGTGGTTTCCACCGGGTTCATCCTCTTGCTCGCTGATACTGGCGGCGTGCGCCGGTCACTTCGGCTTGACGACGTCGAGCTGCTTGCCCGAGCTGCCGATCACGTCCTTCTTCCAGCGCTCGATCCACACCGGCTTCTTCGCCATCACCTGGGTCCAGTCGACCGGAATCAGCTTCACGCCCGCGATCGCCTTCTTGACCGCTTCGCCGTTCTTGCCGGCCAGCGGCACGTCGGTGCGGCCCGGGATGCCGTACATGTCCGGCACCTTCGACTGCACTTCCGTCGACATCAGGTAGTCGATCAGCTTGCGGCCGGCGTCCTGGTTCGGGCCGCTCTTGATCAGGCCGATGCCGTACGGGAGCTGGAACGTGGTCGGCTGGTCGCCGTCCTTCGCGGCCAGGAAGATCGGCTTGACGGACAGCGCGCCGTGCTCGGCGTCGTCGAGGTCCATCTGCAGGTCGCCGTTCGCGACGCTGATCTCGTTACGCGACAACAGCACGTTCAGGTAGCCCGTGCCCTTCGTGTGGAACTTCACGCTCTGCGACAGCTTCGCGAGATAGTCGAAGGCCTTGTCCTCGCCCATCAGCGACGTCGTCAGGATCAGCACGGCCATCCCGTCGCCGGCCGTGGCCGGGTTCGAGTACGCGACCTTGCCGGCGTAGGCCGGCGCGAGCAGGTCGGCGAACGTCTTCGGCTGGTTCTTCACGACGTCCGGGTTGATCGCGAACGAGAAGTAGTTGTTCACGAAGGTCGCCCACGTGCCGTCCTCGGCCTTCGCGATGGCCGGCACGTTCTTGTAGTTCACGCTCTGGTACGGCTGCAGCAGGCCCATCTGGCCGGCTTGCTGGATGAACGGCGGCAGCGTGACGATCACGTCGGCCTTCGGGGAATTCTTCTCGATGTTCGCGCGGTTCACCACCTCGCCGCTGCCTGCCGTCACGATGTTGACCTTCACGCCTTCCTTCTTCTCGAAGGCCGGCAGCACATCGCGATAGAGGTTCTCGAGGCCGTCCGCCGTGTACAGCACGACCGCGTTTGCCGCATGCGCCGGCATCGCGGCGCCTTGCAGCAGGCCGGCCGCGCAGGCGGCCAGCGCGAGCTTGCGGAACGCGCCGGCAGCGGCGCGCGAGGGTTTCTGCAGTGTCATCTCACTTCTCCGTAGGCGGAACACCAAACGGCCGGGCACGATCCGGCTCTCCTGTCGTCTCCGGGCAGGCCGCCTGGCGGCCCGCCTCGCTGCCGCGCTCAGGCTGGGTGTCGCGCGGCAACCGAAGGATCACAGCGTTCGATGACAAACCCGTGACGAATGCCACAATTTCCAAAAAATGACACATTTTGCCACTATCATGCAAGTCATTCAGAAATGCCGTCCCGCGTTTCATTCGCCCTTTGCCGGAGATAAAAACCATGCCCGACCCGATCCTGCTCACGCCCGGCCCGCTCACCACGTCCGCCACAACACGCCACGCAATGCAACATGACTGGGGGTCGTGGGATGCCGCTTTCAATCAACTGACGGCCAGCGTCTGTGCCGACCTCGTCGCCATCGCGGGTGGCGGCGACGCGTACGTGTGCGTGCCGATGCAGGGCAGCGGCACGTTCTCGGTCGAAGCCGCGCTCGGCACGCTGGTGCCGCGCGACGGCGTCGTGCTGGTTCCCGACAACGGCGCGTATTGCGCGCGCATCCTGAAGATTCTCGGCCGGCTCGGTATCGACGCGATCGCGTTGCCGTTCGGCGAAGACGCGGCTGTCGAAGCCGCGGCCGTCGAAGCCGCGTTCGCACGCGAGCCGCGCATCACGCACGTCGCGCTCGTGCACCTGGAAACGAGCGCCGGGATCCTGAATCCGCTCGATGCGATCGCGGCCGCGTGCCGGCGGCACGGCAAGCGGCTGATCGTCGATGCGATGAGTTCGTTCGGCGCGCTGCCGATCGCGCTGGCGGACAGCGGCATCGACGCGCTGATCTCGGCCAGCGGCAAATGCCTCGAAGGCGTGCCGGGAATGGGGTTCGCGATCGTGCGGCGCGATGCGCTCGACGCGAGCGAAGGCAACTCGCCGTCGCTCGCGCTCGATCTCCACGATCAGTACGCGTATCTGCGCAAGACCGGGCAATGGCGCTTCACGCCGCCGACGCACGTGATCGCCGCGTTGCGCGCCGCGCTCGACCAGTACCTCGCCGAAGGCGGCCAGCCGGCGCGCGGCGCCCGCTATGCGGACAACTGCCGGACGCTGGTCGAATCGATGCGCGCGCTCGGCTTCGTGCCGTTCCTCGACGCCAGCGTGCAAGCGCCGGTGATCGTCACGTTCCACGCGCCCGACCATCCGGCCTACGATTTCCGCCGCTTCTACGACGCGGTGCGCGACGCGGGCTTCATCCTGTATCCGGGCAAGCTCACGCGCCTCGAGACGTTCCGCGTCGGCTGCATCGGCGCGATCGACGCGAACGATATCCGGCGTGCGGTCGCCGCCATCGCGGCCGCGGTCGAATCGCTCGGCATCGCGATGCAGCACGCATGAAATTGCGTACGAGCCAGCCGGCGGCCGGCACGCGCAAATAAAAACGCCCGACGGCCGATCGGCCGCCGGGCGAACGCACCGAATGTGCGGGGAACCGGTCCTTACAACTCGATCCGCTTGATGTCGCCGACGACGAAGATGTACGACAGCGCGCCGACCAGCGCGATCACGCCGATGAACACGAGCGCGCCGACGAACGAGCCGGTCGACGCGACGATGACGCCGACGACGAGCGGCGTGATGATGCCGGCGAGGTTCGCCGCGAAGTTGAAGATGCCGCCCGTCACGCCGAGCAGGCCGTCCGGCGCGATGTCCGACACGAGCGTCCAGCCGAGTGCGGCCATCCCCTGCGCGAAGAACGCGACGGACATGATCGCGATCACCGCTTCGTTGCTCTGCACGTAGTTCGCGAGAATGATCGTCGACGCGAGCAGCAGGCCCGCGATGATCGGCAGCTTGCGCGCGAGGTTCGCGGACTTGCCGCGGCGCAGCAGCCAGTCGGAGAAGATTCCGCCGAACATCACGCCGACCGACGCGGCGATGAACGGCATCACCGCGAAGAAGCCGATCTTCAGCCAGCCCATGTGGCGCTCGGTTGCCAGATAGGTCGGGAACCAGGTCAGGAAGAACACGAGCGTCGAGTTGCCGGCGAACTGGCCGAGGCAGATGCCCGCGAGCTGGCGCTTCTTCAGCAGTTTGCCGGCCATCGCCCAGCTGAACTTCGGCTGCGCGGCCTTGCCGCTCTTGTCGTCGGTCTTGCGCACGCCGTGCACGAGACCGCCGCCCGCCTCGATATAAGCCAGCTCCGCCGCGTTCGCGCCCGGATGGTTGCGCGGCTCGTGGTAGAGCTTCCACCAGACGAGGCCGAACGCAATGCCGACCGCGCCCACGACCCAGAACAGCGAGCGCCAGCCGAATGCGCCCATCAGCGCGAACAGCACGGGGCTGAAGAACGCGAGGCCGATGTATTCGCCGACGGTATAGGTGCCCGTCGCCATCGCGCGTTCGTTCTGCGGAAACCACGTCGCGACGACGCGGCTGTTGGTGGGGAAGCACGGCGCCTCGGTGATGCCGAGGCCGAGGCGGCACGCGAGCAGCGTCGCGACGCCCGGCACGAAGCCTTGCAGGAACGTGCACAGCGACCACAGCGTCATCGACCAGTAGTAGGTGATCTTGCTGCCGAAGCGGTCGAGGAACAGGCCGCCGGGAACCTGCATCGCCACGTACGTCCACGAAAACGCGGAGAACATGATGCCCATCACGGCCGCGTTGATGCCGAGCTCCTTGGTGAGCTGCGGCGCAGCCACGCCCAGCACGGTGCGGTCGAGATAGTTGATCATCGTGCCGATCGCGAGCAGCGCGAGGATCTTGTAGCGCGCCGACGTGCGCCGGACCGTGCCGGCCGCCTGCGCCGGCGCGGCGCTCGTGTGGGTGGTGTGCTGCATGGTCGTCTCCTGGTCTCTTTCCGTATCTATCTGTAAGGGGTCAGCGCGCGACGAGCGACTGAAAGTGATCGAACATCCGCTCGGCGTCGGGCGTGCGTCCGGTGAAGAGCTCGAACGCGTCGACGGCCTGGTACACGGCCATCCCGCCGCCCGGCAGCGTCGCGCAGCCGGCCGCGCGGGCAGCGTGGATCAGCTCGGTTTCGAGCGGGAAATACACGATGTCGGCCACCCACATGCCAGCGTGGAGCAGCTCGGCCGGCAGCGGCAGGCCCGGATGCTTGACCATGCCGGTCGGCGTTGCGTGGATCAGGCCGGTCGCGGCGCGCATCGCGGCCGCGAGATCGTTACCCGGTGCGACCCGGGCCGCGGGGAAGCGCTGCTGCAATTCGCCCGCCAGCGCGGTGGCCCGCGTGCCGTCGACGTCGAAAATCGTCAGTTCGGCCGCGCCCATCTGCAGCGCCGCGTGCGCGACAGCCGCGCCCGCGCCACCCGCGCCGAGCTGGACGACGCGTTCGAGCGACGCGTCGGGCAGCCCGCGGCGGAACGATTTCGCGAAGCCCGACCAGTCGGTGTTGTGGCCGATCCGCTTGCCGTCCTTGAACAGCACGGTGTTCACCGCGCCGAGTGCCCGCGCGTCGTCCGACAGCGCGTCGAGATGCTCGATCACGCGCTGCTTGCACGGGTGCGTGATGTTCAGCCCGTTGTAGCCCATCCGCTGCGCGGCCTCGAGCAGCTGCGGCAGCGCGTCGACGTTCACGCCCAACACGTCGAGATCGATGCGCCGGTACACGTAGCCGAAGCCCTGGCGGAATCCCTCTTCCTCGTGCATCGCGGGCGACAGCGAACCGCCGATGCCCTGGCCGATCAGGCCGATCAGAAACGACGGGCGGCTCATCGGGCGGCTCCCTGCGCGAACAGCGTCGCCAGGCGCTGCAGCGCGAACACGTAGCCTTCGGTGCCGCAACCGCAGATCACGGCTTCGGCGATCGCCGACACATACGAATGGTGGCGAAACGCCTCGCGACGATGGACGTTCGAGATATGCACCTCGATCACCGGCTTCGCGATCGCGGACAGCGCGTCGGCCAACGCCACCGACGTATGCGTATAGGCGGCCGGGTTGATCACGATACCGTGCGTGTCGTGACGCGCGGCATGCAGCCAGTCGATCAGTTGATGCTCGGCGTTCGACTGGCGGAACTCGATTTCCAATCCGAGCCCTTCCGCCGCCGTGCGGCAGCGCTGCTCGAGATCGGCGAGCGTTTCCGCGCCGTAGATGTGGGGCTCGCGCGTGCCCAGCAAATTCAGATTGGGGCCGTTCAGCACCAGCACCTTGTGCTTGCTCATGTGACTTTGCTCCAGAAACGGGGGCGAATCGTGAGCCGACTCCGCCCCCTGACGTCAAGATTTGGCGCTAGTGTGCGCTTGCGCAAGCGCAATGTCTTTTCGGGTTTTCGCTAATTTGTACCATCTAGTTAGTTTGTACAATATGCATCACTAGCCCAGTAAATTCGGGATATGGCGCCCGCGCCGAACTCAACGACTGGTTCATTCAGGGTCGGTTCGACCGGTGCCATGCCCCGCTCACCCGCAGGAATCGCCCATGCAGCGCTCGATCGCCACCGTGTCCCTGTCCGGCACGCTCGCCGAGAAGCTCGCCGCCATCCAGGCTGCGGGCTTCGATGGCGTCGAAATCTTCGAAAACGACCTCGTCTACTTCGACGGATCGCCGGCCGACGTCCGGCGCATGGCCGCCGATCTCGGCCTCGACATCGTGCTGTTCCAGCCGTTTCGCGACTTCGAGGGCGTGAGCGCGGCCCAGCTCGCGCGCAATCTCGACCGGATCAAGCGCAAGTTCGACGTGATGCATGCGCTCGGCACCGACCGCATCCTCGTCTGCAGCAGTGTGGCGGCCGATACGATCGCCGACGACGGATTGCTCGTCGATCAGCTCGGCGCGCTCGCCGAGGCCGCGCGGCAGGCCGGTGTGGTCGCCGCGTACGAAGCGCTTGCGTGGGGCCGCGTCGTGAAACGGTACGGCCACGCGTGGCAGCTCGTGAATGCGGTGAACAGCCCGCACCTCGGCCTTGCGCTCGACAGCTTCCACACGCTGTCGCTCGACGATTCGCCGGACGCGATCGCCGACATCCCCGGCAACCGGATCGCGTTCGTGCAGATCGCCGACGCGCCGAAGCTCGCGATGGACGTGCTCGAATGGAGCCGCCACTACCGCTCGTTCCCGGGCCAGGGCGACTTCGACCTGGCGCGCTTCACCGCGCGCGTGATCGAGTCGGGTTATACGGGGCCGCTGTCGCTCGAGATCTTCAACGACGGTTTCCGCGCAGCGCCGACCGCGCTCACGGCCGCGGACGGCCATCGCTCGCTGCTCTACCTGGAAGACCTGACACGCGCGCGGCTCGCACAGGAGGGTCGCGCGCCGGCCGCCGGCCAGCCGCTGTTCGCACCGCCCGCGCCGCCGGCGCACGTCGGGTTCCAGTTCATCGAATTCGCGGTCGACGCGCAGGCGGCGGCAACCGTCGGCGAATGGCTCGGCCGGATGCGTTTCCGGCTCGCCGGCCGGCATCGCTCGAAGGACGTGACGCTGTTCCAGCACGGCGCCGCATCGATCGTGCTGAACGCCGAGCGCGACTCGTTCGCCGATGCGTTCTTCCAGCAGCACGGGCTGTCGCTGTGCGCGTCGGCGTTCCGCGTCGACGACGCCAAAGTGGCGTTCGAACGCGCAGCCGGCTTCGGCTACGCGCCGTTCTCGGGCCGGGTCGGGCCGAACGAACGCGTGCTGCCGAGCGTGAAGGCGCCGGACGGCAGCCTCGAATATTTCGTCGACGAAGCGCCGGATGCGCCGACGCTGTATGAATCGGACTTCGTACTGACCGACATCGACGGCCCGAGCGAAGTCGGCCCGCTGACGGGCATCGATCACGTGTGCCTCGCGCTGCCGGCCGACGCGCTCGACACGTGGATCCTGTTCTTCAAGACCGCATTCGGCTTCGAAGCCGAGCGCAGCTGGCTCGTGCCCGACCCGTACGGGCTGATGCGCAGCCGCGCGGTGCGCAGCGCCGACGGCTCGGTACGGATCGCGCTGAACGCATCGGTCGACCGCCACACGGCCGTTGCCGAATCGCTCGACCGCTACCACGGCACCGGGCTGAACCACGTCGCGTTCCGCACGGACGACATCGTGAAGACGGTCGCCGCGTTCGCGGCCGACGGCGTGCCGTTCCTGCGCATTCCGGCCAACTACTACGACGATCTCGCCGCGCGTTACGCGTTGCCGGACGAACTGATCGACACGCTGAGCACGCACCACCTGCTCTACGACCGCGACGAACAGGGCGGCGAATTCCTGCATGCGTATACGGAACTGGTCGACAACCGCTTCTCGCTCGAGATCGTCGAGCGGCGCGGCGGGTACGACGGCTACGGCGCCGCGAATGCGGCCGTGCGGCTCGCCGCGCAGGCGCAGCGCAGGAAATAAGGAGCGGACGCGAACCGGCGTTTGGGGCGCGACCGCGCTCGCACTTCGGCAGTCGACCGGACGGGCACCGCTCGCCCGCGCCATCGTGACAAAGCGCTTCCGGCCCGCGGTCGTGCCGGAAGCCGCGCAACGTCCGACGTTACATCCGGTAACCCGTGCCGCAGTGCAGCATTGCGTCTCCCGCCACGGTTTTAAGAATCGCTTAAGTCTTCGACGGCACCATCCGCAACCAGTACTCGATGGTTATCTTGAAAAGGAGGAAAGCGATGAGCGCCGTAGAAGCACCCGCGGGCCGCCCGGCCGCGCCCCCTGCAAAGAAGACGATGCTGCGCCGCCTGCTCAGTCATCATGAAATCGCGACGTTGCTCGTGCTGCTGCATGCACCGATCGGCGCGAACGCCAAACCCGAATTGCCCGCGCTGCAGGAAGCCGGCCTCGTCGAAATGGTCAAGCTCGACCCCGATACGGCCCCGAGCTTCCGGCTGACCGAAGACGGCACGGCCGTCCTGAAAGGGCTCGGCTACCGCTGAGCCGCCGCTTTCACCCTTTCCCTCTTTCCCCCTTCCCGCACGACACCGATCCCCGCGACCCGCCGGCCACGCCGGCGAGTGGCGTCACCCTGCCCGTTCCTGCAGCATCAACCGGTATTCCGTCGGCGTCACGCCGACCGTCGCCTTGAACTGGCGCGTGAACGCGCTGTGATCCGTGTAGCCGCATAGCGCCGCGACGTCGGTCACCTTGTCGTGGGTGACCAGCAGCGCGGTGGCCGCGTCGAGCCGCGTCTTCAGCAGCACCTGGCGCGGCGTCAGGTGGAACACCTTGTGGAAGTAGCGTTCGAGCTGCGCGACCGACATCCCGGCCATCTGCGCGAGCTGCTTCAGGTTCAGCGGCTGCACGTAGTGATCCTGGATGTGCTGGACCACGTCGGCGAGCCGGCTGTACGCCGGGTGCGATCCCTCGTGCGCCTTCAGGTCGCGCGAGATGCCCGCGAGGCCGACCACCCGGCCCGCGGCGTCGCGCAGCGGCTCCTTGCAGGTCAGGCACCAGCCCGGCTGGCGGCCCGGATACAGGTGCAGCTCGAGCTGGTCCATCAACTGCTGGCCGGCGTTGATCGTCGCCATGTCCTGCTCGAAGTAACTCCGGCCGAAGCGGCGCGGAAACACCTCGTCGGCCGTCTTGCCGAGCAGGTCGCGCTTGTCCTTGTAGCCGCAGCGCATCGCCAGCGTGCGATTGACGAGCGCGTAGCGGCCGCTCCCGTCCTTCACGAAGAACGCAACATCCGGCAGCGCATCGAATACCGGTTCGAGCAGGCGGAAATGCGCGAGCATCGCACCGAGATCGGCGTTGTCGGGCTGGTAGCGCAATGTGTCGGACAGGCTCATGGGCGGTACGGCAAGCAAGGTCGTCATCCCGGCAACCGCGAAGCGAGTGGCAGATGGCGTCGATTATAGGAGCGCCCCTTAGATCGCGTCGCGCCGAACGCGGGGCAGGCAAGACGACGGCCGGTTGCATCGCGTGTCCCGGCCGTCCGTCGGTCGGCTGGACAAGTTGCGCACGCAACTACTACGCCACTACGCGGCCGTGCGCGGCCGGCAGTCGCTCCGCTTGCACCGCTGCCGCCGCAGCGCATCGACACGCCGGCGCAACGCACCCGAATCCGTCATCCTAAAAATGCCGACGGCCCGCGTCTTGGCGGGTTTGCGCATTCGCCATGACGATTTCGGCATATATCAGGGTTATCGACGATATGCCGATATCGTCGCCGGCCACGCATCGAACGCGCAAGACGCACGCATTTTCGCTATCTAGACTTCGCTTCACGGTCGCGAGACGACATCCCGCCGCTGCCGCAATCGGCACGCGCGGCCGACCGCATCCGCCGCCGCACACGCCGATTCCGGCACAGCGCGCGCAGCACGCGACAAGCACGCACGGCCTGCACGTCGGCCTGCGGACCGATACGTCTCGCCCGGTTTACCGGCGCCGGCCCGCATGCCGGCGGCGGCCCAACCACGCCATCAAGGGGAAGTGAAAGTGAAGCTGAAGGTATCGCACGTCGCGCTGGCCGCCGCCTGCGCACTGTCGGGCGCGCACGCCGTCGCCGCCGACGTCGTCAAGATCGGTTTCGCCGCACCGCTGACCGGCCCGCAGTCGAATTACGGCACGGACATGCAGAAGGGCGTGCAGCTCGCGATCGCCGATTTCAACGCGACGCATCCGACGATCGGCGGCAAGCCGGTCACGTTCCAGCTCGACTCGCAGGACGACCAGGCCGACCCGCGCACCGGCACGACGGTCGCGCAGCGGCTGATCGACGACAACGTCCGCGGGATCATCGGCCACTTCAACTCGGGCACCAGCATCCCCGCGTCCGACCTGTACGATCGCGCGGGGCTGCCGCAGATCTCGATGGCGACGTCGCCGCAATACACGGCGCGCGGCTACAAGACGACCTACCGGCTGCTGACGAGCGACGCGCAGGCCGGCCGCATCGTCGGCACGTACGCGGTGAAGACGCTGCGCTTCAAGCGCATCGCGATCATCGACGACCGCACGGCCTACGGCCAGGGCATCGCCGACGAATTCGCGAAGGCCGTGGAAGCGGCCGGCGGCACGATCGTCAAGCGCGACTTCACGAACGACAAGGCGCTCGATTTCTCGGCGATCCTGACCAACCTGAAGGGCGTGAATCCGGACGCGGTCTTCTACGGCGGCGGCGATGCGCAATCGTCGCCGATGATCCGCAAGATGCGCCAGCTCGGGATGAAGTCGGCATTCGTGACGGGCGAGATGTCGCGCTCGCCGACGTTCCTGAAGGTCGGCGGCGACGCGGCCGAAGGCGCGATCGTCTACATGGGCGGGCTGCCGAAGGAAAAGATGCCGGGCTTCTCCGGCTACGCCGCACGCTACAAGGCGCGCTTCAACGAAGACGTGATCACGTACTCGCCGTACTCGTACGACGGAACGATCGCGCTGCTCACCGCGATGAAGGAAGCGAATTCGACCGATCCGAAGGTGTACACGCCGTACCTCGGCAAGGTGTCGATCAAGGGCGTGTCGGCCGCGAGCATCGCGTACGACCCGAAGGGCGACCTGAAGGATGCGCCGGTGACGATCTACAAGGTCGAGCGCGGCGCGTTCAAGCCGGTCGACACGATCGCCGGCAACTGATTACGCGGGCCCCTGCCTCGCGCGGCGCGCCAGCGGCTCACCGGCCGCCGGCGCCGCGCGCGCTTCGGCTGCATGGTCCGAAGCCGTTCCCGGCACGCGCCCGCGTGCAGGCATTTCGCGCTCCTGTAGAATCCCCCCACCCGCTTTGACGCCTCGTCTCCGCCGTGCCCCATCCCGGTGCGGCGGCGCGTGTTGCGTGCCTCACCCGGCACGCGGCATGCTTCGACGACGCAAGCCGCGCCTTGTCAGTCCATGCCGATAGCGGGCTCTGGAGACGCAGCACCGACAACAACATTCGAAAACCGATCGTCCTGACCATGCAAGCTTCCGAATTGAGCGGTGTGCCTCGCGCCGCCGAACGCGCGCTCACGCGCAGCGACTACAAGACCCTTGGCCTTGCCGCACTCGGCGGCGCCCTCGAGTTCTACGACTTCATCATCTTCGTGTTCTTCGCGCCGGCGATAGGACAACTCTTCTTCCCGCACGACATTCCCGACTGGCTGCGCCAGTTGCAGACGTTCGGCATTTTCGCGGCCGGCTATCTCGCGCGCCCGCTCGGCGGCGTGATCATGGCGCACTTCGGCGACCTGTTCGGCCGCAAGCGGATGTTCACGCTGAGCGTGCTGATGATGTCGGTGCCGACGCTGCTGATGGGCATGCTGCCGACCTACGACACGATCGGCATCCTCGCGCCGGTGTTGCTGCTGCTGTTTCGCGTGCTGCAGGGTGCGGCGGTCGGCGGCGAAGTGCCGGGCGCGTGGGTGTTCGTGTCCGAGCACGTGCCGTCGCGCCATATCGGCTACGCGTGCGGCACGCTGACCGCGGGCCTGACGGCCGGCATCCTGCTCGGCTCGCTCGTCGCGGCCGGCATCAACAGCCGCTACTCGACGGCCGAAGTCGCCGCGTTCGCGTGGCGCATCCCGTTCCTGCTCGGCGGCGTGTTCGGGCTGTTCTCCGTGTACCTGCGCCGCTGGCTGCATGAAACGCCGGTGTTCGCCGAGATGAAGGCGAAGAAGGCGCTCGCGGCCGAGATTCCGCTGAAGGCGGTATTGCGCGACCACGGCCGCGCGGTGATCGTGTCGATGCTGCTCACGTGGATGCTGTCGGCTGCGATCGTCGTCGTGATCCTGATGACGCCCGCGCTGCTGCAGAAGCAGTTCCACCTGGCGCCGGCGACGACGCTGTTCGCGAACAGCGTCGCGACGCTGTGCCTGACGGCCGGCTGCATCACCGCGGGTTCGCTCGCGGGCTGGATCGGCGCGAAGCGCGTGCTCGGCATCGGCGGCATCGGGCTGGCCGCGTGCTACTACCTGCTGTTCGTGCAGGTCGCGGCCGATGCGTCGACGCTGCCGCTCTACTACGGGATCGCGGGCTTCATGGTCGGCACGATCGGCGCGGTGCCGTTCGTGATGGTGAAGAGCTTCCCGGCCGTCGTGCGCTTCTCGGGCATCTCGTTCTCGTACAACGTCGCATATGCGATCTTCGGCGGCCTCACGCCGGTGATCGTGTCGCTGATGATGAAGTCGAATCCGCTCGCACCGGTCGTGTACGTCGCGGCGATCTGCGTGCTCGGCGCGATTGCCGTGCAGTTCTCGAAGGATGCGAAGGAAGTGCAGGGCACGCATTGAACGCCGGCGCCCGCGCGCCCGCCGGATGAACGAAGGGCCGAATCCCGCGGCGTGCGGGATTCGGCCCTTTCGACTTGCCTGCGCGTAGCGGCGCGCGTCCGGTCAGTTCAACGCAGCACGCCGTACGACGAACTCGGCCGGCGCAACGCGTCGATGCTCGCGCCGCCGGCGCCGGTGACGAACAGCAGCAGGAACCCGCCGGAAATCGCGACGTTCTTCCAGAAGTGAATCACCATGTCGTGCTGGACGGCCGCGTTGGTCGCGTCCCAGAAATTGTGCCCGACCATCGCGGTCGCGATCGTGTAGACCGCCATCAACAACGCGAGCGGCCGTACCTTGTAGCCGACGATCAACAGCAGGCCGCCCAGCCCCTCGATGGCGACGACGATCGGCGCGACGACCTGTTGATAGGGCACGTTCATCGTGTGCAGGTACGCGACGAAATCGCTGTAGCCGAGCAGCTTCATGATGCCGCCCCACAAGAACAACGCCGCCAGCGCCAGGCGTGCGAAAAAAATGACGCCGGAATCGACGGTACGCGTCATGCCTCTCTCCTCGTATGCAATTCGGCCGCCCGCCCGGGTGCGCCCGTGCGGTTCGGCGCCGCGCGGCCCCGGAAGGGCGCGCGGCAAATGGGCCAGCATAGAGGGTCTTTTCGCGGTGTCCAAGAAAAAGGTTGTAGCAAATCTTTACACCGCGGCGGCGGCGCCGGCAGCCCGGCGCGCTGACAAACGCGTTTAGCCCGCGTCGCTCAACAGCACGCCCTTCTTGAAGATGAAGCAGCCGTAGCCGCGCGTTTCGCCGGTGACGATCACCGCGTACGTCTGCTGCGCGCGCTCATAGAACGCGAAACGCTCGACGCCGGTAAGCGGCACTGAACGCCCTTCCGCGCGGTCGATCTCGGCCTGCACTTCGCGCTGCACGGGCGGCACCACGGTGGCATCGCCGACGACTTCCATCCGCCACGCGGGCGTGTCGACGAACGTATCGAGCGGCAGCACCGACAGCACCGCGCGCACGACGCGCGCCGAATCGGCGCCGTCGATCCGCAGCGCACGGCCGACCACCGTGTGCTCCGCGACGGATTCCGCGGGGAAATTCGCATCGCAGATCGCGATTTCGTCGCCGTGACCCATCGCGCGCAGCGTGTGCAGGATGTCGGCGTGCAGCAGCGGATCGAGATTCTTCAACATGTGGGCTAGTCTCCGGGTTCAGGAACGAATCGCATAACGTTACCCGATCCCGGCGGCCGCGGTGCATACATCGTTCAGGTCATGACGCCGCGGCCGGCATTTCGTCGATGAAACCCGTGACCGATGCGAGGCGGCCCGACGCGTCGACGGTGCCGAAGTCCGAGCCCTTCACGATCGCCGCGCCGTCGGGCGACACGAGCGCCCACGAGAATCGCAGGTGCTGGCCGAACGCGTCGACGTCGGTCGTGCGCCGGAAGCGGTATGCGGGGAAACGTTGCTGCACGGCGGCGATCATCGTGTCGATGCCCGCATGGCCGTCGCCGGCCATCAGCGGATCGCGATAGGCCGCGTCGCTCGCGTACGTCGCATCGATCAGCGCGCGGCGGCGCACGACGTCGGGTTCGTTCCAGGCGTCGAAGTAGCGGTCGATCAGATCGGCGTGAACGGACGATGCGGATTGAGCGGTGTTCATGGCGAGGCTCCTTGTGTCGGTGAAGGACGATGTCGCGGACGTTTCGTGTCCGCGTGCCGCTATCGTCGCTCGGCCGGCGGGGGCGGTCGATTACGCGGGAGGTAAGGAAATCGCGCCGGCCACGCGCCGCATGCCCGCGCGCAACCGCCACGTGCATCGCAACGAAAACGGGCGCCCGAAGGCGCCCGCATCGTCTTGCCGCCGCCCCCGCTGCGCGTCAGGTCACCGGCGCCGGATTGAACAGCGTCAGCGCATTCGCGAGCTTCCATTGCTCGGCCCACGTGCGGCGCTTGCCGCTGGCGACGTCGAGCATCAGCCGGAACAGTGCCCAGCCCGTGTCCTCGATCGTCGCCGCGCCGGTCGCGATCTGCCCCGCGTCGAGATCCATCAGGTCGTGCCAGCGGCGCGCGAGATCGCTGCGCGTCGCGACCTTGATCACCGGCACCTGCGCGAGGCCGTACGGCGTGCCGCGGCCGGTCGTGAAAATGTGCAGGTTCATCCCCGCCGCGAGCTGCAGCGTGCCGCAGATGAAATCGCTCGCCGGCGTCGCCGCATACAGCAGCCCCTTTTGCCGCGCGCGATCGCCGGGGCGCACGACGCCGGCGATCGGCGCGCTGCCCGACTTCACGATCGACCCCATCGCCTTCTCGACGATGTTCGACAGGCCGCCCTTCTTGTTGCCCGGCGTCGTGTTCGCGCTGCGGTCGACGCGGCCGCGCTGCAGGTAACGGTCGTACCAGTCCATCTCGCGGATGATCTCGCGCGCGACGTCCTCGTTCGCCGCGCGCGACGTGAGCTGCGCGACGCCGTCGCGCACTTCGGTCACCTCCGAGAACATGATCGTCGCGCCCGCGCGCACGAGCAGGTCGGCCGCGAAGCCGACCGCCGGATTCGCGGTGAGCCCGGAGAACGCGTCGCTGCCGCCGCACTGCACGCCGACGACGAGATCCGACGCCGGGCAGGTTTCGCGACGGCGGCGGTTCAGCCGCTCGAGATGCGATTCGGCCATCTTCATGATCGAGTCGATCATCGAGTTGAAGCCGACGTGCGCGGCGTCCTGCAGGCACACCACGCCGCCGTTGTCCGTCGCGCCGTCGGCCGCCACCGGAATCGCGCCCGGCGGCAGCAGGCGCTCGGGCTGCAGCTTCTCGCAGCCGAGGCTCACGGTCATCACTTCGCCGCCGAAGTTCGGATTCAGGCTGATGTTGCGCAGCGTGCGGATCGGGATGTCGGCGTCGGGCGCGTCGATCGCGACGCCGCAGCCGTACGTGTGTTCGAGCCCGACCACGTCGTCGACGTTCGGGTAGCGCGGCAGCAGTTCGTCCTTGATCCGCTTCACCGCATGCTCGACGACGCCCGACACGCACTGCACGGTCGTCGTGATCGCGAGGATGTTGCGCGTGCCGACCGAACCGTCGGCATTGCGAAAGCCCTCGAACGTATAGCCTTCGAGCGGCTCGAGCGGCGGCGCGGCACGCGTGGCGAGCGGCAGGTCGTCGAGGCCCGGCGGCTCGGGCATGCGCATCGTGCGCTCGTTGACCCAGCTGCCGCGCCGCAGGTCGGTCAGCGCATAGCCAATCACCACGTTGTAGCGAACGACCGGGTCGCCGGCCGCGAGGTCGACGAGCGCGACCTTGTGCCCCTGCGGCACGCCTTCGCACAGCGTCAGCCCGTCGGCGAACGTCGCGCCTGCGGGCAGACCGCCGTCGTTGACGACGATCGCGACGTTGTCGTCCGGATGCACGCGGATGTAGAGAGGGGAAGCAGTCATGGAATTCCTGGTGCTATCTGCGATATCGTTAGTCATCATACGACATTCAACCTCAATCGACGATGCTGCGTAAACCCTTATCCGGAAAGACCCTACCCTTGACTGGCCAGCAAATCGCTTGCGCCGCTCATTCGTGCGTTGTACGATGACATACAACGACATCGCCAATATGGCTCGGATGCCGTACCGACGAACCCCGCACTCGCGCTAGACGGACGACCCAACCATGACTTCACCGCAAGAACTCAAACAGATCATCTCCCACGGCCTGCTGTCGTTTCCGCTGACGGATTTCGACGCCGACGGCAGCTTCCGCCCGTCCACCTATGCCGAGCGCCTGGAATGGCTGGCGCCGTATGGCGCGAGCGCACTGTTCGCGGCCGGCGGCACCGGCGAATTCTTCTCGCTCACGCAGCGCGAGTATTCGGACGTGATCCGCGTCGCGACGGAAACCTGCAAGGGCAAGGTGCCGATCCTCGCCGGCGCGGGCGGCGCGACGCGCGTGGCGATCGAATATGCGCAGGAAGCCGAGCGCCTCGGCGCGAGCGGCGTGCTGCTGATGCCGCACTACCTGACCGAAGCGAGCCAGGAAGGGATCGCCGAGCACGTCGAGCAGGTCTGCCGCGCGCTGAAGATCGGCGTCGTGGTGTACAACCGCGCGAATTCGAAGCTGAATGCCGACATGCTCGAGCGCCTCGCCGACCGTTGCCCGAACCTGATCGGCTTCAAGGACGGCGTCGGCGAAATCGAAAGCATGGTCACGATCCGCCGCCGCCTCGGCGATCGTTTCGCGTACCTCGGCGGCCTGCCGACGGCCGAAGTCTATGCGGCCGCGTACAAGGCGCTCGGCGTGCCGGTGTACTCGTCGGCGGTGTTCAACTTCATCCCGAAGACGGCGATGGAATTCTACGAAGCGATCGCGAAGGACGACCACGCGACGGTCGGCCGCCTGATCGACGCGTTCTTCCTGCCGTACCTGAAGATCCGCAATCGCCGTGCAGGCTACGCGGTCAGCATCGTGAAGGCGGGCGCGAAGCTCGTCGGCCACGATGCGGGCCCGGTGCGCGCGCCGCTCGTCGACCTGACCGACGCCGAAGCGGCCGAGCTCGACGTGCTGATCAAGAAGATGGGCCCGCAGTAAGCGGGATTCGCCGGCGGCGCGGGGCCTTCATCGGCACGGCGCGCCGGCTCCCGCACTCGTCCGTATCCGTATCACGCGATGGCCGCGCGGCTCGACGAGCCGACGCGGCCACTTCATTACATCTGTGCGATCGCGCCGATGATCCGCTGCCGCACGCTCGCGAGCGTACGCTGCGTCTCGTCGATCCCTTTGCGCGCCGCAAGCGGCCGGCCGCGCGCCGGCGACTCGGCGCTCATGATCTGTTCCAGCACGTCGCGGTCGACGACCGCATCGAAGAACCGCCCGACGGTGAACATCGCGTACTGCTTCGCGGTGGCGAGATGCGTATTGGCCTGCGTGAGCGCGTCGGCGCGCTGCGCACCGTTCGGCCCATCGATACTGCGACGATGCTTCAGCGCGAACACCACCGCCTGCATGTCGTACTTGAAGCGCTCGACGGCTCTGCCGAAGATCAACGAATGCGGATCGGAGCCCGCGACGGGCCGCCCCTGGTTGATCGTCACGTCGAATTCGCTGCCGCCCAGCTCGCGCTGCAGCGCGAACAGCGCGTCGGCCAGCACGCGCCCTTCGCTGTATTCGCCGATCTGGGTGCGAACCGATTTCGCGACGTCGCCGATCGCTTTCCACAATCCGGCCGCGAACAGGTGGTCGCCACGCTTGCTGATATTCATCGGGATGGTTCCTTGTTGGTCTTGTGATCTCTCAGGCTCGCCTGCGAACCGGATGGCCCGCGGCTTCGCTACTGTAAGAGAAACGCGGGCAACAGGAAAGCCGACATCTCACCCCCCGTCTGCGCATCACCAAGAGCACCATTTGATGTCGTTATTGAAACCAGCGGCAGCAAGCTATGGACGCGCGACCGGCGCCTGCTGGCTGCAGCGGAGCGCCTGGAACTCGTCGCCCGCCCCGCTCACTGACCGGGCAAAACCGGCACGAAAGCCCGCATTGAATAAAAAAGGCGGCGGGGCCCGTGGGCCCCGCCGCCGTGTTTCGACGTGCCGGAACGCGTCCCTTCCGGGACGCTGCGCTCAGCGGTTACGCCACGTCACTCCGCCTTGCCGTCGCGCAGCCGCGGAATCGCCAGCGGATTGCTTTCCTGCAGCCCTTCGGGCAAGAGGTCGTCCGGGAAGTCCTGATAGCACACCGGCCGCAGGAATCGCTCGATCGCGGTCGCCCCGACCGACGTGACGGACGGGTTCGACGTGGCGGGGAACGGGCCGCCGTGCACCATCGCATCGCACACTTCGACGCCGGTCGGGTAGCCGTTGACGAGCAGGCGCCCGGCCTTGCGTTCGAGGATCGGCAGCAGCCGGCGCGCGAGCGGCTTGTCGTCGGCATCGATCTGCAGCGTGGCCGTCAACTGACCTTCGAGCGCATCGAGCACGCGCGCGACTTCGTCGAGATCGCGGCAGCGCACGATCAGCGACGCCGGCCCGAACACCTCGTGACTGAACGCCGGCTCGGCCAGGAACGCCTGCGCGCCGACTTCGTACAGCGCGCCGCCCGCCTGGCAGTCGGTCTGCGCAGCCTCGCCCGCGCCGATTTCGCGCACGCCGGGCAGCTCGGCGAGCTTGCCGCGACCGTTGCGGTACGCATCGGCGATGCCGCGCGTGAGCATCACGCCGGCCGGCTTCTTCGCGAGCGCCTGCGCGGCGACCGTCTCGAAGCGGTCGAGATCGGGACCGTCGATCGCGAGCACGAGGCCCGGATTGGTACAGAACTGGCCGACGCCGAGCGTCAGCGAATCGACGAAGCCCGTCGCGATCGCGTCGCCGCGCGCGGCCAGCGCGGCCGGGAACAGCACGACGGGGTTGATGCTGCTCATTTCCGCATAGACGGGAATCGGCTGCGGGCGCGCGTTCGCGAGCTGCACGAGCGCCATCCCGCCCTGCCGGGAACCGGTGAAACCGACGGCCTGGATCGCCGGGTGGCTGACCAGCGCCGCGCCGGTCACGCGGCCGGGGCCGACCAGCAGCGAGAACACGCCGGCCGGCATGCCGGTTTTCGCGACCGCGGCGCGGATCGCACGGCCGACCAGCTCGGACGTGCCGAGGTGCGCTTCATGCGCCTTCACGATCACCGGGCAGCCGGCCGCGAGTGCCGACGCGGTATCGCCGCCGGCCACCGAGAACGCGAGCGGGAAATTGCTCGCGCCGAACACGGCGACGGGCCCGAGCGCGATTTTCTGCAGCCGCAGGTCCGAACGCGGCAGCGGCGTGCGGGCCGGCTGCGCGGGATCGATCGACGCGGCAAGGAAGCGCCCGTCGCGCACGACGCGCGCGAACAGCCGAAGCTGGCCGACGGTGCGGCCGCGCTCGCCCTGCAGCCGCGCGACCGGCAGGCCCGTTTCGGCATGCGCGCGCTCGATCAGCGCATCGCCGAGCGCGACGATTTCATCGGCGATCGCGTCGAGAAACGCCGCACGGGCCGCGAGCGGCTGCGTGCGGTACGCGTCGAACGCGTCGCGTGCGAGTTCGCACGCGCGGTCGACGTCGGCCTGCGTCGCGACGCCGAACGCCGGAACGTCGATCGGCGCACCCTTCGTCGGGTCGAACGCGTGCAAGGTTCCGGCCGAGCCGACCACCGCTTCGGCGCCGATCAGCATCTCTCCTGTCAGTTGCATGGGGTGTGCTCCGTGGTTCGGGAATGGATTGCTCATTGTAGCTCAACAGATACGATGTCTGCCGACGGCATCGCGCCGCCCGCGAAGGCGCCGACGATACACCCGCCAGCCTCGCGCGGCCAGCGAATCCCGTTCTTCCCATATTGTGACGACGATTTCCGAGGGAAAACCCGAGGTTTCTGGATTCGTCTATCGTCAATAAACTTTCACTCATGTCATACGACGACGTACATTTAAAGTGAGCAATCAGACCTCCCCTCGCGATCTCCCGCTCGACCTCGCGCGCACCGCGCGTCGAACCGCCGTGCGCTACCGGATCCTGGCGATGCTGTTCGTCGTCACGACGCTCAACTACGCGGACCGCGCGACGCTGTCGATCACGGGCACGCCGATCCGCAAGGCATTCGGCATCGATCCGGTGACGATGGGCTACATCTTCTCGGCATTCAGCTGGGCGTACGTGCTCGCGCAACTGCCGAGCGGCTGGCTGCTCGACCGCTTCGGCGCGCGGCGCGTGTATGCGGCGAGCATCTTCTTGTGGTCGGCGTTCACGCTGCTGCAGAGCACGATCGGCCTCGGCGGCAGCGCCGCGTTCGCGGTCGCCGCGCTGTTCGCGATGCGCTTCGCGGTCGGCATCGCGGAAGCGCCCGCGTTTCCGGCGAACGCGAAGGTCGTCGCGAGCTGGTTCCCGACCGCCGAGCGCGGCACGGCATCGGCGATCTTCAACGCCGCGCAGTATTTCGCGGCCGTCGTGTTCTCGCCGCTGATGGCGTGGCTCACGCATGCATACGGCTGGCACCACGTGTATCTGTGGCTCGGTCTCGCCGGCATCGCGCTTGCCTGCCTGTGGCTGCGCGTGATGAAGGATCCGGTCGACCATCCGGGCGTGAATCGCGCGGAGCTCGAGCATATCGAACAGGGCGGCGGCCTGGTGCGGTCGACGGGCCGGCCGACCGGCGCACGCGGCAGCGGCGGCGCCTCCGAAGGCAGCCGCGTGGCGGGTTGGTACTACGTGCGCCAGCTACTGTCGAACCGGATGCTGCTCGGCGTCTATCTCGGCCAGTACTGCGTGAACGTGCTGACGTACTTCTTCCTCACGTGGTTCCCGATCTACCTCGTGCAGGCGCGCGGGATGTCCCTGCTGAAGGCCGGCTTCATGACGTCGCTGCCGGCGATCTGCGGGTTCCTCGGCGGCGTGCTCGGCGGGATGCTGTCGGACGCGCTGATCCGCCGCGGCGTGTCGCTGACGCTCGCACGCAAGATTCCGATCGTCGGCGGGATGGCGCTGTCGATGGCGATCATCGGCTGCAACTACGTCGACAGCGAAGCGCTGGTCATCACGCTGATGGCCGTGTCGTTCTTCGGCAAGGGGATCGGCTCGCTCGGCTGGGCCGTCGTCGCGGATACCGCGCCGAAAGAGGCGATCGGCCTGTCGGGCAGCCTGTTCAACATGTTCGGCAATACGGCGGGCATCGTCGCGCCGATCGCGATCGGCTACCTCGTCGGCGCGAGCGGCTCGTTCAACGGCGCGCTCGTGTTCGTCGGGTTGAACGCGCTCGTCACCGTGTTCAGCTATCTCGTGATCGTGAAGGACATCAAGCGCGTCGAACTGCGTCATCGCGACGCATGAAGTTCGACCTTAGAGAAACGGCGGCCGCGTAGCAGCGGCCGCCGTTTTTTGCATCGAATCGACGTCAGGCCGACGCGTGCACGACGCGCAGCATGTCGTGCACGCCGGACGTCATCAGCGCGAGGAACGCAAGCAGGCCGACGTAGCAGAGTGCGTAGGTCGTCTTCGTCTCGATCGACGTCGCGTAGTACACCCGATTCTCCGGCGCGTCGGGATCGTAGCGCCACGCGCGCTTCAGTTGCGGCAGCGCGAGGATCGCCATCACGATCAGCAGCGGGCTCGGCCGATACACGAACAGCGCGATCAGCACCGGCACGCCCGCGAACCAGATGCGCGGCGACAGCACCGCGGTGATCCGCCCGCCGTCGAACGGCGACAGCGGAATCATGTTGAAGAGATTCAGGAAGAAACCCGTGTACGACAGCGCGAGCAGCAGGTTGCTGTCGTAGTGGCGCGCGGCCGCATAGCAGGCCAGTGCGCCGAGCGTGCCGACGAACGGCCCGGCGAGCCCGACGTATGCCTCCGTTTCCGCGTCGTGCGGCATTTCCTTCAACTGGATCCATGCGCCGACGAACGGGATGAAGGTCGGCAGCCCGACGTCGAGCCCGCGCCGCTGCGCGGCGAGGTAATGGCCGGCTTCGTGCACCAGCAGCAATGCGACGAAACCGGCCGCGAAACGCCAGCCGTAGAACAGCGCATAGACCGCGATCGACGCGAGCATCGTGCCGGCCGATACGAGCACCTTGCCGAGCTTCAGGCCGCCGAAGATCAGCAGCAACAGCTTGGTCATTCCTTGCGCTCCGTGGCGGATGCGTCGGATGCGTCGGCGACGACCGGCACCGCGGCCGCCTTCGGCTTGCGCCCGAAGAAGCGCTTGAGCGCCGCTCCGCCGGCCAGCAGCGCGACCGCGCCGATCTTGAAGAACTTCGCCGCGAACGCGCCGATCAGCGCGAGCAGCCCGAGCTTTTTCGCGCCGACGCCGACGATCAGCGCCGCGAGCCCGTACTCGGCGACGTGGTCCGTCGACTTGTTGAAATCGGCATAGCGCTTGCCGTCGTTGAAGCTGATGTTCGCCAGCAGCGCGTCGGCCGATGCCTTGTACTTGGGCAGATCGGCGAGCGTCGACGCCATCGTCAGCGACAGGTAGCCGTCGCGGCCGAGCACGAGCGTCCGATAGTTCACGCCGTCGTTCCCGGCATTCGGCGCCGCGCCCTTGTCGCGGATGATCGCCGACCACACGAGCCGGTGCGTGGCCGCGTCGTATGCGGGCGCCTTCGCCCAGCCGACCACCTCGGTTTCGGGCAGGCCGCGCTCCTTGCGCGCCGGGTTGTTCGCCTCGGTGCCGGCCTGCAGGCTTTTCAGCAGTTCGTCGGGCTTCCAGTCCTTCGCGTCGTCGTCGCGGATGTAGCCGCTCGGCTCGAACGACACGACAGAGATCCAGTCGGCGTCGGGATCGTCGGGCAGCACGAGGCCGACCAGCTTCGATTCGTCGATCGCGTTGCCCATCGAACGCAGGTAGCGGCCGGCTTCGGCGGCCGGCACGAACGATTCGCCGGCCTTCAGCTTCAGTACGGCTTCGTGTTTCACGTCGATGTCGGTCGGCCCCTTCACGACCGCTTCGTTGGCGGCCGCGGCGGCGGCCCTCATTTCCACCTGCGCAGCTTCGGTCTGCGCGTGGCCGCTGGTCGCGGCGAGTGCGAGCGTCGCCACGCAGGCGAGCCGGACGGCGAGTTTTTTCATTGTTGGATTCCCCTGGAATGCCTTGTTGTCGATGTGCGCGGCGGCCGGCCCATGCGTTGTCGTCGCGGGTCCGGCGCCGCCTCTCAGGTGGCACGGGGGCTATGGTAACGCAGCGGCTGCGCGCGCCGGGGTGGGCGTGGCGCGGCGCTTACCTCGCAGGTAATGCCAAAGCGGCGCGGGATTGCCTATCATCTGCGCCATGAACCCGACCGCCGCCCTCCATTCGCCCTCCCCGTCCGCCGGCCGCGCGTCCGGCATCGGTCCGCTGCTGCGCACGTGGCGGCAACGCCGGCGCCTGAGCCAGATGGCGCTCGCGCTCGACGCGGAGGTTTCCGCGCGCCACCTGAGCTTCGTCGAATCGGGCCGCGCGCAGCCGAGCCGCGAGATGGTGCTGCATCTGGCCGAACGCCTCGACGTGCCGCTGCGCGAACGCAATGCGCTGCTCGTCGCGGCCGGCTTTGCGCCGCTGTTTCGCGAACGGCCGTTTTCGGACCCGGAACTGGATGCGGCGCGTCATGCGGTCGAGGCCGTGCTGCGCGGGCACGAGCCGTACCCGGCGCTTGCGGTGGACCGCCACTGGACGCTGCTCGCGGCGAACCGGATGCTCGGCGCGCTGGTCGCGCAGGCCGATCCGGCGCTGCTGCAGCCGCCCGTCAACGTGCTGCGGTTGAGCCTGCATCCGGACGGTCTCGCGTCGCAGATCGTCAACTGGCACGAATGGCGCGCGCACATCCTGCATCGGTTGCAGCGACAGATCGATGCGAGCGGCGATCGCACGCTGCATACGCTGCGCGACGAACTCGCCGCGTATCCGGCGCCGGCCGGCCAGCCCGACGACGCGCCCGCGCGCACCGATTTCGCGGATATCGCCGTGCCGCTGCGGTTGCGCACGGCGAGCGGCGAGCTGACGTTCTTCAGTACGACGACGGTGTTCGGCACGCCGGTCGACGTGACGCTGTCGGAACTGGCGATCGAGGCGTTCTTTCCGGCGAATCCGGAAACGGTGGATGCGATGCGGGCGCTGGCGGACGCGTTGCCGGCGGCGTAGCGCCGGCCGGCGCGCCGGCATCGCGCCCGATCAGCGGCGCTCGAGCGCCAGCTTCACGCCCAGCGCCAGCAAGACGACGCCGCTGACGCGATGCATGCGCGTCAGGATGCGCGGGTTGCGGCGGATCGACGCCGACAGCAGGCCGGCGAACAACGCGACCGGCCCCTTGACGAGAAACGTCAGCCCGGCGAACGTCGCGCCGAGCACGAACAGCGACAGCATCGGATGCGGGGCGCCCGCCGGAACGAATTGCGGCAGGAATGCCAGATAGAAAAGCGCGACTTTCGGGTTCGACACGTTGGACAGCGCGCCTTGCGCGAACGTCCGGAGCCGCGATGCCGGCGCATTGCCGTTGCCCGCGAGCGTCAATTCGCCCGACGAACGCAGCAGCGTGATGCCGAGGTACAACAGGTACAGCGCGCCGATCGCCTTCAGCGCGGTGAACAGCCATTCGGATGCCTGAAGCAGCGCACCCAGCCCGAGCGTCGCGAGCATCGTATGGACGAGCAGCCCGACGCTGACGCCCGCGGCGGTCACGAGGCCCGCGCGCGTGCCGCCGGACAGCGTGCGCGACATCACGAGCACCATGTCCTGGCCCGGCGTCAGAATGATCAGAAGGGAAGTGGCCATGAACGGCAACCAGGCGACGTGCAGCATCGGGAAGCTCCTGAAAGTGGCGCCGCGGCGGGCGGGGATCGCGCGCCCGGGGCCGGACAGTCGTCAGATTATCGGCAACTTCCGTTGGAGATTGGATGCAAACTCGGCTACTTTCCGCTATGTATTTGGAGTTATTCTCCAATACTCGTATTGCGGGTAGCCAAAAATGCCAATCAAACTGGATGCGATCGATCGACGCATTTTGCGTGCATTGCAGCAGAATTCGAACCAGACGAACGCCGACATCGCGCAGCAGGCCGGACTGTCGCCCACGCCGTGCCTGCGCCGCGTTCACCTGCTCGAGGAACAGGGCGTAATCGACGCCTATGTCGCGTTGCTGAACCCGGCGGCCGTCGAGCTGCGCTTCACGGCATTCGTGCGCGTCACGCTGGAGCGCCAGGACAAGACGACGGTCGAACGCTTCGCGCGCGAGATGGAACGGGCGCCGGAAGTGCTCGAATGCCATCTGATGGCCGGCAGCTACGACTATCTGCTGCGCGTGATCGCGAAGGATCTCGACGACTATCAGCGCTTTCAGATGGAAACGCTCACGCAGATCGAGGGCGTACGCAACGTCGAAACCGAGATTCCGCTGAAGCGCATCAAGCAGACGGTACGGCTGCCGATCTAGGTGTCGAGAAACGTCACGGCCTCCCCGGCCGGCTGCCCGTTCAACTCGCCGTCACGCACGACGACCTGCCCGCGCACGACCGTATGCACGGGCCAGCCCGCGACCGCGCATCCGTCGTACGGCGTCCAGCCGCTCACGCTCGCGATCCATTCGTCGCGGATGACCCGCCGCGCGCGCAAGTCGACGATGCTGAAATCGGCGTCGTAGCCGGCCGCAATGCGCCCCTTTCCTTCGATGCCAAAGATGCGCGCCGGCCCGGCGCTGGTCAGGTCGACCAGCCGTTCCAGGCTCAGGCGGCCGGCATTCACGTGATCGAGCATCAGCGGCAGCAGCGTCTGCACGCCGGTCATCCCGCTCGGCGAGCGCGGATACGGGCGGCGCTTTTCGTCGCGCGTATGCGGCGCGTGATCGCTGCCGATGACGTCGACCACGCCGTCGCGGACGGCCTGCCACAGCGCGTCCCGATGATGCCGTTCGCGCACCGGAGGATTCATCTGCGCGAACGTGCCGAGCCGCTCGTAGCAATCCGGCGCATGCAGGCTCAGGTGATGCGGCGTGACTTCGACCGTCACGCGCCGCCGGTGCCGCGCGAGAAACGCCATTTCATCCGCCGTGGACACGTGCAGCACATGCAGCCGGCGCCCCGCTTGCGCGGCCAGTCCGACGATGCGCCGCGTCGCGGCCAGCGCGCTTTGCGCGTCGCGCCAGCGCGGATGGTCGCGCACGTCGCCGCTGGCCTCGGCGATCGCCTTGCGTTCGCGTAGCCGCGCCTCGTCCTCCGCATGCACGGCCATGCGTCGTTGCCCGTTGCGCAGGATCCGGCGCAACACGGTTTCGTCGTCGGCCAGCAGATCGCCGAACGAACTGCCCATGAAGACCTTCACCCCCGCGCAGCCGGGTAAACGTTCGAGCACCGGCAACCGTTCGGCATTGGCGGCCGAGCCGCCGATGTAGAACGCGTAGTCGCACCACGCACGACCGCGCGCAAGATCCCGCTTGGCGTTCAGATCCTGCTCGCTCAACGTCAGCGGATGAGTATTGGGCATCTCGAAGATCGTCGTGACGCCGCCGAGCACCGCGCCGCGCGTGCCGGCCTCGATGGTCTCCTTGTGCGTGAGCCCCGGTTCGCGGAAATGCACCTGACTGTCGACCACGCCGGGCAGCACGTGCAATCCGCGCGCATCGAGCAGCACGTCGGCGCTCCACGTACCGCGCAACACGCCCAGCGCGACGACGCGGCCATCCACGCACGCGACGTCGATCCGCTCGGCGCCGTTGGGCGTCATCACCGTGCCGCCGTACACGAGCAGATCGACGTGGCGTCGTTCCACCCGGTCGCAGCGTTCCCGTCGCACCCGCTCGCCCATGAATCAGAACTCGTTCTGGATGTGCTTGTAACCGCGCACCAGCGCATTGTTCGTCCGCGCGACGTCCTCGGAGAAATCGCTCGCGTCGGGCGTCACCTGCGGCAACGCGGCGAGGTCGGTTTCCGGCCCGATGCGTTCGGTCGAGCGCACGTAGAAGCCTGGCGGCAGGCGGCAGCCGTCGACGACCGCGTTGTAGCGCACCACGCAGCCGTCGTCGATCGTGCAATTGAACAGCACGCTGTTGAATCCGACGAACACGCCGTCGCCGACCGTGCACGGCCCGTGGACGATCGCGCGATGCGCGATCGACGTGTGCCGGCCGATCGTCACGCTCGCGCCTGATTTCGAATGGATCACGACGCCGTCCTGGATGTTCGAATGCGCACCGATCACGATCGGCGCGATCTGGCCGTCCGCATCCGTTTCGTCGGCGCGGATCACCGCGTACGGGCCGATGAACACGTTCTCCTCGACGATCACACGCCCGCACAGGATGGCGGTCGGGTCGACGAACGCGTTCGGATGAATCTGCGGCAGGTCGCCGCGCGGGTTCTTCCTGATCATGAGGATTCCTGTATGGAAAGGACCTGGCCGCGCTTGAGCCGCTCGAACAGGCCCGGATCGCGCCACTGCGCGACGATGGCGGGCGCGAAGACGATCGCGTCGAGGTCGATGCGGCCCATGCGCGGGTTGAATGCATCGCCGCGGAAGCACTGTGCGTAGCCGGTCTCGGTTTCGTGAACAATCACCGAATACAGTCGCACGTCGGCTTCGCCGTTCGACATCGGCGTGCCCGACAACGCGGCATCGACGAGCCGGAACAGCACGCGCGAGAATTGCTCGGCGCTCGGCGACACCGGCAGCCGCACCCAGCGCTCCGAATGCCGGCTCATGCTTTCGACGTAGTGCGGATCGTCGTCCGACCACAGCGTCACCGCATGGTCGAACGCGTCGATCAGGTCGCGCACGTCGCCCTTGAGCAGCCCGAAGTCGTAGATCATCTGCCCGTGATCCAGCGCATGCGCCTCGAGCAGCAACTCGACGCGGTACGAGTGGCCATGGATCGAATGCGAGCAACGCCGCGTGCTGCAGCCGCGTACGACGTGTGCGTTCTCGAACCGGAACAGCTTGCGGATCAGCATGCGTCGCCTCCTTCGCGTACCGGTGCGGCCCACGCCACTGCATCGTGCGGATGCAGGCTTTCGAGATGGCGCACGTGCACGCGCGGGCTCGCATGGCGATCTTCCAGCGCGGCCTGCACGCGGCGCGCGGCATCCTCGACGAACATCAGGTTCTCGCCGTTCAGCACCGCGAACGCCTGCTCGTCCGCACGCTTGACGGCCGTCTGCACCGGCGTGCCCAGCGCATGCTCGACGCGATCGATGAGGTCGATCAGCCCCAGTGTCGCGCCATCGGCCGGTAGCGCCACGCCGACGACGGCTTCGCTGCGCTGGCTGTGCGGCGTGGCGGCCGTCGCATGCCGTTTCAGCCACGCGGCGACCGCCGCCGGCTCCACGCGATCGTCGCGGCCGAATGCCGTCAGAAACGCCTGTTCGACCCAGTGCCGCGACAGCGCCGCCGAGCACGGGCACGTCGACGAATAGACGATCGTCGCCTGCGCACGCAGCGCGAACGCATCCCCGGCCAGCGTCGCGTCGATCTGCACCGGATAAGCCTTCCAGCCGGCCAGCCCGTCGGTCACGAGCGCGGCGCGACGGGCCAGCAGGTCGAAGCGCAGCCGCACGCGCGCGCTGCGCGTGTCGCAGTCGCGGTGGCTGTCGATCATCGCGCGCAGCATGCGCTGCAAGCCTGCCGGCGACAGCGCTTCGCCATCGGCCAGCCGGTCGAGCAGCCCGTACAGCCGCGACATGTGGATGCCTTTCACCCGCGGCGCAGGCAGATCGACCTGGACGTCGGCACGCGCATGCGCGTCGCGCCGGCAGCCGGGCTCCGCCACGACGACGGGCAGATCGATGCCCTGCATGCCGACCCATTCGAGCGGGCCAAGGCCCGGCGCGGCATCGATCAGGGAAATATCGGGAAGCGCTGCATTCATGTCTGGAATCCGGTGGAGCGCCTTCTCCATCCGGATCGATGCAGGCAGCGCGCGTTCAGGTCAGGGCCAGTCGCGAAACGGGTTGTCCCACGTGGTCCAGTGTTCGGGGCCGGTCGCCATCTCGGCATCGGTCAGCAGGCACGCGTCGAAACGCGCGCGCAGCGCCGGCTCGTCCATGTCCATGCCGATCAGCACGAGCTCCTGCCGTGCGTCGCCGACGTGCTCGTCCCAGCGTGCGCGGATCTGCGCGACGGCTTCCGGATCCTGCGGCCAGCGCTCGGGCGGCACGGCCGCCCACCAGTGGCCGGCCGGCCCGTGCCGCGCAACCGCGCCCGCCTGCGACCACGAACCGGCGACGGTCGGATGCGTGGCCAGCCAGAAGAACCCCTTCGAGCGGACGACGCCCGGCCATTCGCTTTCGACGAGATCGAGGAAGCGCTGCGGATGGAACGGCCGCCGCGCGCGATAGACGAAGCTGCGAATGCCGTATTCGTCGGTCTCCGGCGTGTGCGTGCCGCGCAGCTCCTGCAGCCAGCCCGGCGCGCGCGACGCCGCGTCGAAGTCGAACAGGCCCGTGTCGAGCACACGCTCGAGCGGCACCTTGCCGAATTCGGCGATCTCGATCCGCGCACGCGGGTTCAGCCCGCGCAGCAGCGCGACCAGCCGCTCGCGCGCGCTGCCGTCGATCAGGTCGATCTTGTTGATCACGAGCACGTCGCAGAACTCGATCTGGTCGATCAGCAGATCGACGACCGTGCGTGCGTCCTCGTCGCCCATCGATTCGCCGCGCGATTGCAGGCTGTCGCGCGACGCGTAGTCGCGCAGGAAATTGAACGCGTCGACCACCGTCACCATCGTGTCGAGCCGCGCGACTTCGCCGAGACTGCGGCCGTCCTCGCCTTCGAACGTGAACGTCTCGGCCACCGGCAGCGGCTCCGAGATGCCGGTCGATTCGATCACGAGCTGATCGAAGCGCCCTTCGCGCGCAAGCCGGTCGACTTCGATCAGCAGATCCTCGCGCAGCGTGCAGCAGATGCAGCCGTTGCTCATCTCGACCAGCTTCTCGTCGGTGCGCGACAGCCCCGCGCCGCCGTCGCGCACGAGCGCCGCATCGATGTTGACCTCCGACATGTCGTTGACGATGACCGCGACGCGCCGGCCCTCGCGATTGTTGAGGATGTGGTTGAGCAGCGTCGTCTTGCCGGCGCCGAGAAAGCCGGACAGGACGGTCACGGGAAGCCGCGTGGACGGGTGAAGGGCGGGGCTCATCGGCGATTCCGGAACAGGGCGTTGAGAATGAAATGATATATTGTATCGCTACGATATAACATATCATTCCAGACGTCCAGCAGGTCGGCTCATCGATGTGGCAACGGCGAAGGCAGCAGCACGCGGCGCCTTGCCGGTGCCGCCGCGCTGCGTATCACGTATAGAGCGACGCCGGCGGCAATTCCGCGGTGAGCGCGAACCGGCCCACGTCGCGCAGCCGGTAGTCGAGCGGATCGTGCAGCGTATGGGTGCGCGCATTCCGCCAGAAGCGGTCGAGGCCGAGCGATGCGGCCGTCGCGCGCGCGCCGCACGCATCGAACAGCGCCTCGCCGTTGTCGAGCGCCGCGCGCTGCGCGACGATCTTCGCTTCCGATACCGCGAGCGCGACTTCGGCGCGTTCGTCGGCCGTCAGCGCATCCTGCCGCGCCCACGCGTGCTGCAACATGCCGGCCGCGCGATCGGCCAGCGCCGCCGCGGCGATCGCGCGCACGCGCATGTCGCCGAAGCGCTGGAGCGTGTACGGATCGTCTTCGGCCCGCTCGACGCCCGAGTGAATCCACGGGCGGCCATGCCGTCGCACGTAATCGCGCGCCTCGGCCAGCGCGCCTTCCGCCAGGCCGACGAACAGGTTCGTCAGCACGAGCTGCGACACGAGCGTGCGCAGCGTCGCGCGCGGCGTCGGCGGAGTCTCGGAACGATGCAGCACCTCGTCCGCCGCGAGCGCCACGCCGTCGAAGCGCACGCTGCCGCTGTCGGTCTGGCGCTGGCCGATCGGGTCCCAATCCTCGTTGACGGTGATCCCCACCCGATCGGTCGGCACCACGCCGAACACGGTCCGGCCGGTGGCGGGATCGTGCGCGGACACCGTCATCCGCTGCGAGCCGCGCGTGCCGGAACAGAAGCCCTTCACGCCGTCGAGCCGGTAGCCGCCGTCGGCCGTCGCCGTGGCCACGAGCCGCGTGTCGAGCGGATTGACCGCGTTGCCCCACCACCAGCGCTCGTCGACCGTGCCGCGCAGGTAGCGCTCGCGCTGCGCGGCGCTGCCCCACACGTCGACGCTCACCACTTGCAGGCACTGGAACCCGACGAGATGCGCGAGCGCGCTGTCGACCCGCGCGACCTGCCGGATGACGTCGTAGATCGCGGGCCACGCCGCTTCCTGACCGCCGAATGCGCGCGGCACCGCAAGCGTCAGCAGGCCCGCATCGGCGAGCCACTGCTTCTCCTGCGCCGCATGACCGCCCGCGCGGTCGCGCTCCGCGGCGCTCGCGCGCAGTGCGTCGATCGCGCGCGCCAGCGCAGCGCGGTCGACGGCCGGCGTATCGGTATCCGGCTCGAGGGTCGCCGGGCGGCGTGGATCGTTCATGCGACGGCTTCCTGTTCAGCGGTTTCGCCCGACAGCGGTACGAGTGCGCCAAGCCGGCGGCCGGTCAGCCGCGACAGGATCTCGCGCCGCCAGTCGTCGTAGATCGCACGATATTCCGCGATATCCGCGCCGAACACCAGCGCCGTGTGCGCGTACTCGTCGTGCAGGTAGCCGTCGAGCCGCGCCTGGGTTTCCTCGTCGGCCGCGATCACACGATCGATCAGCGCGTCGCGCTCGGCGGCCGGCAGCGCCTGCAGCGTGTCGAACCACCATTGGACGATCTGCACGCGATGCCACTCCTCGTCCGGGCGAATCCGGTTCTCGCCGTGCTCGCGCATCGCACTGTCGCCGATGCGGCCGGTCTTGCGCTGAATCCACAGCTTCGCGAGGATGTGCAGCTCGTAATGCCATTCGAACGCGAGAAACCCCGCGACGTCGCGCACCGCGATGTCGCCGATGCGTGCCCAGTGCGCGGCGACGAGCCGGTCGACTTCCGGCAGCGGGTCGCGCCCGGTGAGTGCGGTCACGCGCTCGCGGCCGATCACCGCATGCGCGCCGTCGTCGCCGAGCTGGCGCGACAGGATCAGCTGGAAATGCGGATCGTCGCGGAACAGCGTGTCGATCGCCTTCGCGACGACCTGTACGATGAACAGGTCGTGCGACGCCATCTTCGTGTAGTAGTCGGCGACGGCGGCCAGCTCATCGTCGTTGCGCGGCTCGCGCGGCGGCGTCGCCAATTTGTCGGGGAAGTCCGGACGATGGCGTCGCGCCACGTCGAGAAACAGCGCTTCCTCGAATTGTCCGTTCCATTCGCGCGGCGCGCCGAGGGGCAAGGTCATCGTTTTTCTCTCTCAGGATCGTGAAGGAAGCAAGCGGACGCTCGTGGCGTCGCTCAGGTGCGCCGGGTCACGCGTCGGACCAGGCGGTCGCCCGTGATTTGCACGGCCGAGACGAGCGCGATCAGGATCACGATCACGGTCGCCATGACGGTGGTGTCGAAACGTTGATAGCCGTAGCGGATCGCGAGATCGCCGAGCCCGCCCGCGCCGACGGCGCCCGCCATCGCGGTCGAGCCGATCAGCGCGACGACGGTGATCGTGAACCCGCCGAGCATGCCGGGCAGCGCTTCGGGCAGCAGCACGTGCCACACGATGTGGCGGCGCTTCGCGCCCATCGCGAGCGCGGCCTCGATCAGCCCGCGATCGACTTCGCGCAGGCTCACTTCGGCGATCCGCGCGAAGAACGGGATCGCGGCGATCGACAGCGGCACGACGGCCGCCCAGACACCGATCGTCGTGCCGATCAGCACGCGCGTGAACGGCAGCAGTGCGACCAGCAGGATGATGAACGGCGTCGAGCGGAACACGTTGACGAGCGCGCCGAGCACCGCGTTCACGCCGCGCCGCGCGTAGATGCCGCCGGGCGCGGTGGTCACGAGAATCACCGCGAGCGGGATGCCGATCAGCGCGGCGATCGCGGCCGACGCGGCGACCATCGACAGCGTGTCGCGGATCGCGTCGAGCAGTTCGGGCCACCAGAGCTCAAACATAGCCGAGCACCTCCGCGCGATTCGCATGGCGGCGCGCGCGTTCGAGCAGCGCGGCGACCGCACCGCCGCGCGCCGCCGACTGGCCGGCGTCGTCCGCACGCGGCGTCGCGGCGATCACGAGCCGCCCCTGCGCATGCCCGCGAATGCTTTCGATGCCGCCGTGCAGGAACCGCACGGAGCCGCCGAGCGCCGCTGCTAGCGCGCCGACGTCCGGCTCGCCGCCGCTCTCGCCCGTATAGCGGACGTCGAGCACGACCTGCGCGCCGTCGGGCAGCGCGGCCGGCTCGGGCAGCGGCCGCACGCGCGCGGCCAGCTCGGCCGGCAGGTCGTACCCGAGCGTGCTCAGCAACGCACGCGTCGCACCGTGGCGCGGATCGCCGAACACGCGCCATACCGGCCCCGTTTCGACGACCTCGCCCTGTTCGATGACCGCCACGGTGTCGCACACCGCGCGAATCACCTCCATCTCGTGCGTGATCAACACGATCGTCAGCCCGAGGCGGCGGTTGATGTCCGCGAGCAGCGCAAGAATCGATTGCGTGGTTTCCGGATCGAGCGCCGACGTCGCCTCGTCGCACAGCAGCACCTCGGGATCGTGCACGAGCGCCCGCGCAATGCCGACACGCTGCTTCTGTCCGCCCGACAGGCTCGCCGGATACGCATCGCGCTTCGCGGCGAGCCCGACGAGATCGAGCAGCGCCTCGACCTTGCGCACGCGTTCGGCCTTCGGCACGCCGGCGATCTTCAGCGGCAGCGCGACGTTCTCGAACACCGTCTTCGCGGACAGCAGGTTGAAATGCTGGAACACCATGCCGGTGCGGCGCCGCAACGCGACGAGGCCATCCTCGTCGAGCGCGCCGACGTCGACGCCCTGCACGCGCACGCGGCCCGAGCTCGGCCGTTCGAGGCCGTTCACGAGCCGCAGCAGCGTCGACTTGCCGGCCCCGCTGCGGCCGATGATCCCGAACACCTCGCCGCGCCGCACGTCGAGCGTCACGTCGCGCAGCGCGGCGGCGTGGCCGCGCGGCGTCGCGAACACCTTGCCGACCTGCTCCAGCGACACGGCCGCGCCGTCGGCCGGCGCGGCCGTTTCCTCATGCGCCGTCGCAGCGGCGCCGGCGCGTACGGCCGATGCCTCGATGAAACCCAGCGTATCGAACAATTGCGTCATCGCTTCGCTCCGTCACGTTAGGCATGCGCGGGATGCGCGGGTTCGGATACGGCCGTCGGCCGGTGCTGCGCGCCGGTGTGCCAGGCAGGCAGGCGCGGGCCCGCGCCGAACAGCTTCTCGCGCAGCGTCGGCGCGGGATCGTAGTCTTCCTTGTAGACGCCGCGGTTCTGCAGCTCGGGCACGACCCAATCGACGAAATCCTCGAACGATTCCGGCATCACGGTGCGCGTCAGGTTGAAACCGTCGATGCCCGTCTCGTCGATCCACGACTGCAGTTCGTCCGCGACCTGCGACGGCGAACCGACGATCGGCGCATAACGGCCGCCGAGCGACATCTGCACGAGCATCCGGCGCACCGTCCACGTGCCCGTCGTGCTCTTGCGCGAGATCGCGTCGACCGCCGACTGGATCGAATCGGTCTTCACGTACGAGATCGGCTCGTCGAGGCCGTATTTCGCGAAGTCGATGCCGGTCGAGCTCGCGAAGTGCGCGAGGCCGGCTTCCGGGCTCGCGTAGCGCCGGTACTCGTCGAATTTCTCGCGCGCGAGCCGCTCGGTCTCGGCGGTCACGACGCTCACCCCGGCGAAAATCCTGATCGACGTCGGGTCGCGCCCCTGCCGCGCGGCGGCCGCGCGGATGTCGAGCGCCGCCGCGCGCGCCGCGGCCTTGCTCTGCCCGTTCACGAACACGCATTCCGCGTGGCGGCCCGCGAACTCGACGCCGCGCGCGGACGAGCCGGCCTGGTACAGCACCGGCGTGCGCTGCAGCGACGGTTCGCTCAGGTGAATCGCATCGATCGAATAGAACGGGCCGTCGTGCTTCACGCGCCGCACCTTGCCCGGCTGCGTGAACACCCGCGCCTGCGCGTCGCGGATCACCGCGTCGTCGTCCCAGCTCCGTTCCCACAGCTTGTAGACGACGTCCATGTAATCGTCGGCGCGCTCGTAGCGGTCGTCGTGGCCGATCTGCTGCGCGAGACCCATCCCGCGCGCGGCGCTGTCGAGATAGCCGGTCACGATGTTCCAGCCCACGCGCCCTTTCGTCAGATGATCGAGCGTCGACATGCGGCGCGCGAACAGGTACGGCGGCTCGTAGGTCAGGTTCGCGGTCACGCCGAAGCCGAGATGCCGCGTGACCTGCGCCATCGCCGGCACGAGCAGCAGCGGATCGTTGACGGGCACCTGCACCGATTCGCGCAGCGCGGCGTCGGGCCCGCCGCCGAACACGTCGTACACGCCGACGATGTCCGCGAGAAAGATCCCGTCGAATTTGCCGCGTTCGAGCGTCTTCGCGAGATCGGCCCAGTAGTCGAGATCGGTGTAGTGCGCGGAGCGGTCGCGCGGATGCGTCCACAGCCCGTGGTTGATGTGCCCGACGCAGTTCATGTTGAACGCGTTGAGCAGGATCTTCTTGCGATTCGCCGTCGTCATGTCTGGCTCCGTCACCACGCGATCGCGTACAGCGAGCCGAACGCGTTGTCGAGTGCCCGGCGCACGGCCGGCGAGTGCTGGTAGATCGCGATGAACTTGCGGATGCGCGGGTCGTTCGCGCTCTCGGGCCGCACGACCCACTGGATCGCGAAGTTCTTGTTCTCGGTGCCGTCGAACAGCAGCGCGCTGTTCGGGTCGGCCGTGCCCGCGAGCTTGATGAAGCTCGGGTAGCCCTGCGCGAGGTCGACGTCGTCGAGCGAGCGCGCGAGCTGCGACGCTTCGAGCGGGATGATCTTCAGGTGCTTCGGATTGGCGACGATGTCGTGCGTCGTCGCACGGTAGTCGGCGCCCGGCTTCAGCGTGATCAGCCCCGCGCGCTGCAACAGCAACAGCCCGCGCCCGCCGTTGACCGGATCGTTCGCGATCGCGACGCGCGCACCGTCCTTCAGCTCGGCGAAGCTTTTCACCTTCTTCGAATAGAGGCCGATCTTCATGATCGTGCCGGGCGCGATCGCGATGAAGTCGTAGCCGCCCTGCTTCTTCGCGTTCTCGAGAAACGGGATGTGCTGGAAGTAGTTGACGTCGATGTCCTTGTTCGCGAGCGCCGCGTTCGGCGTATTCCAGTCGGTGAATTCGACGATCTTCACGTCGAGGCCCTGCGCCTTCGCCTCCTTCGCGGCGATCTTCAGCGCCTCGATCTGCGGACTGGTCGAGATGCCGACCTTCAGCGGCGCGGTGTCGGCGCGCGCGCCGTTCGGCAGCACGAGGCCAAGCCATGCCGCGAGCAGCGCGGCCGTCAGCAGGCGGGCCAGGCGGCCGGCGGAAAAGCGGGCGGAAAAAACGGGATGCAGCATGGAAACCACTCTCCTGTCCAAAGACGGTATCGACGGATGAGCGACGCCGCGGCGAACGCACGGGCGTTCTCCGGACAGTCGTCGTTGCATCGGAAAAGGATCAGCCGATGATAGAGAGCGGCGGGAGGGCGGTCTACGAAGCGATTGTGCGAAGAAAATCGCGCGCGGCGATATGGCGGCGTCGGGCGCGCTGCGCTGCCCGGCAGACCGAATACCGGCCATGCCGCGCCGATCGCCGGCGCGCGCCGTAGCGAAGCAACGGCCGGCTGCCCGGGCGCCGCCAGGCCGAAATCTCGGCCTGCCCGCCGCGCCGATTCCGAAATCTCGGCCAGCCGGCGTGGAGAACCCTTTCCGCAGACGAAACAAATCCCTTATGAATCAATGCATTAAAAATATTCCGGCGGGCTGCGATGCTGGCACGGGGGTTGCGTAATAGACGGCACACGATGCCGCGAAGCGAATGCAGGCATTCCAAACATCAGGAGACACGTCTTGCAGACCTCTATCCAAACCCCGTCCCATCCCGAGCCGATTGCCGCAGCCGGTCCCGCCACGCGCGAACGCTTCTGGCCGCAAGGCTGGTGGAAGCTGATGGAAATCCGCATCGGCATCATCCCGCTGCCGGTCTACGTGATCCTGTTCGGACTGATCGTCGGCTTCGCGGTGACGGGCAAGGTGCCCGGCGAAATCTCGATGGCGATCGCCGTCCTCGCGTTCTTCGGCTTCACCTGCGCGGAACTGGGCAAGCGCCTGCCGCTGCTGCGCAACATCGGCGCGGCCGCGATCTTCGCGACCTTCGTGCCGTCGGCGCTCACCTATTACCACGTGCTGCCGAAGCCGGTGCTGAACCTGACGGTCGAATTCACGAAGTCGACCAACTTCCTGTACCTGTTCATCGCGTCGATCATCGTCGGCAGCATCTTGAGCATGGACCGGCGCGTGCTGATCCAGGGCTTCGTGAAGATCTTCGTCCCGCTCGCCGTCGGCTCCATCGCGGCCGCGATCGTCGGCACGGCGGTCGGCACCGCGCTCGGCCTCGGCGCGCGCCACACGCTGCTGTACATCGTCGTGCCGATCATGGCGGGCGGCGTCGGCGAAGGCGCGATTCCGCTGTCGATCGGCTATTCGGAACTGATGCACCTGCCGCAAGGCGAGATGTTCGCGATGGTGCTGCCGTCGGTGATGCTCGGCAGCCTGACCGCGATCATCCTGTCGGGCGCGCTCGACATGCTCGGCAAGCGCCTGCCGCACCTGACCGGCAACGGCCGCCTGCAAGTCGGCGAAAGCGGCGACATGACGCCGGAAAGCGAGGAGATCCGCGGCCACGTCGACGTCACGCACATCGCGGGCGCCGGCATCACGGCGATCACGCTGTACCTCGTCGGCCTGATGGCGCACAAGCTGTTCGGCCTGCCCGCGCCGGTCGCGATGCTGTTCCTCGCGGTGCTGGTGAAGCTCGCGCGTGCGGTGTCGCCGCCGCTGCAGGAAGGCGCGTTCGTCGTCTACAAGTTCTTCTCGACCGCCGTCACGTATCCGCTGCTGTTCGCGATCGGCGTCGCGATGACGCCGTGGGACAAGCTGACCGCCGCCTTCACGATCGTCAACGTGGTCACGATCGTGTCGACCGTCGCGACGCTGATGGGCACCGGTTTCGTGGTCGGCCGCCTGCTGAAGATGTACCCTATCGACACCGCAATCGTGAACGCCTGCCACAGCGGGCAAGGCGGCACCGGCGACGTCGCGATCCTGACCGCCGCGAACCGGATGCAGTTGATGCCGTTCGCGCAGATCGCCACGCGGATCGGCGGCGCGATCGTCGTCACGGTGACGCTGATCCTGGTCGCGCACTTCGGATAACGCGCGGCCGCGCGCATCGTCGCGCCGGCTGCTTCGCACGCGCCGCCGCCGGCCCTGCCGGCGCGCGGCGCGCGTCGTTCCGAGCGTGCGGTTGCGGAGGGCCGGTTGCGGAGGGCCGGTAGCGGACGACCGGTAGCGGACGACCGGTAGCGGGCTTGATGAGGGCGAACGTGCAGAAGAGCTTCAAGGGAATCCCGTGGTGGGGCTGGGCATCGGCCGCGGTGCTGTATGTCGGCGTGGCCGGCGCGGCCGTCGATTTCGCGTGGGAACGCGCGATCGACGCGCTCGAGGAGGCCGGCGCGCACCGGCTCGACCTGTACGCGTCGAGCCTGAAAAGCGAGCTCGGCCGCTTCGAGATCCTGCCCGGCCTGGTCGCGCGGCAGGACGGCGTGCGGGCGATGCTGAAAGCCGCGCCGAACGATGCGCCCGAACTCGTGCATGCGGTGAACACCTACCTCGAAGCCGTGAATCGCGACGCGGGCAGCGGCGCGGTCGACGTGATCGATCTGCAAGGCGACGTGATCGCCGCCAGCAACTGGAACGAGACGATCAGTTTCGTCGGCACCAACGTGTCGTACCGGCCGTATTTCAAGGACGCGCTCGCGCGCGGCAGCGGCCGCTTCTTCGGCATCGGCACCAACACCGGCGTGCCGGGCGTCTACTTCGCGAGCGCGGTGCGCAGCGACGGCGTGCCGATCGGCGTGGCCGCCGTGAAGATCAGCGTCGACCCGCTCGAATCGGCGTGGCGCGCGCCGGGCGTCGCCGCGCTGGTGGTCGACGGCAACGGCGTGGTCGTGATCTCGACCGAGCCTTCGTGGAAATTCACCGCGCTGCGCCCGATCACCGCGCAGCAGCAGCGCGACATCCAGGCGTCGCGCCAGTACGCGGGCCGCACCGTCGACGCGCTGCCCTATCGCCGCATCGGCGACCGCAGCTCGGCCGCCTGGTTCGGCACCTTTCCCGATCCGCACCGCGCCGGCCGCACCGCGCGCTATCTCGTGATGTCGCGCCCCGCGCCGCAGGCCGGCGATTCGCTGATGGTGCTGCTCGACATCGCGGGCGCGCGGCGCCAGCAGCAAACCGCGTTCGTGTTCGTCACCGGCGCGTTCCTGATCGTCGCGCTGCTCGTCGGCTATGCAATCCAGCGGCGCCGGGCGATCATCGCGCGGCTGAGCGCGCAGGACGCGCTGCGCCGCGCGAACGACCAGCTCGAGCTGACGGTCGCGCAGCGTACGGCCGCGCTCACGGCCGCGAACGAGCGGATGCAGCGCGAGATCGACGAGCGCGAACGCACCGAGCAGCGCCTGCGCGCGTCGCAGCAGGAGGTCGTGCACGCGGGCAAGCTCGCGGTGCTCGGTCAGATGGCCGCCGGCCTCACGCACGAGCTGAACCAGCCGCTCGTCGCGATCCGCACGCTGTGCGACAACGCGCGCACGTTCTTCGAACGCGGCCAGCCGGCGCCGGCGCTCGCGAATCTCGAACGTGTCGGCAAGCTGGTCGACGGCATGGCCGTGCTCACCGGCGAGTTGAAAACCTTCGCGCGCAAGCCCGACGTCGAGCGCGTCGCGGTGTCGCTGAACGAGGCCGTCGCGCATGCGCGGCTCATCTACGACGCGCGCATTCGCGACGAAGGCGTGCGGCTCGACGTGAACATCGCGCCCGGCACGACGGTCTCGGCCGAATCGAGCCAGTTGCAGCAGGTGATCGTGAACCTGCTCGGCAACGCGCTCGACGCGGTGCACGACGCGCCGGTGCGCCGCATCGTCATCGAGGCGGCCGAAGCGGACGATGCCGGCCGCGTGCGCTTCACGGTGGCCGACAGCGGCGCCGGCATCGCGCCCGACGTGCTGCCGCACCTGTTCGAGCCGTTCGTCACGACCAAGCCGCGCGGCCAGGGCCTCGGGCTCGGTCTCGCGATCACGTCGCGCATCGTCGAGGCGTTCGGCGCGAAGATCGCCGCGACGAACCGCGACGAAGGCGGCGCGCAGTTCACCATCGAATTCGCGGCGGCGACGCCGCAACAAAGGACAGAGCATGGAACATGAGATTCGGGTGCTGGTCGTCGAGGACGATGAGAACGTCCGGATCGGCGTCGAGCAGGCCGTCGCGCTCGCCGGGTTCCCGGTCGACGCGTTCGCGTCCGCCGCCGACGCGCTCGCCCACGTCGCGCCCGGCGCGCGGGTGGTGATCGTGTCGGACGTGCGGATGCCGGGCATCGACGGGCTGCAGTTGCTCGACCGCGTGATGGCCGTCGATGCGCAGATCCCGGTCGTGCTGATCAGCGGCCACGCGGACATCTCGACGGCCGTCGGCGCGATGCAGGTCGGCGCGTACGACTTCATCGAGAAGCCGTTCTCGTCGGACCTGATCGCCGGCCGCGTCGCGCGCGCCGTCGAGAAGCGCCGGCTCACGCTCGAGGTGCAGGGGCTGCGTGCGGCGCTGAACAACTGGCAAGGCATCGAGGCGTTCGTGCTCGGCAAGTCGCCCGCGATGGCCGACGTGCGCAAGAAGATCCTGCGCCTCGCGGATACGTCGGTGTCGGTGCTGATCACCGGCGAGACGGGCACCGGCAAGGAGCTGATCGCGCGCAGCCTGCACGACTTCGGCGGCCGGCGCGATGCGCATTTCGTCGCGCTGAACTGCGGCGGCCTGCCCGAGCAGGTGTTCGAGAGCGAGCTGTTCGGCCATGAAGCCGGCGCGTTCACCGGCGCGATCAAGAAACGCATCGGCAAGATCGAATGGGCGAACGGCGGCACGCTGTTCCTCGACGAGATCGAGACGATGCCGATTGCGCTGCAGATCAAGATGCTGCGCGTGCTGCAGGAGCGCGTGATCGAGCGGCTCGGCGCGAACGAACTGATTCCGGTCGACTGCCGCGTCATCGCCGCGTCGAAGGCCGATCTCGCCGAACTCGCGGCCGACGGCCGCTTTCGTGCGGATTTGCTGTATCGCCTGAACGTCGCGCAGATCGAGCTGCCGCCGCTACGCGAGCGGCGCGAGGACGTGCCGCTGCTGTTCGAGCATTTCGTGCTCGCGGCCGCGCGCCGCTTCGGGCAGCCGGCGCCGGTCGTCACCGCCGCGCAGATGTCCGAACTGATGACGCACGCGTGGCCCGGCAACGTGCGCGAGCTGCAGAACGTGGCCGACCGCTTCGTGCTCGGGCTGACCGGCGACAGCCTGCTGTCGTCCGGCGGCGCGCCGACGGCCGGCAGCACGCTCGCGGAACAGCTCGCGTATTTCGAGCGGATGCTGATCGAGGACATGCTGCGGCGTCACGGTGGCAACGTCGCGGATGCGAGCGAGGCGCTCGGCATGCCGAAGAAAACGCTCTATCACAAGCTGCGTCACCTGCGGATTCCCGCGCGCGGCGACGCGGCGGCCGACGGCGGCGAATGACGCGAACGAGAGGATACGCACATCGGCATGGATCGCATCGACATCACCGAACGGGGCCGTCTCGCCGGCCACCTGATCCGCGGCGTCACGCACGCGCGGAAAACCTTTCGCCCGAGCGATTGGCCCGAGCGGCTCGCGGGCGTCATCACGCTGATCGTCGGTGAACGGCGGCCCGGCTATCCGTGCACGCTGTCACGGCTCGCGATGCCGGTCGTCGACGGCGGCGTCAAATGCCTGTTCGTGTCCGACGAGTTGCGCGACGTGTGCGCGGATGCGTTCGACTTCGCGATGCGGTTTGCGGCGGACAATGATCTGCCGGTCGAGGTTCGGAGCGCGCCGGTGTTGGCGGTGCGCTGATGCGTGCGAAACCTCGAATAACGATCGCGAGTCATTTCATCTGTTACCCATGCGACCCATCGATCAGACCACGTAGGTAGCGAGATGAAACAGAATCTCCAACAAGGTCACGATGACGAACGCGATACACCATTTGCGTAACGACCAACGTCTATATGCAATAGCATTGAGCACAGCACAAGCGATCGATGGCCATAGAAGAATGAAGAGCATCGTCGCGACCGAGCCAACGTGAGATGCGCAGGACTCTCCGCAACCGACTGCCGGGAGTGACGGCTTGGCCCAATCCGTGCGGTTGAATACATAGAATGATGCCCCCGTCACCAGAAGTCCCCACACGAAGCCTAGAACAACGACAGCTATACGCTTCATTTCACTTCCCAAAATAAAATCTCTTTGGATTCCGCCAGGTCTGATATCCAGTTCTCGTTCCTGCCGGGACGGAACCAGGATCGTAGGTCCGGCATCGTCCGTCGACCCAGGCGAAACCGCCAGAACGATGCAAAGGACGGCGTAAGCGTGTCTTTGTTCCATAGGTCGATATGACCGCCGCTCAGTGAATCGGCTGAGTCGCCATCCTGACGCCAATATCCGAAGAAGTAGATGATACCGGTTCGGTTTTTTATCTTGTCCTGCCAATTCGGACCGGTGATGTTTTCGGGTTTGCCAAGCCCCAGGAACGGGCGAAGCTTCAACCACCCAGCGAGCTCGTAAGCGCGTGTCGCCGTCGCTTTCCCGCCGAGTATCAGGCGACCCAGCGTCTTCTTGCCGGGCATCGGCTTCAGCACGTTTTGAGAAAACGACTTCATGTCGCTTCCGATGGCGTGAAACGCGACGCTCATGCGAATGGCGCATTGATTCTCATATTCGCCAGTGGGGTCGTCGTAGGGGTCATTCTTCGGGTACGCGTTCCAAAGCGCTTGAAAGGACAATGCTCGCAGTTGCACGGACTTCTTCGAATTCGGGGTGTCGTTCGTGCGGACCTTCGCCGGGGGATTAGGCATGGCTTACCCCGTCGTGTTTTTTTGCGATGGCTTCGTCACCCCAAAAGACGGTGTAATTTCCTGATCCGTCGCCGGTGTTGACGCGCGGTAGCTCGCCGCTTGCATCGAGTACGCCGGAATGAATGCGGCCGTCTGCCGTCTCGATGTAATAGGGATAGCCCTCCTGACCGGTGGCAGCACAGCCAAGGGTCACCGCCTCGATCTGTTCATCAAACGTGCCTTTCTTGAGCGACATGACTCCGCCCGTTGCTGTGCGGCTCGAAACAACTTCACCGAGCCCCTGAAGTCGATCGTCGCACCACACTTCACCCGCAAGTTCGGCGACGATGCTCGGTGGAGTCGAACAGCCGCAAAGGACGATATCGCGGTCGAGTGCAACCTCGCCTTGAAACTTGAGTCGATAGGGGCCGCCAGCTTTTGCGATGATGCCGGTGCTTTGGCAGGCGGTGCAGAACGCACGACCGCCGATCAAGGCTGCCTGATGCTCGTGGACCAGAAATCGTGGTCCGTTAAATGAGCTGATTGTTCCGCCACTTGAAAGACTATCGCCAACAACCGCAATTCTTCTATTCATTGACCGGCCTCCTCGGAAAGCCGTAATCGTAGCTTCGCGACGCAACTATATATCTCGATATTGTTTGGATATCTCAATTAAACGAACGCAATTTTCCTGCGAGAAGCCATCTTCTCCTTCATCAACGTTCGGTGCTTGTGCAGATCTCCAGCGCGCCACGAGCCTCGCCCGACCAAGTGTCACTTCCACACTGACACCGTTACCGACAGGCATCCAACCGGATGCCTTCGCATATAGAGCCTGAACATCGGACGCCGATACCGCGAGCAGATCGTTCTGCCCTCTCGGTCCGACAAGGGTTTCTGGCCGAGCCATCAAAAAAATTGATCGTCACGATGAAAATTATGCGTTTTGCTTGCAGCTCGCCGTGATGCATAGTTGCGTCGTGTTGACGCACCTTTGAGTCTTTCAGTCATGAACATGCGAATCGAGCCTTCGGTGCTCGCGAACCCCGACCTGCAATTTGCGACGCTTTCGTCGGGCATCAGCCTGCCGTATGTCGAGCGGGGCAGCGGCGCGCCGATGGTGTTCGTTCACGGTTCGCTGTGCGACTACCGTTACTGGGATCCGCAGCTCGCATCGCTGTCGGCTCATTACCGCTGCATCGCGCCGAGCCTGAGTCATTACTGGCCGGCCGTCGAAGCGGGCATCCAGGACGAGTTCAGTTGGCAGAACCATGTCGACGAGCTTGCCGAATTCATCGACGCGCTCGATTTCGGCCCCGTGCATCTCGTCGGTCATTCGCGCGGCGGCAGCGTCGCGTTCAACGTCGCACGTCAACATCCGCACCTCGTCGAATCGCTGACGCTCGCCGATCCGGGCGGCCCGCTCCAGCAACCCGGCGTGCGCGAAGCCGCGCTGCCGGCCGCCGCGCTCGCGCTGCGCACGAAAGCCGTGAACCTGATCGAGCAAGGCGATGTCGAGGCCGGCCTCGAGATGTTCGTCGATTCCGTGAGCCTGCCCGGTGCATGGAAGAAGAGCACGTCGCGCTTTCGCACGATGGCGATCGACAACGCGAGCACACTGCCGAAGCAGCTGCGCGATCCGCTGCCCGCCTATTCGGCCGAAACCGCAGGCGATATCGCCTGCCGCACGCTGTTGATCGACGGCCAGCGCAGCCCGAAGATGTTCCGCCACAACGTCGACACGCTGTCGCAGTGGATCGGCAATGCACAACGGCAGACCGTCGCCGGCGCATCGCATGGGATGAACGCGGCAAGCCCCGCGGTGTTCAATCGTTACGTGCACGAGTTCGTCGCGACGTAACGCGATCGGGCGGGGTTCGTTCCGCCCGTCTCCCCTTCTTTCCTGAAGTCCCTCAGCAATGCACGCATTGCGCTTCACCACCAGCCGCCGCGCGTAGCCGCGGTACCGGTGGTCGATGCTCGCCGACTCGACCGTTAGTTGCAACCACCGCACTGTCGCTGCGGCAGTCTGAATCGCCATCCGCGACCGATCACGAATTGCATCGGTGCGTAGCCGTGCAACCGCACGCAGGCGCGCTCCCCGTAAAAAAACCCGATCCGCGTCGCCACGGATCGGGTTTTCCTTTTCGACATGCGGCCGTATCGGCCGCCGTCGCATGGCGCTGCGCGCCACTGATACTCAACGCGCAGCCACATCCTCCTTGCCGGTCGCCGCACCGCCGACCGCCGTCGGCGCCGCACCCCACCCGCCACCCAACGCACGGATCAGGTTGACGGTCGACACCGCCTGCGCCCCCGTCAACTGGTTCGCCTGCAATTGCGACTGCAACACCGAGCGCTCGCTGTCGATCACGTCGAGATACGCGACTTCGCCCTCTTGGTACTGCGTACGCGACAGCTTCGCCGCCCGGCGCGACGCGTTGACGGCGGCATCCTGCGCGCGGATCTGGTCGTCGAGCAGGCGCAGATCGGCGAGATTGTCCTCGACCTCGCGGAACGCAACGAGCACCTGCTGCCGGTAGTTCGCGACCTGTTCGTCGTACTGCGCGCGCGCCTGCTGCACGCCGGCCGCCCGTCGCCCACCGTCGAACAGCGGCAACGTCAGCGCGGTGCCGGCGAACGGCCCGAGCAGAAACGTGCGGCTCGACCACAGGAACAGGTTGCCGAGCGTCGACGCCTCATAGCCGAACGATCCGGTGATATCGAGCTTCGGGAAGTACGCCGACTTCGCGAGCCCGATCCGTGCGTTCGCGGCCGCCATCGCGCGCTCGGCCGCCGCCACGTCCGGGCGGCGTTCCAGCAGCGCGGACGGCAGGCCCGGCGGAATCTTCACCGCGACCGGCACGATCGGCGTTTCCTTGAACGCGAAATCCGCGGGCGCCTTGCCGAGCAGGATCGCGAGCGCATGCTCGGACGCCGCGCGCCGGCGCGCGACGCCGACCGCATCGGCCTGCGCGCTGGCCAGTTCGTTCTTCGCGCGCGACACGTCGAGCTCGCTGATGTCGCCTTCGTTGAAGCGGCGTTGCACGAGATTCAGCGCCTGCTGACGCAGCTCCACCGTGCGGCGGTACAAATCCTGGTCCGAGTCGAGCTGACGCAGCTCGAAGTAGTTCTGCGCGACGTCGGCCTGCAGGGCGAGCTGCACCGAGCGGAACAGCGCTTCGCTCTGCGCCTGGTCGGCACGCGAGGCCTCGACGTTGCGGCCGACGCGGCCGAACAGGTCGGCCTCGTACGACACCGTGCCCTGCGCGCGCCACAGCGTCGCGTTGGTCGGGCCCGTGCCCTGCGGTTGGAACTGCGATGCCGACGACAGCCCCTCGCGCGTCGGCCCGAACCCGGCGCCGATCTGCGGGAACCATTGCGAGCGCGCCGAACGGGTTGCCGCACGCGCTTCCTCGACCCGCGCGGCCGCGGCCTTGAGGTTCTGGTTCGCGGCGAGCGCCTGCGTCTCGAGCGAATCGAGCACCGGATCGCCGAACACCTTCCACCATTCGCCGCGATGTTCGCCGTCCGACGGCTCGGCCGTCTTCCACGTGCCGGCCTGCTCGCCGGCAGCGAGGGTCGGCGCTTCCTTGAACGCGGCGGGCGCCGCCGCATCCGGACGCTTGTAGTCTGGGCCGACCGCGCACGCGGCGAGCAGCGTCGCGAGCAGGGTGCTCGCGGCCGCCACCTTCGCGAAACGAATCAGGCCATTCGTGTTGTGCAAGTTATTCATTTTCTGGTCCTCAAGCATCGGGCGCCGGTACGCCGTACCCCGTCGAATCCTTGCCGGCGACGTGGATCTTGCCGCCCGCGAGCGTACGCAGCACGACGTAGAACACCGGCGTCAGCATCAGCCCGAACAGCGTCACGCCGAGCATCCCGAAGAACACCGCGACCCCCATCGCATGGCGCATTTCCGAACCGGCGCCCGTCGACGTGACGAGCGGCACCACGCCCATGATGAAGGCGATCGACGTCATCAGGATCGGGCGCAGCCGCAGCCGGCTCGCCTCGATCGCGGCCTCGAGCGGCGTTCTGCCGTCGTGTTCGAGCTCGCGCGCGAATTCGACGATCAGGATCGCGTTCTTCGCCGACAGCCCCACCAGCACCATCAGGCCGATCTGCGTGAAGATGTTGTTGTCGCCCTGCGTGAGCCACACGCCCGTCAGCGCCGACAGAATGCTCATCGGCACGATCAGGATCACCGCGAGCGGCAGCGTCAGGCTTTCGTACAGCGCGGCAAGCACGAGAAACACGAGCAGCACGCTGATCGGGAACACGTACATCGCCGAATCGCCCGCGAGGATCTGCTGGTACGTGAGGTCGGTCCACTCGAAGCGCACGCCGCGCGGCAGCGTTTCGTGCGCGATGCGTTCGACCGCGGCCTGCGCCTGCCCCGACGAGAAGCCCGGCGCCGGGCCGCCGTTGATGTCGGCCGCCGTGTAGCCGTTGTAGCGCACGACCATTTCCGGGCCGAACGTCGGTGTCACCGTGACGAGCGACGACAGCGGCACCATCTCGCCACGGTCGTTGCGTGTCTTCAGTTGCAGGATGTCGTCCGCGCGCTGGCGGAACGGCGCATCGGCCTGCACGCGCACCTGGTACACGCGCCCGAAGCGGTTGAAGTCGTTCACGTACAGCGAACCGAGATACACCTGCATCGTGTTGAACACGTCGGTCACCGGCACGCCGAGCTGCTTCGCCTTCACGCGATCGAGATCGACGTTGAGCTGCGGCACGTTGATCTGGTAGCTCGTGAACAACGGGCCGAGCTCAGGTGCCTGCTGCGCACGCTTGATGAAGTCGTTGGTCGCATCCGACAGCTTCGCGTAACCGACCGCGCCGCGATCCTCGATCTGCATCTTGAAGCCGCCGAGCGTGCCGAGGCCAAGCACCGGCGGCGGCGGGAACACCGCGACGAACGAATCCTTGATCGCGCCGTATTTCTGATTCAGCGCACCGGCGATCGCGCCGGCCGACAGCGCTTTGCCGTGCCGTTCCGAGAACGGCTTCAGCGTGACGAACACGATGCCCGCGCTCGAGCTGTTGGTGAAGCCGTTCACCGACAGCCCCGGGAACGCGACCGCGCTCTCGACGCCTGGCTGCTTCAGCGCGATCGAACCCATGTCGCGGATCACCTTCTCGGTGCGGTCGAGCGACGCACCGTTCGGCAGTTGCGCGAACGCGATCAGGTATTCCTTGTCCTGCGCGGGCACGAAGCCGCCCGGCACGACCTTCGACACCAGCACCGTCGCCCCCACCAGCACGAGGTACACGCCGAGCATCAGCGTCTTGCGCGACAGCACGCCGCGCACGCCGCGGCCGTAGTTCTCCGCGCCGCGATGGAACACCTTGTTGAAACGGCGGAAGAAGCCGCCGAGCACGCGGCTCATCACGCGCGTGAGCCAGTCTTCCTTGTCGCCGTGGCCCTTGAGCAGGATCGCGGACAGCGCCGGCGACAGCGTCAGCGAGTTGAACGCCGAGATCACCGTCGAGATCGCGATCGTCATCGCGAACTGCTTGTAGAACTGGCCGGTCAGGCCCGACATGAACGCGAGCGGCACGAACACGGCGACGAGCGTCAGCGCGATCGCGATGATCGGCCCGCTCACTTCCTGCATCGCCTTGTAGGTCGCCTGCCGCGCGGTCATCCCGTTCTCGATGTTGCGCTCGACGTTCTCGACGACCACGATCGCATCGTCGACCACGATACCGATCGCGAGCACCATCCCGAACAACGACAACGCGTTGATCGAATACCCGAACGCCAGCAGCAACGAGAACGTGCCGACGATCGACACCGGCACCGCGATCAGCGGAATGATCGACGCGCGCCACGTCTGCAGGAACACGATCACGACGATCACGACCAGCGCGATCGCCTCGAGCAGCGTGTGCACGACGGCCTTGATCGACGAACGCACGAACTGCGTCGGGTCGTAGACGATCTTGTAGTCGACGCCCGCCGGCATGTCCTGCTTCAGCTCGGCCATCGTCTTGCGCACTTCGTCGGAGATCTGCAGCGAGTTCGCGCCCGGCGACTGGTTGATCGCCATCGCGACGGCCGGCTTGTTGTCGAGCAGCGAGCGCAGCCCGTATTCGGACGCGTCGAGCTCGATCCGCGCGATGTCGCGCAAGTGCGTGACGCCGCCGTCCGGCGTCGTCTTCACGACGATGTCGCCGAACTCTTCTTCCGTCTGCAGACGGCCGCGCGCATTCACCGACAGCTGCAGCGGCGTGCCGGGCAGCGACGGCGATGCGCCGATCACGCCGGCCGCGACCTGCACGTTCTGCTCGCGGATCGCCTGCACGACGTCCTCGGCCGACAGCCCGCGCTGCGCGACCTTCTGCGGATCGAGCCACACGCGCATTGCGTAGTCGCCCGAACCCCACAGCTGCACCTGGCCGACGCCCTGGATCCGCGACAGGCGATCCTTCACGTTGATCAGCGCGTAGTTGCGCAGGTAGGTCATGTCGTAGCGGTTGTCCGGCGAGATCAGGTGGACCACCATCGTCAGCGTCGGCGAGCTTTTCACCGTGGTGATGCCGAGCCGCTGCACGTCTTCCGGCAGGCGCGGCAGCGCCTGGTTCACGCGGTTCTGCACGAGCTGCGTGGCCTTGTCCGGATCGGTGCCGAGCTTGAACGTGACGGTGATCGTCATGTTGCCGTCGCTGTTCGCCTGCGACTGCATGTAGAGCATGTCCTCGACGCCGTTGATCTGTTCTTCCAGCGGCGACGCGACCGTCTCGGCGATCACTTTCGGGTTCGCGCCCGGGTACTGCGCCTTCACGATCACGGAAGGCGGCACGACTTCCGGATATTCCGAAATCGGCAGCAGGAACATCGCGATCACCCCGCCGAGCAGGATGACCACCGATAGGACTCCTGCAAAGATCGGCCGGTCGATAAAGAATTTGGAAATGTTCATGTGTGGCTCTGTCTGGTTGAACGCGGATGCGAAGCGGGCGCGCCGCTTACGAATCCGCCTTCGCCGGTGCGGCCGGCTTCGCGGTGCTCGCGAGCGGCGCGGACGGCTCGTCGCCGCCCGTCATCGGGACCATGTGCGGCTTCACCTGCTCGCCGGGGCGCACGCGCTGCGTGCCGTTCACGATCACGCGATCGCCGGCGGCGAGACCGCTGACGATCACGCGCCGGTTGCCGTGCTGCATCCCCGGCTGCACTTCGCGATACGACACGCGGCCCTGCTGGTCGACGACGAACACGAACTTCTTGTCCTGGTCGGTGTTGATCGCCGCGTCGTCGACGAGCAGCGCCTCGTGCGGCGCGCTGCCGCCCACCTTCACGCGCGCATAGAGGCCCGGGACGAGCGTGCCGTCCGCGTTGTCGAAGCGTGCGCGCACGCGGATCGTGCCGGACGACGTGTCGAGCCGGTTGTCGACCGAATCGATCTCGCCGCTGCGCGAGTAGCCGGTTTCGTTGGCAAGGCCGAGCTCGACCGGCACCTTGCGGCCGCTGCGCGCGCCGTTGATGTATTGCAGGTAGGTCTGCTCGTCCGCGTCGAACGATGCGTAGATCGGCGACACCGACACCAGCGTCGTCAGCGGCGCGGCCGATGCGCCGGCCGACACGACGTTGCCAAGCGTGATTTCCGCGCGCGACACGCGGCCCGATACCGGCGCGGTGATGCGCGTATAGCCGAGGTTGATGCGTGCCGTTTCCAGCGCGGCTTCGGCAGCCTTCAGGTTCGCGCTCGCTTCGCGTGCCGCGTTCTGCTTTTCGTCGTAGTCGCGCTTCGCGATCGCGTTGTCGCCGATCAGCCGCTGCGCGCGCTGCCAGTCCGTCTGCGCGTAGCCGTTGCGTGCCTGCGCGGCCGCGAGCTGCGCGGCCGCGCGGTCGACTTCCGCCTGATACGGGCGCGGGTCGATCACGAACAGGACGTCGCCCTTCTTCACGAGCGCGCCGTCCTTGAAGTTCACCGCGACGATCGTGCCCGACACCTGCGGGCGCACGTCGACTTTCTCGACCGCTTCGAGACGGCCCGAGTAGCTTTGCCAGTCGGTCACGGTCTGCGGCACGACGGTCGCGACGTCGACTTCGGGCAGCGGCGCCGCCGCTTTTTCGGGTGCGTTCGCGTTGACGCGCATCGCGCCGAACGTGCCGAGGCCGACGACGGCGAGCGTGACGATCGCCGCGGTCGCGATTCGGGAACGGGTGGTGCGTAGGATGGCCATGTGGATCTCCAGTAAGCGTGGATTGGTCTGGTTATTCGGAACGGTTCGGCTGGCGCGCCTGGAAGCGGCACTGGAAGAAGCGCACGGCTTCCTCGAACGCGGCTTCGTGCGTGGCGAGCGCGGCGTGCGTGATGTCCGGATAGCGGATCACCTGCGTGAGCACACCCGACGAAATCAGGCAGCCCGCATATTTCTCCGCTTCGACGTGCAGCACGTCGTTCTGCGCGGTGACGACGAGCGTCGGCGGCAGCCCCGCGAGGCGCACCGATTCGATCGGCGCCGCGTACGGGTGCATCCGCTGCGCCGCCTGCGGCAAGTACGCGCGATAGCAGGCCGCGCATTCGCGCGCGGTGATGTCGGACGCGAGGCGCTCGGCGTCGCCGATGCGCGTCATGCTCGGGTCGAGCATCGGCCCGAACAGCGCCTGCGCGACGATCGACACTTCGCCGCGGTCGCGTGCGATGAAGGCCAGGCAGTTCGCGAGCTGGCCGCCCGCGTCGTGCCCGGCGACCCCGATCTTCTTCGGATTGCCGCCGAACGCGCGGGCGCGCGTCGCGGCCCAGACGGCGGCGCGATACGCATCCTCCGGCGCGGCCGGAAAAGGAAAGGCCGGCGCGAGCGAATAATCGACCGACACTACGAGAGCTGGTAAGCGTTCTGCTAAAAAGCGCGCGGCGAAGTCCGCGTCTTCGAGCGAACCGCGGACGAAGCCGCCGCCGTGGAAATAAAGCACTACTGGCAACCCGGTCTTGTCCGGGCGGCGGTAGAGGCGCAGCACGATGTCCTGTGCGTAGCCGGGAATTTCGACTTCGGCCACCGTCAGTGCCGCGCCCGCCATGGCTTGCGCGGGCAATGCGGCTTTCAGGAATTTGCTGAATTCAGAAGCGTCCATGACGATGCAGCATCCATTTCGAGATGGAACGAATTCTGGGTCCGGCAGACATTGGGATAAATGCCTATAATCCGGCAACACAATTCAACGCCCCCGAACAATCCGAGGCTGCGTTTACCCACGAGGTAGCGCAGCCTTGTCGTTCGCGGGCTCATTAGATTGCGGAGGTTGTGATGGACCGGCTTCAGGCCATGCAGGTGTTTACTCGCGTCGTCGATACAAGCAGCTTCACCAAGGCAGCAGAAACGCTCGGCTTGCCGCGAGCGTCCGTCACGACGATCATCCAGAATCTCGAAGCATTCCTCGGCGTACGGCTGATGCACCGGACCACGCGCCGGCTCTCCCTCACGCCGGACGGCGCCGCCTACTACGAACGTTGCGTGCGGATCCTCGCGGACGTCGAGGAAACCGAAGCAAGCTTCCAGGCCAACAACCGGAAGCCGCACGGAAAGTTGCGTATCGACATGCCGGGCTCGATCGGGCGGCTGCTCGTGATTCCGTCGCTGTGCGAGTTTCATACGCGCTATCCGGACATCGACCTGCAACTCGGCCTGTCCGATCGGCCGGTCGACCTGCTGCAGGAAGGCGTCGACTGCGTGATCCGCGTCGGGGCGCTGCAGGATTCGTCGCTCGTCGCACGCCGCGTCGGCCTGTTCGAATGCGTGACGGTCGCATCGCCCGACTATCTCGAGCGCCACGGCGAGCCGCAGACGATCGACGACCTGAGCCAGCACAAGGCCGTCAACTACTTCTCGAGCCGCACCGGCCGCACGATCGACTGGACGTTCCTGATCGAAGGCAAGGAAGTCGAGATGAAGATGGAGGGCATCGTGTCGGTGAACGACGCGGATGCGTACGTGACGTGCGGAATCGAGGGCTTCGGCCTGATCCAGCCGCCGCTGTTCATGGTGCTGCCGCACCTGCGCGAGGGCCGGCTCAAGGAAGTCCTGCCCGGCGTCAAGCCGCTGCCGATGCCGATCTCGGTCGTGTATCCGCACAGCCGTCATCTGTCGCCGAAGGTGCGCGTGTTCGTCGACTGGATTGCCGAAGTGTTCGACCGGTGCCCGCTGTTGAGCGGCAAGGGCAGCCTCGACGCGACGTGCAGCAAGCGCACGTTCGAGGAAGCCGAGCGCGCGCCGGTGCTCGATACGCCGGTCATCAACGAGTGGGTCGCGTAATCGACCGACCTCCACGCGCGGGCCGCAGCGCCCGCGCGCCATCCTGCCTGAGCGCGGCCTGGGCACGCCTTTCGCGCGCGGCGCCGCGATCCTTCCCGAATCCGCAGTAAATCCTTGCGCGGTGTGCGGCAATCGACCGCGTGCGTCGTTGCGTGTCGTTGCGCGTCGCCGCCGCCCCTCCCTGCGAAGCCCGTGCCGCGGAACTCCCGGCCATTTCCGCATAACCCTGCCGGCGGTGCGGATGGCGATTGTTCCACTGACACGACAATTCAATTCGCGCCTGCTGCATTTATCGCGACGGAACGGCAACCTAGAGTAAACCCTGTCGCGCACCTCGTTGCGCATCGAACAGATCCCGCCCGCGGGACCGGAGTCAGCGCTCAGGCGCGCGCTCCGACATCTCCAGGAGTTACGCCATGAACCGCCGCCATCTTCTCTCGGCCCTTGCGCTCACGCTCGCCGTGTCCGCACCGGCCTTCGCCGATTCGGACACCCCGCACGCCGGCAACTACGGCAACACGTCGTGGTACACGCAGCACAACGGCCCGCGTACGCGCGCCGAAGTGAGCGCGGAAGTCGAGCAGGCACGCAAGGACGGCACGCTCGCGTACCTGCGCAAGGCGACTTCGTATCCGCAAGGGCTCGAACTCGCGCAAGGCCCGTATCGCCCGACACCGGAAGGCAACCAGCTCGCCGGCGCGGGCCGGTAAACGCGTGACGCCGCGCAGCGGATTGCCCCGTGCGCGGCGTCCCGGATCACCTCGTCGACAACTTGCCGAGTCAGTCAGTTAGTTGCAGGAGTACATGATGAACGACCCACTTCCTTCGCCGCTCGATCACTGGGACGACACGACTCCGGTGTGGACGCCGTTCCGTTCGGCCCCGCAATCGCATTGACCGCCGGCTGAATCATCGTCCGGCCGTCAACGGCGCGGCACGCCGTCGCGCCATTCGCCCCAGTGCGTGACGATGTCCTGAACCAGCGGATTGCCCGCGCGGTACAGGTTTTCGGTCGCCGGGGCGAAACCGCCCTGGTCCGCGTAGTTCAGCAGGTTGTCGGCGCTCGTCTGCCCCGCGTACGGCCGATCGAAATCGGACCCCGTGCGCAGCACGGCCACGCGCGACAGGTCGACCCGCTTCACGCTCGCCGCGCGCTTGAGCGCTTCGTACGTCGCGTTGTCTTCCTGCGCGGTCATGCAGTAGGTGCCCTTGCCGTCCGTCAGGATCTTGGTCCACTGGCGTGCGCGCTCGCCGATCAGCGTGCCCGAGAACCACGTGTTGCCCGATGACGTGTCGCACTGGATCACCGTCGGCGGCCGGTTCGCCGGCGCATACGTGAACTTCGCACGCGCGGCCTGCGCCTGCGCGCTGTCTGCCAGCACGACGTTGCGCGACAGCGCGTAGGCGGCATCGGTCAGTTGCGGGTTGAGCTGGAACACTTCGGTGCGATAGTCGAGCGGCGGCTTGTCGTTCGGGCTCTTCGTGTTGATGCCGAGATACCCGGTGTTCCAGCCGGCCGGAATCTCGCGCGCATCGAGTTCCCACTGCAGGCTGAAATCGACGAGGTATTTCGACCACGCGGCCGATCCGACCGTACCTTGCGCGGGGTCGACGCCCGCGATGCCCGAGACCAGGAAATACGTGCGGCGCAAATCGAAGCGTTGCGAGAACGTGAGCGCCATGATCGTCGCCGACGCATTCGCATAGCCCATGCCGGTCGTGACCACGCACACGTCCTGCTTGTTGCAGTGGACGGCCGGATAGTCGGGCGACAGGCCGGGCACGGCGATGTCGCGCCACGGGCCGAGCCGGTCGAGCCACGCCTGGCCCTCCGGCCCGAACATCGTGATGATCATGACCTTGACCGGGCGGCCATGCGAGCCGGTCTCGGCGAATGCCGCGTTGCCGGCATCGTTGCCCTGGTTGTCCTGCGCGATCGACGGCGCGGTCGCACAGGCGGCAAGCGAGAATGCGGCGGCGGAAAGAATGGAGCGAGTCAGCATCGGCGTTCCTTGTTTCGGTGACGTTGGGTGAGAACGGCTGTCGGAGACTGCGCGACGAGTATAGAACGGGCGTACGCGATGCGGAACCCGACTACGAAACGGCCGGCGATGTTTCGTGCGAACGGATGCGTGTTGCGTGACGGAAAATCGCGCGTTCGTCGCGGCGTCGAAAAACATCAGGAATGCTATCGGGTTCGTCGCCGCGTGCGACGTCGGCTGCTTCGCGCCGCGCTACACGCGCATCAGCCCAGCCACGCCGTAACCGAGCACGACGAGTGCGGCGACTACATGGCTCGCGGCGAGCCACCCCGGCGATTTCACGAAGCGCCCGATCGCGCTGCCGCCGAACGCGAACACGAGCTGCCCCGCCAGGCTACCCGCAAACACGCACGCGGCGCCGAACAACCAGTGCCGATGCGCACCGGCGGCAGCCGTCGCATAGCCGTAGAACAACAGAATGGTCAGCGGGTTCGCGAGCGTGACGAAGAACATCGACATGAACGGGCGATCGCCCGGAGGCGGCGCTCCGTCGCCGTCGAGCGAGCGGCGCCGGTCACGCAGCGCCTCCCACGGCATCCGCGCGCCCATCGCGAGCAACACGAGCGCACCGACCATACGGAACAGCGCCAGATGCGACGCAAGCGTGTTCGCGAGCATCGCACCGATCGTGAACGCGACGATTGCATAGCAGCCATCGGCGGCGGCTACCCCGATCGCCGCGCGCACGCCGGTCGCCGTGCCGGCGCGCATGCCGTAATTCGCGATCATCAGCGCGACGGGCCCGACTGACAGCGCGATCGTCAGCCCGAACAGGAAGTCGCTCATCGGTCGTCCAGCGCATCAATTCAATACCATCGATGGAAGACATCGATTCCAGCGACGTCGAAACGATTCGGTGTGTGAATCGGCACTCAGGCGACGTCGACGCGTGCGGGCCCGTCCACCATCTCGCCGATCACGGCCGCGCGGTCGAACCCGTCGGCACGGAAGCACGCGAGCACGTCGTCGACCGCTTCCGGCGCGCACGCCACCAGCAACCCGCCCGAGGTCTGCGGATCGGTCAGCAGCGCCTGCGCGACGGGCGGCAGCCCGTCGGCGAGCCGCACATCGGCGCCGTACGCGGCCCAGTTGCGGCCCGACGCGCCGGTGAACACCCCATCGGCCACGAACGCCTCGACGCCCGCGAGCCACGGCAGCGACGCATAGTGCACGCGCGCGGTGAGCTGCGCGCCGCGCGCCAGTTCGAGCGTATGGCCGAGCAGCCCGAAGCCCGTGACGTCGGTCAGCGCATGCACGCCCGGCAGCGCGGCGAGCTCGGCGCCCGGCCGGTTCAGCTTGGTGGTGGTCGCGACCATTTGCGCGTAACCGTCGGCATCGAGCTGATTCTTCTTCAGCGCGGCCGACAACACGCCGACGCCGAGCGGCTTGCCGAGCACGAGCACGTCGCCCGCGCGCGCGGCCGCGTTGCGCTTCACGCGCGACGGATGCACGACGCCGATCGCCGCGAGCCCGTAGATCGGCTCGACCGAATCGATCGAATGGCCGCCCGCGACCGGAATGCCGGCATCCGCGCACACCGATTCGCCGCCGCGCAGCACGGCGGCGATCGTCTCGTGCGGCAGCACGTTGATCGGCATGCCGACCAGCGCAAGGGCGAGGATCGGCTTGCCGCCCATCGCGTAGACGTCGGACAGCGCGTTGGTGGCCGCGATGCGGCCGAAGTCGAACGGATCGTCGACGATCGGCATGAAGAAATCGGTGGTCGCGACGATCGCCTGCTCGTCGTTGAGCCGGTAGACGGCCGCGTCGTCGGAGGTTTCGGTGCCGACCAGCAGGTCAGGGAACAGCGCGGGCGGCGTCGCGCGCTTGAGCAGCTCGGACAGCACGCCCGGCGCGATCTTGCAGCCGCAGCCGCCCCCGTGCGACAGGCTCGTGAGGCGCGGAACGGCAGGCTGGGCTTGAGTGGCTTCGGTCATCGTCGGCATCCGGTAAATACGGTGAATAACAACGCTCCATTATCGACAATTCCGCGCGAGCGCGCCCGATACCCACATAATTGACGGCCCTTGCCGGCTCCCGCCCTTGCTCGCTTCCTCATTGATCGATGGATCACCTCTTCGTCGCCCTCGTGCTGTGCTCGGCTCTGCTGCACGCGATCTGGAACGCGTTCCTCCACGTCAGCGAAGACCGGTTGGTGCAACTCGGCACGATGTCGCTGCCGTATCTCGCGTTCGGCATCGCCGGCGCCGTGCTGCTGCCCGCGCCGGCGCCCGCCGCATGGCCGTACGTCGCCGCGTCCGCGGTGCTCGAGGTCGCGTACTGCTTCACGCTCGCGCGCGCATACCGCAACGGCGAATTCGGGCAGATCTATCCGATCGCGCGCGGGATGTCGCCGCTGCTGGTGTCGGTGCTCGCGTTCGCCGTGCTGCACGAACGACCGACGCCGCTCGGCTTCGCGGGCATCGCACTCGTATCGTTCGGGATCATGTCGCTCGCGCTGCGGCGCGGCTTCAGGTTCTCCGGAGAAGGCGTGCCGTACGCGTTGCTCACGGGCGTGTTCATCGCCGCGTATTCGCTCTGCGACGGCATCGGCTCGCGCGTGTCCGGCAGCGCGCTCGGCTACATCGCATGGGTGTACCTGCTGTGGAGCGTGCCGCAGCTCGTGCTCGTCTGCGCATGGCGCGGCGGCCCGCGCGCGGTGCTCGGCTCGCGCACCGCCCTTGCGCAGGGCGCGATCGCCGGCACGATCTCGCTTGCCGCGTACGGGATCGTGATCCTCGCGTACCGGCACCTGCCGGTCGCGACCGTGTCGGCGCTGCGCGAAACGAGCTCGATCTTCGCGGTCGCGATCGGCTGGTTCGCGATGCGCGAGCGGCCTGGTCCGCAGCGGCTCGTCGCATGCGCGCTGGTGGTGACGGGCGCGGCGTTGATCCGGCTGTAACGCCCGCACCGGGCCCATAGCCGGTGCCGGCCTTCACGACCGATTCCGCGAGATGCCCTCTCCGCGCCGCTGCGCCTTGCAATATTGCCCGCCGCTCTTGCCCGAGGGGAAGCCGCATGAACCGGTTTGCGACTCCCGTTCAACGACGCGGAAGCAGGCGGGCTGGCAGCGCGCGAAAAACACGCGCCTCGTTGCGGAGCGTATCGAGCTTCGACGGAATCGCAACGAGTCGATATCGCCGTGCTCGCACGTCACGCCACCGCAACGGCCCCGCCGAACGCCCGCTCGTCGATCGCCTCGGCCAGCGTCGCGAACGCCGTCGCGATCTCGTCCTCCGGCACGCACGCGTAGCCGAGCAGCAAGCCCGACGCCGCGCGCTCGCGGTGCGCATAGTAGCCGGACAACGGCCGCACGACGATGTTGCGCTCGAGCGCGGCCTGCGCGACGGCTCGATCGTCGGCACCGTCCGGCAGCCGTGTGACGAGATGCAGCCCCGCGTCGCTGCCGAGCGCGTGCAGCGTATCGCCGTAGCGGCGCGCGACCGCGTCGAGCAGCACCTCGCGGCGTTGTCCGTACAGCGTGCGCATCTTGCGGATATGCGACACGAAGTGCCCTTCCGCGATGAATTCGGCGAGCACGGCCTGCTGCAGCAACTGGCCTTCGCGATACAGCTCGGCGCTCGCGGTCGCGAAACTCTCCGCGAGCGGCTCCGGCGCGACCAGATAGCCGACCCGCAGCCCCGGGAACAGCGTCTTGCCGAAACTCCCGACGTAGATCACCTGCCCGGCCGTGTCGAGCCCCTGCAGCGACGCGAGCGGCCGGCTGCCGTAGCGGAATTCGCTGTCGTAGTCGTCCTCGATGATCCAGCAGCCGTGCTGGCGCGCGTATTCGAGCAACATCCGGCGGCGCGCGAGGCTCATCACCATCCCGAGCGGATACTGATGCGACGGCGTGACGAGCATCAGCTTCGGCGGCGCGGCGAGATCGGCGGCCGACGGCGCGATGCCTTCGTCGTCGACCGGAATCGGCCGCGTGGTGAGCCCCGACACGTTCAGCACGCTGCGCACGCCCCAATAGCACGGATCCTCGGTCCAGATCGCATCGCCCGGATCGGTCAGCAGCCGCACCGCGAGGTCGATCGACTGGTGGATGCCGGTCGTGATCACGATCTGCTCGGGCGTGCAGCGCACCGAGCGCGACGTGCGCAGGTAGTCGGCCAGCGCCTCGCGCAGCAGCGCGAGGCCGCCGCCGGGCGCATAGGTCAGCAGGTCCGGGCGCAAGCGCCGCCAGTACTTGTTGTGCAGCCGCGTCCATACGCGCGCCGGAAATCGCGACACATCGGGCACGCCCGGCATGAACGCGCCGCCCTGACGCTTCGACACGCCGGCGCCTTCGACGAGCCGCGTGCCGCGCGCGGACAGGCGCCGCACGGACGGCGTCACGACGGCCGGCCCGGCCGCCGCGTCGGGGGGCGCGCCGACGATCTCGTCCGGCGCGCTGTCGGCGACGAACGTGCCGCGACCCGTCGCCGAGTGCACATAGCCTTCGAGCACAAGCTGTTCGTATACCTGCGTGACCGTGTTGCGCGCGATCCCGAGCTCGGCGGCCAGCAGCCGCGACGACGGCACGCGCGTGCCGGCCGGCAGTTCGCGCGACAGGATCGCCTGTTGCAGCAGCCGGTGAAGCTGGCGGTAGATCGGCTGTTCGCCGCCGCGCACGAGGCGCTGCGCCAGCCAGTCCGACAACACGCTTGCGCGCATGATTGGCTCCTGAATATTTATTGAAATGGCTCTGATTGCCGGAGCCAAATGTGATTATAGTCGCGTCCATGGGCTGCCAAGGCGCCCGATTTTCTACCCACCGGACCGAACATCAAGGAGATGACCGTGAAGAATGCCGACCTGCAGGCCCGCAAGAACGCCGCCACCCCGCGCGGCGTCGGCGTGATGTGCGATTTCTACGCAGCCCGCGCCGAGAACGCGGAGCTGTGGGATGTCGAAGGCCGCCGCTTCATCGATTTCGCCGCCGGCATCGCGGTGCTGAACACGGGCCACCGCCACCCGAAGATCGTCAAGGCGATCGCGGATCAGTTGAACAGCTTCACGCACACCGCTTACCAGATCGTCCCGTACGCGTCGTACGTCGAGCTGGCGGAAAAGATCAACGCACGCGCGCCGGGCGACTTCCCGAAGAAGACGGCGTTCTTCACGACCGGCGCCGAAGCCGTCGAAAACGCGATCAAGATCGCGCGTGCGGCGACCGGCCGTCCGGGCGTCATCGCATTCTCGGGCGGCTTCCACGGCCGCACGATGATGGGCATGGCGCTGACCGGCAAGGTCGCCCCGTACAAGCTGAACTTCGGCCCGTTCCCGGGCGACGTGTTCCACGCGCCGTACCCGAACGCGCTGCACGGCGTGACGACGGCCGACTCGATCAAGGCGATCGAGATGCTGTTCAAGGCCGACATCGATCCGAAGCGCGTCGCCGCGATCATCTTCGAACCGGTCCAGGGCGAAGGCGGCTTCAACCCGGCGCCGGCCGAGTTCGTGCGCGCGCTGCGCAAGATCTGTAACGAACACGGCATTCTGCTGATCGCCGACGAAGTGCAGACGGGCTTCGCGCGCACCGGCAAGCTGTTCGCGATGCAGCACTACGACGTGCTGGCCGACCTGATCACGATGGCGAAGAGCCTTGCCGGCGGCATGCCGCTGTCGGGCGTCGTCGGCCGTGCGGACGTGATGGACGCGGCCGCGCCCGGCGGCCTCGGCGGCACCTACGCGGGCAACCCGCTGGCCGTCGCGTCGGCGCACGCGGTGCTCGAGATCATCGACGAAGAGAAGCTGTGCGAGCGCGCGACGCAGCTCGGCGACGTGCTGAAGGCGAAGCTGAATGCGCTGCAGGCGGACGTGCCGCAGATCGCCGACGTGCGCGGCCCGGGCGCGATGATCGCGGTCGAATTCCTGAAGCCGGGTTCGGGCGAGCCGGATGCCGAGTTCACGAAGCGCGTGCAGGCGCGTGCGCTCGAGCGCGGGCTGCTGCTGCTCGTGTGCGGCGTGTACTCGAACGTCGTGCGCTTCCTGTTCCCGCTGACGATCCCGCAAGCCGTGTTCGACGAAGCGCTCGCGATCCTCGAGGAAGTGCTGAAGGAAACGGTCGGCGTGCCGGCCTGAGCGCCCGCCCCCGACTGAATGCGCCGCCGCCGTCGTGAAGACGGCGGCGGCCGTTTGCATCCGTCCTTTTCAAAGCAGGTGATTCATATGAGCACGGTTCAGGAAACCCTGGCACTGAAAGATCCGTCGCTGTTCCGCCAAGAGGCGTACGTCAACGGCGAATGGCAACGCGCAACGAACGGCGAGACGTTCGACGTCCGCAACCCGGCGACGGGTGGCCTGCTCGGCACCGTGCCGGCGATGGGCGCGGCGGAAACGCGTCACGCGATCGACGCCGCGAATGCCGCATGGCCGGCGTGGCGCAAGAAGACCGCGAAGGAACGCGCGGTCATCCTGCGCAAGTGGCACGACCTGATGATGGAGAACGCCGACGACCTCGCGCTGATCCTCACCACCGAGCAGGGCAAGTCGCTGGCCGAAGCGAAGGGCGAGATCGGCTACGCGGCATCGTTCCTCGAGTGGTTCGCGGAAGAGGGCAAGCGCGTGTACGGCGACACGATCCCGACGCCGGCGAGCGACAAGCGCATCGTCGTGACGAAGGAAGCGATCGGCGTGTGCGCGGCGATCACGCCGTGGAACTTCCCGGCGGCGATGATCACCCGCAAGGTCGGCCCGGCGCTCGCGGCAGGCTGCCCGATCGTCGTGAAGCCGGCCGAGGCGACGCCGTTCTCCGCGCTTGCGATGGCCGTGCTGGCCGAGCGCGCGGGCGTGCCGGCGGGCGTGTTCAGCGTCGTCACGGGCGACCCGAAGGCGATCGGCGGCGAACTGACGTCGAACCCGATCGTGCGCAAGCTGTCGTTCACGGGCTCGACGCCGGTCGGCCGCCTGTTGATGGCGCAGTGCGCGGCGACGGTCAAGAAGGTGTCGCTGGAGCTCGGCGGCAACGCGCCGTTCATCGTGTTCGACGACGCCGACCTCGACGCGGCCGTGCAGGGGGCGATCGCGTCGAAGTACCGCAACAGCGGCCAGACCTGCGTGTGCACGAACCGCTTCTACGTGCATGAAGCCGTGTACGACCAGTTCGCGCAGAAGCTCGCGGCGGCCGTCGGCCAGTTGAAGGTCGGCCGCGGCACGGAGCCGGGCGTCACGCAAGGCCCGCTGATCAACGAAGCAGCCGTGCTGAAGGTCGAGGCGCACATCGAGGACGCGCTCGCGAAGGGCGCGACCGTCGTGACGGGCGGCAAGCGTCACGCGCTCGGTCACGGCTTCTTCGAGCCGACGGTGCTGACCGGCGTCACGCCGGCGATGAAGGTCGCGAAGGAAGAGACGTTCGGGCCGCTCGCGCCGCTGTTCAAGTTCGGCAGCGACGACGAGGTGATCCGCCTCGCGAACGACACCGAATTCGGCCTCGCCGCGTACTTCTACAGCCGCGACATCGGCCGCGTGTGGAAGGTCGCCGAAGCGCTCGAATACGGGATGGTCGGCGTGAACACGGGCCTGATCTCGAACGAAGTCGCGCCGTTCGGCGGCGTGAAGCAGTCGGGCCTCGGCCGCGAAGGTTCGCACTACGGCATCGACGACTACGTCGTGATCAAGTACCTCTGCCTGGCCGTCTGACGGTTCCGGGCCTGGCGCGCGAGCGGCAGGCCCCGGCCGCCCGGCCGGAACCGGGCGGTCACGACGCGGGCCGGTATCCCTCTCCGCCGTGCCCGCGTCACCTGCCTTATCCGCAATCAGCGGAATACGTTCACCGCCTCCACCAACCGCGTCGCCTGCTGCTTCAGGCTCTCCGACGCCGCCGTGCTCTGCTCGACGAGCGCCGCGTTCTGCTGCGTGATGTTGTCCAGATGCACGACCGCCTGGTCGACCTGCGCGACGCCCGTGCTCTGCTCGGCCGTCGACGAGCTGATTTCCGCGATCAGACCGGACACGCGCTTCACCTGCGTGACGATGTCCTCCATCGTCCGGCCCGCCTCGTCCACGCGCCGCGCGCCCGACTCCACCCGCTCGACGCTCGCGCCGATCAGCGTCTTGATCTCCTTCGCCGCGTTCGCGCTGCGCTGCGCGAGCGCGCGCACCTCGCCTGCGACCACCGCGAAACCACGACCCTGCTCGCCCGCGCGTGCGGCCTCGACCGCCGCATTCAGCGCGAGGATGTTGGTCTGGAACGCGATGCCGTCGATCACGCCGATGATGTCGGCAATCTTGCGCGAACTCTCGGTGATCTCGCTCATCGTCGCGACGACCTCGCTCACCGCCTGCCCGCCACGCTCGGCCGCGTCGCTCGCGGAAACGGACAACCGATTCGCCTGCAGCGCCGTTTCCGCATTGCTCGACACGGTGGCCGTCATTTCCGCCATCGACGCGGCGGTCTGCTGCACGCTGGACGCGGCCTGCTCGGTACGCGCGCTGAGGTCGTTGTTGCCTTGCGCGATCTCGTTGCTCGCGCGCTGCACGTTGTGCACCTGCTCGCTGACGTCGTCGACGAGCCAGCGGAACATCAGCCCGAGCTGGTTGATCGTGCGCAGCGTCATGCCGATCTCGTCGACGCGATTCATCCGCACGCCGCGCCGGCTCTCGCCGGTCGCGACGTTCAGCGCCTGCTCGTGCAGCCGCTTCAGCGGTTGCACGATCTGCGCATCGAGCCACCAGCCGGCGGCGGCCGCCACGCCGATCGTCACACCGGCAAACGCCGCGAGCCCGTTGCCGGTCAGCCCGCAGGCCCAGCCCGCGCCGACGATCGCCGGCGCCAGCACACACGATGCCGAATGAACGCGCGCACGCACCGACATCGTCTGCGGCAGCGACGCGATCCGCAGCAGCCCGGTGCGGATGACGAGCCCCTTGTGGAACCGGCGCCGACCGTTCTTGCCTTCGCGAAACGCGCGATACAGCGCGTCCGCGGCCTGGGTCTCGTCGCGCGTCGCCTTCGTGCGCACCGACATGTAGCCCTTCGGCTGCCCGTTGCGCATCACCGGAATCGCGTTCGCGCGCACCCAGTAATGGTCGCCGTTCTTGCGGCGGTTCTTCACGAGCGCGGTCCACGGCTCGCCGCGCCTGAGCGTCGCCCACATGTCGGCGAACGCCTCCTTCGGCATGTCCGGATGACGCACCACGTTGTGCGGCTGGCCGACGAGGTCCTCGTTCGAGAACCCGCTCACCTGCGCGAACGTCGTGTTCGCGTAGGTGATGACGCTGTCGGCATCGGTCGTCGACATCAGTGTGACGTCGTCGGGAAAATCGAATTCCTGTTGAGTAACGGGCTGGTTGTTGCGCATGCAAGGCTCCGAAAGGCGGATCTGTCGTCCGCATCGCGCTGAAATCGCGCTCAGTAGCCGAAAAACGGTTGATCGCTTTACGACACTCTCGTCCTTTGTCGGCAATGCACCGGGAAACCTTAATCCTGTCGCGCATCATGCATGCAATTCCGCCATTACCATGATTTCGATCAAATATTCCGGCGATAATCGCGGCACGTGTTTATCGACTTGTCACAACGCGCCGCCCGGCGTGCCGATGCCGGCATCCGTTGCGCGCGGCGAAACGATTTGACTTATCCTGCTCCATTCCACCGGAATTCGAATTCGATGAAAAAGGCATTGCACGAACTGAATCGGTTGTCCTGGAATAAGGCGACGGTCGCGCATAACAGCCATAAAGGCGATCAGGCTGCATTTTTCCGCAATGGCGGCTCGACGCTGTTTCCGGAAGAACGCGAACTGCTCGGCGATCTCGCGGGTCTGCGGCTCTTGCACCTGCAATGCAACGCGGGGCAGGACACGCTGAGCCTCGTGCGCGAGGGCGCGGACGCAACCGGCGTCGACATCTCCGACGAGGCGATCGACTTCGCGCGGCAACTGTCGGCCGACGCGGGCCTTCCCGCGCGATTCGAGCGCGCCGACGTACTCGACTGGATGCCCGAAGCCGCCGCGCGCGGCGAGCGCTTCGATCGCGTGTTCACGTCGTACGGAGCGATCTACTGGCTGTCGGACCTGACCGCATGGGCGCACGGGATCGCCTCGCTGCTCGCACCGGGCGGCCGCTTCGCGATGGTCGAGTTCCATCCGTTCTCGCTGTATTTCGACGAACACTGGCAGCCGCACTACGACTACTTCAAGGACGACGCGACCGAGGAACCCGCAGGCGTCGGCGATTACGTCGCGGCGTCCGGCACGGGGCTCGGCGCGCAACACGACCGCCCGGGCATCGTCGATTTCGCGAACCCGCATCCGAGCTACGAGTTCATGTGGGGCATCGGCGACGTGGTGAATGCACTGATATCGGCCGGTCTCGCGATCGATCGCTTGACCGAATATCCGTACGCGAACGGCTGGAAGGGCTTCGACGGCATGCGCGAGCTGGACGGCCGCCGGATGGTGCCGCCCGAAGGCATGCCGCGGTTGCCGTTGATGTACGCAATCGCCGCGCACCGGGTGGCCGCATGACGCGCCGCACTGCCGCCGCGCGCGACGCGCTGTCGGCCCGCCTGCTGGCCCGCGACGACGTGCCGCTCGTGTGGACCATCGACCGGCGTGAAATCATCGAACACCTGTACGTGCTGCGCGACGGCGCGCTGCATCTCGTGCCCGAGTTCTACGACGTGGCCGGCTGGCCCGACGGCGAAGCCGAGCACTACACGCCGATCCTGCTCGACTGTCACGACCGCGGCGGCTGGTTTCTCGGGCGGTTCGACGGCACGCGGCTCGTTGCGGCCGTCGTCGTCGACAGCCGGCCGCTCGGCCCGCGGCGCGACATGCTGCAGTTGAAGTTCCTGCACGTGAGCCACGATTGGCGCGGTTGCGGGCTCGGCGAACAGCTCTATCGCGCGGCGCAGGCGCAGGCACGCACGATGGGCGCCGAGCGTCTGTACGTGTCGGCCACGCCGTCGCAGCGCACGATCGACTTCTACCTGCGGCTCGGCTTCACGGTCAGCGCGGCGCCCGATCCCGAGCTTTACGCACTCGAGCCCGAAGACATTCACCTCGAAGGGCCGACGGCGTGACCGCCCGGCATGCGGATGAAGCGTAGAATTTTGCGCGCCGCCACAGCCCCATCAGTTGCCGTCAGCACGTCACGGAGCGCGACATTGAACGACGACCCGCCACAGCCCGCCACGCCGAAGATCCTCGTCAGCATGTGCGTGGTCGGCCATCCGGTCCGTTACAACGGCTCGGCGAAAACCGCCGCGCACGAGGCGCTCGAACGGTGGCAACGCGAAGGGCGTCTCGTGGCCGTCTGCCCGGAGCTGGCGGGCGACCTCGGCGTGCCGCGCCCGCCTGCCGAGATCGCCGGCGGCGCATCGGGGCAGCAGGTGCTCTCGGGTCACGCACGCATCGTCGACGTGGACGGCACCGACGTGACGGCCCCGTTCGTGGCCGGCGCGCAGACCGCGCTGGCCCTCGCGCAGGCACACGGCTGCCGCTTCGCGATCCTCGCCGATGGCAGTCCCTCGTGCGGCAGCACGTTCATTTACGACGGAAGTTTCGAGAGCCGGCGGCACGCGGGCGCCGGCGTCACGGCGGCGCTGCTGCGCGCGCATGGCATCGAGGTGTTCGCGGACACCGAGATCGACGCGCTCGACGCGCGGCTCAGGCAGCTGTCGCCAGCCGGTTAACGACGATGGGCGGCACGAGACATCTCGTGCCGCCCATCGTGGCGGAAACGGCGCGGCGGTAAAGCGGCGCGTATCCGGCCGCTTCACCCCATCGCGCCGGTCAGACGCGTTCGATCGCGATCGCGATGCCCTGACCGACGCCGATGCACATCGTGCACAGCGCAAAGCGGCCGTTCGTGCGATGCAACTGGTACATCGCTGTCGTCACGAGGCGCGCACCCGATGCGCCGAGCGGGTGACCGAGCGCAATCGCACCGCCGTTCGGGTTCACGCGGGGATCGTCGTCGGCGACGCCGAGCATGCGCAGCACCGCGAGACCCTGCGACGCGAACGCTTCGTTTAGCTCGATCACGTCGAACTGGTCGATCGTCATCCCGAGCCGCGCGAGCAGCTTCTGCGTGGCCGGCGCGGGGCCGATGCCCATCACGCGCGGCGCGACGCCGGCCGTCGCGATCCCCAGCACGCGGGCGCGCGGCGTCAGGCCGAAGCGCTTCGCGGTTGCCTCGTTCGCCAGCAGCAGCGCGGCGGCGCCGTCGTTGACGCCCGACGCGTTGCCGGCCGTGACCGAGCCGTCCGGGCGCACGACGCCCTTCAGCTTCGCGAGCGCTTCGAGCGACGTTTCGCGCGGATGCTCGTCACGCGACACGACCACGGGATCGCCCTTCTTCTGCGCAATCGTGACCGACACGATTTCCTCGGCGAGCGTACCGTCCTGCTGCGCACGCGCGGCCTTCTGCTGGCTGCGCAGCGCGAACAGGTCCTGATCCGCGCGGCTGACGTGGTAATCGACTGCGACGTTCTCGGCCGTCTCCGGCATCGAATCGACGCCATACAGCTGCTTCATCAGCGGATTGACGAAACGCCAGCCGATCGTCGTATCGTAGATGTCGGCCTGGCGCGCGAATGCGCTCGCGGCCTTGCCCATCACGAACGGCGCACGCGTCATGCTCTCGACGCCGCCCGCCACCATCAGCGCGGCTTCGCCCGACTTGATCGCGCGCGCGGCCACGCCGACCGCATCCATTCCGGAGCCGCACAGGCGGTTGATCGTCGAACCGGGTACGCCCTCCGGCAGGCCCGCCAGCAGCGCCGACATGCGCGCGACGTTGCGGTTGTCCTCGCCGGCCTGGTTCGCGCAGCCGTAGATCACGTCGTCGATCGCCGTCCAGTCGACGTCGCGGTTGCGCTCGACGAGCGCCTTGAGCGGCACCGCGCCCAGATCGTCGGCGCGCACGCCGGACAGTGCACCGCCGTAACGCCCGATCGGCGTACGAATCGCATCACACAGAAAAGCTTCGGTCATCAGTGTCTCCGGTCCCGTGAAAGGCTGGGAAATGAACGGGGCGCCCCCTTGCATTGCCCGCCGGGATGCGCTTAAATGTTCTATATACGAACATAAGATCGTGTATCGAACGTTCAACGCATCATAGGGAGTGCAGGGACGACCTGTCAAGGGCGCGGTCCGCCGTGCGGTTGGCGTGTCGGGCCCCTTGCGCTATCTTCTCGGCTGCACGACATTCCAGGCGCTCATGACAACCGACGATATTCAAACGAAACCCGGCGACTCCTATGTGCAGTCGTTCGCGCGCGGCCTCGCGGTGATCCGCGCATTCGACGCGGCGCGCCCGGAGCAGACGCTCACCGAGGTCGCGTCGGCCACCGGCCTCACGCGCGCGGGCGCGCGCCGGATCCTGCTCACGCTGCAGACGCTCGGCTACGTCGAGGCCGACGGCCGGCTGTTCCGGCTCACGCCGAAGATCCTCGAGCTCGGCTTCGCGTACCTGACGTCGATGCCGTTCTGGAATCTCGCCGATCCGGTGATGGAGCAGTTGTCCGCGCAGATCCACGAAAGCTGCTCGGCCGCGGTGCTCGACCGCACCGAGATCGTCTACGTGCTGCGCGTGCCGACCCGCAAGATCATGACGATCAACCTGTCGATCGGCAGCCGGCTGCCCGCGTACTGCACGTCGATGGGCCGCGTGCTGCTGTCCGCGCTCGACGACGCGACGCTCGACGAAACGCTCGCGCAAAGCGGGATCCGCGCGCATACGCCGCGCACGATCACCGACATCGGCGAACTCAAGGCGACAATCGCGCAGGTGCGCCAGCAAGGCTGGGCCGTGGTCGACCAGGAACTCGAGGTGGGCTTGATGTCGATCTCCGCGCCGATCCGCAACCGGCGCGGGCAGGTGATCGCCGCGATGAACATCAGCGGCAACGCACAGCGGCATACCGCGAAGCAGATGGTGAAGGAGTTTCTCGGGCCGCTGCAGCAGGCCGCGCAGACGGTATCGGAGCTGGTGGCGCGGCGCGGCTGAGCGATCGTTCGCCCGGCGAACCGGCAAGACGGGGATGGAGGGATCGCGTGGCGCGAAGCGGATAAAAAGACGGGCGGCATGCGCCGCCCGCTCAACTCTCTGACTCTGTTTGCAACGTCCTTCTCACGGAACACGGAGCGCGCTCCGCATCGCCCAATTTAGGAGCGCGGCAACGCCCGGTCAATTTGACGAGAACGAAATTGCACGGCGCATTTCGGACACCGCGCGCAACCGGCACCGCTCACGCACCCAGCAGCATCCCCGTTCGCACCGGCACCGTGCCGGTCACGCGCCCGAGCGGCGCACCGGCCGTCACGAAACGGATCGCGCGCCGCATGTAGAACACGCCATCGGTCGCGCTCGAGATCGTCGTGACCGCATCCGTCAGCGGATCGACGATGTCGAACAGCGGATCGCCCGCACGGATCGTCGCGCCGATCGCCGCACGGTGCACGAGAATCCCGCTCACCGGCGCGTAAAACTGCTCGCTGCCCGCAAGCGGCGTGGCCGGCGCGGCCAGCGGTGGCAGCGGCGCACGTTCGCCGCGCACCGCGCCGCACCACACGAGATAGTCGACGAGCGCGTCGGCGTCGCGTTGCGCATAGTCGTACGTCACGTCGCGCTGGCCGCGGCACTCGACGGTCACGGCCACGGTGCCGGCGGCCATCGGCGTGCCCTCCGGCAAATGCGCGCGCAATCGCGACCACAGCAGGTGATGCGCGTCGTCGAACGCATGGCCGCCCGAATCCTCGGCGAGCAGCGACACCTCCGCACCGAGATAACGCGCGAGCGGCTCGACGTCCGGCCACGCGGTATCGCTCGTGTATACGTGCATCACCGCTTCGAGCGAGCAATGCAGGTCGATCACGACGTCGGCGTCGTGCGACAGCTTCAGCAGCGCAAGCTGCAGCGCATCGAATTCGGTGCGCGGCGCGATGTCGTCGAGCGCCGCGCCGACGCATTCGCGCACGATCGCGCGATTGCGCGCGCCGTCGCCGCCCAGCCGGTTGCGCGCCCGCGCGGCGATCTCCGCGAGCGGCAGGAAGCCGCGATTGAAGTTGCGGCCGCTCGCGAGGTCGAAACGGCCGATGAACTGCCCGAGCAGATGATGATTGAGACCGACCGGGTTCGACACCGGCACGAGCACGACTTCGGCCGCGAGCCGGCCTGCGGCGTCGAGCTGCGCGAGGCGCTGCTTCAGCACGACCGCCGCGAGCATCGCCGGCGTCTCGTCCGCGTGCAACGCGGCCTGCAGGTAGATCTTGCGGCCGCTGCCGGCCGGCCCGAAATGGAAGCTCGTCAGCGTGCGCTGCGTGCCGATCGACGGCGACAGGAGCGGCGTGGTGCGAATCTGCATCGATGGTCTCGAACGGATGAAAACGGGGAATCGGAACGACGGGCCTGCACGGCGCTCAGTCGCCGTACGGATTGAAATCGAAATACTGCTTCGCGATCCGGTCGTACGTACTGTCCTTCAGCATCGACGCGATCGCGCCGTCGATCGACGCCTTGAGCGCGGTATCCGACTGCCGCACGCCGATGCCGACGCCGCGATCGCCCATGTCGAGCGGCGCGCCGACGAATGCGAAGCCCTTGCCGCGCGGCTGGCGCAGGAACCCGTAGTCGACTTCCACGGTGCCGAGCAGCGCCGCGTCGAGGCGGCCGTTCACGAGATCGGCGAACACGTCGTCCTGGCTCTTGTACGGCACCACGCCGACGCCGGTCGGCGCCCAGTGCGCAAGCGCCCACGATTCGAACTGCGTGCCCGACTGCACGCCGACGCGCTTGCCGGCCAGCGACGCCGCCGTGCCGTCGAGCCCGCTGCCGGGCCGCGCGACGAGCCGCGACTTGAAGCGGAACAGCTTCGACGAGAACAGGATCTGTTTCTCGCGCTTCGCGGTGATCGCCATCGACGACAGGATCGCGTCGATCTTGCGCGCCTGCAACGCGGGGATCATCCCGGAGAATTCGAGCTCGACCCACTGGCAGCGCAACTGCGCGCGGCGGCAGATCTCGTTGCCGAGATCGACGTCGAAGCCTTTCAGGCTGCCGTCGGGCGCTTTCGCATCCATCGGCGGATAGGTCGGGTCGATGCCGAGCCGCACCACGTGCGCGTCGAGCGCAAACGCGGACGTGGCCGTCAGGCCAATGCACAGGGAAACGAGCGGGACGAGGAGACGTTTCATGGTCGACGATGGGCAGGTAGCGGGACGAACGGCATGCGCCGGACTGCCTGCGATCGTAGGGGCCGCCGGCTGCCGCCGGAACCATCGGCTGACTTATCATGATCGGTATTTCCGATCACCGGCCTCGCAGCTTCCCATGGCGTTCACGCTGTCCCAGCTCCGCATCTTCCAGGCCGTCGTCGAGCACGGCAGCCTGCGCGCGGCCGCACGCGCGCTCGGTCTCGCGCAAAGCGGCGTCTCGCAGCAACTGCAGGGCCTCGAGGCGACGCTCGGCGCGACGCTGTTCACGCGCACCAATCGCGGGATCGTGCCGACGGCCGTCGGCCAGCGGCTGCTCGCGCGCTCCGGTTCGATCCTCGGCGAATGCGACCAGGTCGAGCGGGAAATTCGTCAGTTGAGCGGCGCCTACGAAGGCACCGTCACGCTCGGCCTCGTGACCGAGCCGCTGATCGACGCGTTCGCGCCGGTGCTGACCGCGTTCCGCGCGCGCTTCGACAAGGTGGACGTGCACCTGCGCACCGGCACGTCGCGGATGATGATCGGCTGGCTGCGCGAAAGCGCGGTCGATTTCGCGATCGCGCTGGTCGCGAAGCAGACCGACACGACCGATCTCGCGGTCACGCCGCTGCGCACGTCGGCGCCGGTGGTCGTCTGCCGCAACGGGCACCCGGCGATGCATGCGCGATCGCTCGCCGAGCTGGCCGGCCACGCGTGGGTGTCCACGCGCTCGCCGAACCTGAGCGCCGACCCGGTCGTCAACCGGCTGCTCGCGTACTTCGACGCGCACGGCCAGCCGCCGCCGAAGATTCTCGCGACCGTCGAAGGGATGTTCGAGACGCTGCAGATCGTCACGCAGACCGATTCCCTCGCGCTCGAAACCGAAGCGATCACGCGGCACGGGCCGTTCGCCGGCGCGCTCGTGAAAGTGCCGGTGCGCGAACGGGCCGAAGCGCAGGACGTCTGCCTGCTGCAGCGCGCGGCCGTACCGCTGACGCCGGCCGCGCAGGAACTCGCGACGATGCTCGCGTCGTATCTGAGGGTGGTGAGCGGACGGTAAGCGCATACGGCCGCGCGCGCCGCCCGCATCGCGCCTCGCGCGTCAGTCCAGCGATTCGCGCGCGGTCTCGCGCAGCATCGCGACCGCGATCAGCGACAGCACCACGCACGCGGCCACGTAGCCCGCCGGTGCGAGCTTGCTGCCGGTCGTCTTCACGAGCCAGGTCGCGATCAACTGCGCGGTGCCGCCGAAGATCGTCACCGCGAGCGCATACGCGATCGAGATGCCCGTCGCCCGCACGTGGCGCGGCAGCGACTCGCACATCAGCGCCATTTCCGATGCGGAGCCGAGCGAATAGAACAGCAGCATCAGCGCGGTCAGCGGCAGGATCACCGACAGCGTCGGATGATGGTTCATCAGCCAGAACGCGGGAAACAGCAGCGCGACCAGCACGCCGCGGCCGACGAAGATCGGCAGGCGCCGGCTGCCGAGCTTGTCCGACAGCCAGCCGAACAGCGGGCACGTGACCAGCATCACGCAGCCCGACGCGACCCCGACGAACATCGACAGCTTCATCGGCAGGCCGAGCGTGTGGATCGCGTAGGTCGGCATGTAGAACGTCAGGATGTAGGTCGACACCGTGCCGCCCATCACCGTGAGCATCAGCAGCAGCACCGTGCGCGCGTGCTTCGAGAACAGCTCGTGCAGCACGCCGCGCTCGATGCCGTGATGGCGGTCGCCGGGCGCGTCGTCCGCGAGCCGGCGACGCAAAAACATCCCGACCGGCGCGATCAGCACGCCGACGAGGAACGGCAGCCGCCAGCCCCAGCCTTCCAGCGCGTCCTTCGTCATCGTGTTCGACAGCAGCGCCGCGAACCCCGAGCCCATCAGCGCGGCACCGCCTTGCGTCGCGAGCTGCCAGCTCGCGCGGAACCCGCGGCGCGACGTGCCGCCCTGTTCGAGCAGCGTCGACGTCGCCGCGCCGAATTCGCCGCCTTGCGAGAAGCCCTGCAGCAACCGCGCGAACACCACGAGCAGCGGCGCGGCCACGCCCACCTGCGCATAGGTCGGCGCGATCGCGATCAGGCCGGTGCCGAGCGCCATCAGCATGATCGTCAGGTTCAGCGCGGCCTTGCGCCCCTTGCGGTCGGCATAGACGCCCAGCACGACGCTGCCGAGCGGCCGCGTGAAGAAGCCGGCGGCGAACGTCGCGACCGACAGCAGCAGCGACGTGGTCGGGTCGCTCGACGGGAAGAACAGCTTGCCGATCAGCACCGCGAAGAAGCCGTACACGGTGAAATCGAAGAATTCCAGCCAGTTGCCGATCACGGCCGCGGCGATCGCGCCGCGCCGCGTGACGGCAGGCGCGCCGGGCGCCCCGGCTTCAGCGGCGCCCGGCGACGCGGGGTGCAGCGCGAGATGGTCTTTCTGCATCGCTCTCCTCTCCTCTCAATGCGGCCGGAAGCGCCGGCTGCGCGCCGCCGTTGCGATCACTGCCCGAGGTAACGCTCGACGAGGCGCGTCCAGAACGCGGCGCCGATCGGCAGGTTGCGATCGTTGAAGTCGTATTTCGGGTTGTGCACCATGCAGCCGTCCTCGCCTTCGCCGTTGCCGAGCCGCACGAACGAGCCGGGCCGCTGCTGCAGCATGAATGCGAAATCCTCGCTGCCCATCAGCAGGTCGGCCTGCTCGACCACGTGCGCATCCCCGACGAGTTCGCGCGCGACCTGCGCGGCGAAATCCGTTTCGGCATCCGTATTGACGACGACCGGATAGCCTTCGATGTACTCGACGTTCGCGGTCGCGCCGTAGCTCGCAGCCTGCGTTTCGGCCAGCTCGGTGATGCGGCGCTTGAGCAGCGCGCGCACGTCGGGGCTGAACGAACGCACGCTGAGTTCGAGGCGCGCGCCGTTCGGAATCACGTTGTTCGCGGTGCCCGCGTGCATCGAGCCGACCGTGACCACCGCCGGCTGCGACGGGTCGACGTTGCGCGCGACTATCGTCTGCAGCGCCATCACGATGCTCGCCGCGACCACCACCGGGTCGACGGTCAGATGCGGCCGCGCCGCGTGGCCGCCGACGCCTTCGATCGTGACGATCGCCTTGTCGCCCGCCGACATGAACGGGCCGCGCCGCGTGAGGAAGACGCCGGGCGCCGCGCCCGGATGGTTGTGCATGCCGAACACGGCGTCGCACGGGAAACGCTCGAACAGGCCGTCGTCGATCATCTTCTTCGCGCCGCTGTCGACGCCGTGCTCTTCCGCCGGCTGGAAATACAGGTGCACGGTGCCCGAGAAGTTGCGCGTCTTCGCGAGATGCTGCGCGGCGCCGAGCAGCATCGTCGTGTGGCCGTCGTGGCCGCATGCGTGCATCTTGCCGTGCGTGCCGCTCGCATACGGCAGGCCGGTCGCCTCGACGATCGGCAGCGCATCCATGTCCGCGCGAATGCCGATGCTGCGCGCGCCGTCGCCCACCCGCAGCGTGCCGACGACGCCCGTCTTGCCGACCCCGCGCGTCACCTGCCAGCCCCATTGCTCGAGCTTGTCCGCGACGAGCGCGGCCGTGTCGTGCTCTTCGTACGCGAGTTCGGGATGGTGATGGATGTGGTGACGGATCTCGCGCAGCCCGCCTGCGGCGGGCATCAGATCCTCGACTTCGGTGAATCGGGTAGCGGTGGTCATCAAGGGGCTCCTGCCGTTCGTCTGCGCACGCGGGGGATGCGTGCGGGAAAGCGAGCCACTATAGCGAGCCGATATCCGCGCAATAAGATGCGGAATTTTTCACCGCGATAAGGTTTTTTAATCAGGGTTAATACGGGGGCGTCGGTCCGGTGTGGCTTTCGATCGGATAGGGATACAGGCTCACGATGGATAGCCCGTACACCCAGTCGAAAACGGCTTTCCACCCTGACCGGAAGCCCGACCCGGCAAGTGGCGCCGCCCTTTCATCGCGTGCCGCGGCGAAGGATGTATCGCAATCGCTTCAAGCCTCGGCCGCCGACGTGACCAACATGTCGATCAAATTGCGGGACGCGGCCGACAAGCGGCGATGCGGCGCGTAGACGACCGAAAACGGCCGTGTGCGCCCGCGCAGATGGGGTAACACTTCGACGAGATTTCCGGCCCGGATCCGATCCTCAACGATGAAGTCGTAGGTCTGGCAGATACCGCCGCCACTCTGCGCCATCGACACGACACCGAGCACATCGTCGGACACCGCGACGTTCGAAGCCGGCAGCCAATCGATGTCCCGATCGCCGTCACGGAATACCCAGGGCGCGATACGGCCGCTGCTGGGCAGCATGAACGGCAAACAAAGATGGTGCTCCAGGTCGGCCACGTTTGCGGGCGTGCCGGCGTGGGCGACGTACTCGGGCGACGCGACAAGGCACAGCGCCGCATCCTCGAGCTTGCGCGCGACCAGACCGCTGTCCGGTAATTCGCCCAGACGAATCGCCAGGTCGAAACCTTCGGCCACGAGATCCACGTTCCGGTTCGCGATGTTCAACTCCACGCGAACGTGCGGGTGTTCCCGCGTGAACCGTCGAAGCAGCGGCGGCAGACGATAGTGCCCGTACGTCGTCGGTACGCTCAGCCGGACATGGCCGGTCAAGGTACCGCCGTGCCCCTGAATGGCCCGCTCGGCGTCATCGATCAGCAAAAACGCCGCGCGCGATTGCTCCAGATAGAGCCTGCCGTGCTCCGTCAGGCTCAACCGCCGCGTGGAACGACGCAGCAACTGCGTGCCCAGCCGGGCTTCCAGACGGGTGATGGCCCGGCTCAACACGGACGGCGTGCTGCCCAATGCCACCGCGCCGGCCGTCATCGAGCCTTTTTCGACCACCGTCACGAACGCTTCCACGTCACCGAGATGGTCGAATTTGCGCGCCATCTTGTCCTCCAAAGAACAAAAGATTTACTTTCGCGCGAGTTTATCTCCGCTGGCGAGCCAAATAAAGTGCGTGCGTCGTGACTGCATCGCCGAGTCACCCATTGAAATCCAGGAGCACAGCATGAATGGCCAACATCGCGACCGGCAGGATCTGTCGGTTCTATTCGTACTCACGAGCCACGCGAAGAAAGGCTCGACCGGCGAGCCGACCGGTTTCTATCTCGGCGAAGTGACGCATCCGCTGGCCGAATTGGACGCCGCCGGCATTCCCGTCGAATTCGCGTCCATTCAGGGCGGCGAACCGCCGGTCGACGGGCTGGATCTCGACGACGAAATCAACGCGCGCTATTGGCGCGATGCCGCTTTCCGCGATGCATTGCGCCATACGCAGCGGCTGGGCGAGGTCGATGCGTCGAAATATGCGGCGGTCTTCTTTGCCGGCGGTCATGGCGCAATGTGGGATTTTCCCGGCAATGCCGACGTGGAAAAGGTGACGCGCACGATCCATGAAGCGGGTGGCGTGGTCGGCGCCGTCTGTCACGGCCCGGCCGCACTGGTCGACGTGAAGCTCGACGACGGGACATATCTCGTCGCCGGCAAGAATCTGAGCGCATTCACGGACGAAGAAGAACGGGCGGTCCAGCTCGATCGCGTCGTCCCCTTCCTGCTCGCGAGCACCTTGAAGCAGCGTGGCGCACTTCACGATCCCGCGCCGAACTGGACCGCGAAGGTCGTCGTCGACGGACGGCTCGTGACTGGCCAGAACCCGCAGTCGGCTTCCGGCGTAGGCGCCGCGATGCGTCATCTGTTGCTCACCCGTTCACGACAAGCCTGAAACTTCCCGATGGAGAAAACGATGTATTCGATGCGCAAGCTCGCCGTGGCGGCACTGCTCGCCATGGCCGCGTACGGCGCTCACGCGGCCAACGTGCTCGTGGTGTTGTCGGATTCCGATCACCTCGACCTGAAGGATGACAAGGTCTTCGCGACGGGCTTCTACCTGAACGAACTGATGCAGCCCGTGAAGGCGCTGCTCGATGCCGGCCATCAGGTGACCTTCGCCACGCCGCAGGGCAAGGCGCCGACGCTGGACGTCACGTCGGCCGACAAGATGTACTTCGGCGGCGACGACCACGCGATGCGCGACTACCGGGCCTTGCTCGACCGGCTACACATCACGTCGCGCGAGCATTCGCCGGTGATCAGCCTGGCTCGGGTGGAGCAGATCGGTTACGGGCACTTCGACGCCGTCTATGTTCCCGGCGGCCATGCGCCGATGCAGGACCTGTCGACCAGCCCCGCCGTGGGCAGATTGCTGGCCGACTTTCACGCGCGCGGCAAGACCACGGCGCTCGTTTGCCATGGCCCGATCGCGCTGCTGTCGACCCTGCCCGATGCGCCCGGCTTTGCACGAAAGCTCGCGGCGGGAAACGCAGGCGACGGCGACACGAAATGGATCTACGCCGGTTACCGGATGACGGTGATCAGCAACGCGGAAGAAGAGCAAGCCAAAGGGCTGCTCGGCGGCGGCGCGATGAAGTTCTATCCGCAGACTGCATTGCAACGCGCGGGCGGCATTTATAGCAGTAACGAGGTGCCGTTTACCGCGCACGTGGTGACCGACCGCGAATTGATCACCGGACAGAATCCGGCGTCGGCGCTGGACGTCGCCGGCGAAATACTGAAGCGGCTCAAGTAAGCCGTGCAATCGACCGGCAATGCCGGTTCGTCGATGAGTCAAGGAGAAGCAAACCGTGGATCTGCAACTTGAAGGAAAAACCGCGATCGTCACCGGCGCCACTGCCGGCATCGGCATGGCGATTGCGCGAACGCTGGCCGCGGAAGGCGTCGCGGTCACGATCACGGGGCGGCAACGTGACAAGCTCGACGCGGCCGTGGCCGAGCTTTCCGCTAGCGCGCAGCGTGGCAACGTCCGCGGCATCGTCGCCGACGTGAGCAACGACCGAGGTGTCGCGGAACTGATCGATGCCCAGCCGGACACGGATATTCTCGTGAACAATCTCGGCTACTACGAAGCGAAGCCGTTCGCGGAGATCACCGATGACGACTGGCTGCGAATGATCGACGTCAACGTGATGTCGGGTGTCAGGCTGTCACGTCATTACTTTCCTCGCATGCTTGCGAAGAACTGGGGGCGTGTGATCTTCATGTCCAGCGAAGTCGGCGCATTCACACCGCCGGACATGGTGCACTACGGTGTCAGCAAATCGGCTCAACTCGCGGTCTCGCGCGGAATGGCCGAACTGACGAAGGGAACCGGCGTGACCGTCAACAGCGTACTGCCATCCGCCACGCGATCCGAAGGCATCGTCGCCTATCTTCGGCAAACCGCGCCACGGCCCGATATGACCGATGCGGAAATCGAATCGCACTTCTTCGACACGTATCGTCCAAGCTCGCTGATTGCCCGCATGATCGAGGCCGACGAGATTGCCGCGATGGTGGCGTTGCTGGCCAGTCCTCTTGGCGCGGCATCCAATGGCGCCGCGGTGCGCGTCGAGGGCGGCACCTACCGCTCGATTCTCTGAGATAGTCGCGAAGCGCATCTACGCCCGCCGATACCATCGAAGGACAGCCCGGACATTCGTGTAAAAGACAAGGTCTCCCGGATAGGCGCGCAACGCGGCGGCCTCGTCAAGCTCACCCTCTCGTGCGCGACTTGCTTCGGCGAGTGACAGGAAGCGGGCGCTGCGTCGATGGCCGCGGCGACTGCCTGGCGATCCTGACGTGCACGCGTCCGTCTTCGATCGGCCGCCGCGCGCCCCGGCGCAACGGCGGCGCGGCACACCCGCCGCCGCCGCCGACGCCGCGGCCACCTCGCCCCTACTCGACCTGCTTCAACGCTTGCAGCCCGTCCGGCAGCATCGCATCCGGAAACTGCGTGGACAGCGTCGCATCGCGCCACCGCGCCGCCTCTTCCGCGCGCTGCCGCTCCGCCTGCTCGCAGACGAACAGCGCATCGCCGCCGAGCAGCAGGCGCATCGGCACGTCGTCGCGACGGGACAGCTCGACGATCAGCGCCGCGATCCGGGCGGGATCGCCGACCTCGTGGCCGCCATACGCGCCGAGCAGGTCGAGAATCTTTCCGACCGACGGCCGATAGTCCGGCAGCAGATCGTCGATCCCGCGCTTCGCCCGCGCGGCCCATTCGGTACGCATCCCGCCCGGTTCGAGCGTGCACACGCGCACGCCGAACGGCGCGACTTCCTTCGCGAGCACGTCGCTGAACCCGCCGACCGCCCACTTCGCGGCCTGGTACGCGGACAATCCCGGCGTCGACGTCCGCCCGCCGACCGACGACACCTGGAAGATGTGCCCCGCGCGCTGCGCACGCATCGTCGGCAACACCGCGCGCGTCAGATTGATCACGCCGAACAGGTTCGTTTCGATCTGGTCGCGAAAGACGTCGGCGCCCGTCTGCTCGAACGGCGCCGTGTGGCCGTAGCCCGCGTTGTTCACCAGCACGTCGATGCGCCCGAACGCGGCGCGTGCCGCGGCGACGGCTTGCGCGGCTGCCGCTTCGTCGGTGACGTCGAGTTCGACCGGCAGCAGCCGGTCGCCATGACGCTCGGCCAGATCGGCCAGTCGCGCCGGATCGCGCGCGCCGGCCACCAGCCGGTCGCCGGCTGCCAGCACCGCTTCCGCAATCGCTCGCCCCAGGCCGCGTGCGGCCCCCGTTACCAACCAGACTTTCGACATTTTCCGCTCCTTGATCGTGATGAAACGACGAAAATGAATGATTACTCACTCATTAATATGGGCGACGTAGCAGCCCTTGCGGACTACATCGCCCTCCCTGAAACGCTCTGCCGGTCGTCGCAGCACGCGACGCCACGACGGCGATCCTCGACTCACACCGCGCGCAACACGGCCCACAACGCGCGAAACCCCGCTTCCCGGTAGGCATCGGCCCGCGCCGGATCGCGTGCGATGGACTCCATCGCGGTTTCCGCGATCGACGTAAACAACGCCGAGCAGAACGCATGCGCTTCGTCCCGGTTCAGCGCGCCCGACGCGGCGACCTGCTCGCGCAGCAGCGTGCCGATCGCGCCGAAGCCTTCCGCGCCGGCCGCGCGATGCGCGTGGTCGATGCGCCCGCTCACGCCCAGTTGCTGCAGCGCGCGCCGGCCGTCCGGATTCGCGATGCCCCACGACACATAGCCGTTCCACGCATGTCGCACGGCCTGCTCGGCCGGCGCGCGCTCCGGAAACCCGGCCATCATCGCTTCGCGCAAGTCGGCCTTCAGGCTCAGATACAGTGCGTTCAGCAACGCATCCTTGGTCTCGAAGTACGTGAACACCGTGCCTTCCGCCACGCCGGCGAGCCGCGCGATGCGTGCGGTCGTCGCGGTTGCGCCGTCCTCGGCGAGCGCGCGCGCGGCCGCGGCGAGGATGGCTTCGTGCTTGTCGGGACTGCGCGGTCGGGCCACGTTCGATTCCTTTAATGAGTGAGCGCTCAATCATAATCAACCCGACGTCGAGAATGCAAGCCCTGTTACATCCGGGGGAACGCATACGCAATCCATCAAAACGGTGCACTATTAGCGTTTTGCCGTACCGGCGCCGGCCATCCGGCGCCCGATGCCCTCGACGTTCGTTTCACGTTCACCGTTTCAAACCGCGAACCTCCCATGACGAATCAGCCTTCCCAGACCGCGGCCGACCGGCCCGTCGACATGATCATCTTCGGCGGCGGCGGCGACCTCGCCGCCCGCAAGCTGTTGCCCGCGCTGTACATGGCGCACCTGCACTGCAATCTTCCGCCCGAGACGCGCATCATCGCCGTCGGCCGCCGCGACTGGGGCATCGACGGCTACCGCAAGTTCATGGACGAGCAGTCGCGCCCGTTCATCGACGAGAAGGCGTTCGACGCCGACGCGTGGAGCCGCTTCCTCGACCTGTTCAAGTACGTGCTGATCGACGTGAACGCGCCGGACGACTACCGGCGGCTCGCCGAAGCGGCACGTAGCGACGCGATCCGCGTGTTCTACCTGTCGACGTCGCCGGAGCTGTTCACGACGATCTGCGACAACCTGTCGGCCGCGCACCTCGTCGACGCGCATTCGCGCGTCGTCCTCGAAAAGCCGCTGGGCCACGATCTCGCGTCCGCGAAGGCGATCAACGACGCGGTCGGCAAGCACTTCGAGGAATCGCAGATCTACCGGATCGACCATTACCTCGGCAAGGAAACCGTGCAGAACCTGATGGTGCTGCGCTTCGGCAACCCGATCTTCGGGCCGCTGTGGCAAGCGCCGAGCATCCGCAGCGTGCAGATCACGGTCGCGGAAACGGTCGGCGTCGGCAGTCGCGCGGGCTTCTACGACCACACCGGCGCGCTGCGCGACATGGTGCAGAACCACCTGCTGCAACTGCTGTGCATCGTCGCGATGGAGCCGCCCGTGTCGCTCGACCCGGACGCGGTGCGCGACGAGAAGCTGAAGGTGCTGCGCTCGCTGCGGCCGATGTCGCTGTCGGACGTCGCGCGCGACACGGTGCGCGGCCAGTACACGGCCGGCGCGGTCGACGGCCAGCCGGTCAAGGGCTATCTCGAGGAAGACAACGTGCCGGCGGACAGCCGCGCGGAAACCTTCGTCGCGCTGCGCGCGTACATCAACAACTGGCGCTGGGCGAACGTGCCGTTCTTCCTGCGCACCGGCAAGCGGCTGCAGCGCCGCCAGTCGGAAATCGTGATCGAGTTCGCGGACATGCCGTTCTCGATCATCCCGACCGGCCCGCGGCACTACAGCAACCGCCTCGTGATCCAGCTTCAGCCGGAAGAGTCGATCCAGTTGCAGATGCTCGCGAAGGAGCCGGGTAGCGGGATGAACATGGTGCCGGTGAGCCTGAACCTCGACCTGCAGCAGGCGATCCCGGAGCGGCGCGCGGAAGCGTACGAACGGCTGCTGATCGACGTGATCCGCGGCCGCCTCACGCACTTCATGCGCCGCGACGAGCTCGAAGCGGCGTGGTCGTGGGTCGAGCCGATCCTCGACGGCTGGAAGCAGCTCGGCGACCGGCCGCGCCTGTACACGGCCGGCACGTTCGGGCCCGCGGCCTCGTCGGCGCTGCTCGCGCGCGACGGGATGTCGTGGGCCGAAGAGGCGTAGGCGCAGCCCGACGGCGCGCCGCCGCGCGGCACGCCCGTTGCCGGCCGGGGCCGCGCCGCCTGGGCCGCGTCGCTACGGCGGCAGCAGCCACGTGGCCTTGCGCCGAGCCGGCGCATCGCGCCCGCTGCCGGCGCCGAGCATCTCGATCATGTAATCGACGAACGACGCGATCCGCGACGAGATCGCGGTGTTCCGGTAATACACCGCGTTGATCGGCTGCTCGACCTCGAGCGTCTGCCGCGCGAGCACCTGCACGAGCCGCCCGGCCTCGCGATCCTGCGCGGTCACGAAATCCGACAGGCACACGACGCCCGTGCCCTCCAGCGCGAGCTGCCGCAGCGTCTCGCCGCTCGACGACCAGACGTCGGGCTCGATGCGGTAAGGCTCGCCGTCCGTGCCGAGAATCGGCCATACGTTCAGCGATTCGGGCTGCGTGAAGCCGAGCAGCGTGTGCTTCGCGAGATCCTCGACCTTGCGTGGCTGGCCGTGCGCTTCGATGTAGGCGGGGCTCGCGAGCATGCGCACCCGGCTGTTGCCGATGCGTCGGCTATGCAGCGTCGAATCCTTCAACCGGCCGATCCGGATCGCGACGTCGGTGCGCCGCTCCAGCAGGTCGGTGATGCCCTCGTTGCTGTTCAATTCCAGCTCGACCTTCGGAAAGCGTTCGCGGTAGCCGCGCACGAGCGGCACGATCACGTGCAGCATGAACGGCGTCGCGGCGTCGACGCGCAGGCGTCCGGACGGCATCTCGCGCCGCGCGAGCATCTGTTCTTCCGCACTCTCGACCGATTCGATGATCGCGCGCGCGTCCTGCAGGAATGCGCGCCCTTCCTCGGTCAGTTCGAGCCGCCGCGTGGTCCGGCGCAGCAGCGTGGTCTTCAGCTTCTCCTCGAGCCGCGCGAGCGTGCGGCTCGTCGCCGACACGGTGAGGTCGAGGTGCTGGGCGGCGGCCGTGATCGAACCGGTGTCGACCACGGCGATAAAGGCCTGGAGTTCGTCGAGGGTGGTCTTCATTGTTGATTTGAAATCAAAACAATTTGGTTTATAGACCAGTTTTTCAGCAAAAGTAAAGCCGGCACACTGCGATCCATTCCTACTGAAACCCGGATCCCGTCATGCCACTCGCGTTGCTTGCGTTGACCATCAGCGCCTTTGCCATCGGCACCACCGAATTCGTGATCGTCGGGCTGATCCCGACGATCGGTGCGGACCTCGGTGTCAGCCTGCCGTCCGCCGGCCTGCTCGTCAGCCTGTATGCGCTGAGCGTCGCGATCGGCGCGCCGCTGCTCACCGCGCTCACCGGCCGCGTGCCGCGCAAGGCGCTGCTCGCCGGGCTGATGGCGCTCTTCACCGTCGGCAACCTCGTCGCGTGGCAGGCGCCCGGCTACGAATCGCTGATCGTCGCGCGCATCCTCACCGGCCTCGCGCATGGCGTGTTCTTCTCGGTCGGCTCGATCATCGCGACCACGCTCGTGCCGAAGGACAAGGCCGCCAGCGCGATCGCGACGATGTTCAGCGGCATGACCGTCGCGTTCGTCGCCGGCATTCCGCTCGGCACCTTCATCGGCCAGCACTTCGGCTGGCGTGCGACGTTCCTGATCGTCGCGATGTTCGGCCTCGTCGCGTTCGTCGGCGCGGTCGCATTCGTGCCGCGCGGGCTGCCGCAGACGCCGCCGGCGCCCCTCGCCCGCCAGTTGCGCGTGCTGGCCCAGCCGCGCCTGCTGCTCGTCTATGCGATGACGGCCGTCGGTTATGGCGGCTCGCTGATCGCGTTCACCTATATGGCGCCGCTGCTCGAACGGATCGCCGGCTTCACGCCGTCGCAGGTCAGCCTCGTGCTCGTCGGCTACGGCGTATCGGTCGCGGTCGGCAACGTGTGGGGAGGCAAGCTCGCGGACGCCGTCGGCCCCGTGAAGGCGCTCAAGCGGATCTTCCTGCTGCTCGCGATCGTGCTGCTCGCGTTGACCTTCACGATCCACGCGAAATGGCTCGCAGTCCTGACGATGCTCGCGTGGGGTGCCGTGGCGTTCGGCAACGTGCCGGGGCTGCAGGTGTACGTCGTCAAGCAGGCACGCCACTTCGCGCCGGACGCCACCGACGTCGCATCGGGCTTCAACATCGCCGCCTTCAACCTCGGCGTGGCCGGCGGCTCGTCGCTCGGCGGCCTGATCGTCGCGAACGTCGGCCTCGGCCACACGCCGTGGATCGCCGCCGTCGTCACGCTCGGCGCATTCGCACTCACCGCGCTGAGCGGCCGTCTCGACCGCCGCCACGGGCTGCCCGAGCGCACGGCCGGCCCCATCGAACTCGCCCATTGAACGCCACTTTTTTACAGGAGCCACCAGCATGAACGCATCGACCTCACGCCCGCCGTTCGCCGGCAAGACTTTCGAAGTCCGTTACGACGGCCTCACCGCGCTCAACGCATACGACGAAGACGGCCGTCACATGCGCTACGAGATCACCGAAGGCCCGTACGCGGGCGCGAAGGGCGAAGTCGAATACACGTGGCAGCGCGTCGCCGGCGAGATCTACGCGATCTCGTGGCAGGAAGCCGATCGCGCCACCGTCGTGCATATCGACGATTTCGCCGCCGGCACGTCGCGCTCGTTCTTCACCGCGTCGTCGCTCGATTTCTACCGGCTCGACGGCAGCCTGCGCGCGGTCTGAACGGAGGCGCCATCATGTCCACGTCGCTCGACAAGCTCGCAGACGGCGGCTTCAGCATCGGCATCGAACTGCCGATCGACAACGACTGGTCGCCGGCCGGCGACGCGAAGCGCCAGCATGACGGCCGCCGCCCCGGCGTGCCCGATATGGAGATCCACGCGGAACTCGCGCAACTGGCCGACACGCTCGGCTTCCGCGCGCTCTGGGTGCGCGACGTGCCGGTGTACGACCCGTCGTTCGGCGACGCCGCGCAGGTGTTCGAGACGTTCTCGTATCTCGGCTACCTCGCCGGGATCACGCGCGACATCCTGCTCGGCACCGCGGCCGTCGTGCTGCCGCTGCGCGAACCGCTGCTGACGCTGAAATCGGCGGCGACGATCCAGGAATTGAGCGGCGGGCGCCTGCTGCTCGGCGTCGCGAGCGGCGACCGGCCGGTCGAATATCCGCTGTTCGGCCGCGACTTTTCCACGCGCGGCGCGACCTTCCGCGACCAGGTCGCGCTGCTGCGCGACGGCGCGCGCGGGCATCTGCCGCCCGGCCTGGACGTGCTTCCCGCGGCCCGTTCGCCGGTGCCGCTGCTCGTCGCGGGCCTCGCGCAGCAGACGCCCGCGTGGATCGGCGAGCACATGGACGGCTGCCTCGCGTATCCGGGCACGCCTGCCGATCATCTGCAGCGCGCCGCGAGCTGGCGTGCGGTGGCCGGCGACAAGCCGTACGTGAGCTTCATCCATCTCGACCTCGCGGAAGATCCGCACGCGCCGCTGCAGCGGCATCGCTTCGGCGCCCGCGCGGGACGCGTCGCGCTGACGGAGGAACTCGCGGCGATGCGCGACGCGGGCGTGCAGCACATCGGCCTGCATTTCCGCCGCAACCGGCGGCCGCTCGACGAAACGATGGCCGAGATCGCGGCGGACGTGCTGCCCGCATTCCATCCGCAAACGAATCCGCAGACGCGGGCCGCATAAGGCCGACGAGCGTCTTCCCATAGGCGAAGCGCCGACCAATATTTGATTTCAAATCAAATATTTTTGATATCTAAAGGCGTTTATTTCATCAGTTTCAAGCGCCAGAATGATTCCGATACCGCAATCGTTCCCCCTCTTTCAGGAGCACAGATGAGCAAGATTCCCGCCTTCGGCCTCGGTACGTTCCGCCTGCAAGGCCACGTGGTCATCGACTCGGTGCGCAACGGCCTCGAAGTCGGCTACCGCGCGATCGACACCGCGCAGATCTACGGCAACGAAGCCGAAGTCGGCGAAGCGATCGCCGCGTCGGGCGTGCGCCGCGAAGACCTGTTTCTCACGACGAAGATCTGGGTCGACAACTACGCGCCGGACAAGCTGGCGGCCAGCCTCGAGGAAAGCCTGCGCAAGCTGCGCACCGACTACGTCGACCTGACGCTGATCCATTGGCCGGCGCCGGGCAACGGCGTGTCGATCGACGCGTTCATGACCGCGCTGGCCGACGCGAAGGCGAAGGGCCTCACGCGCCGGATCGGCATCTCGAACTTCAACATCGAACTGACGAAGGAAGCGATCGCGGCCGTCGGCAAGGACGCGATCGCGACGAACCAGATCGAGCTGAGCCCGTACCTGCAGAACCGCAAGCTGGTCGAGTTCCTGAACGCCGAAGGCATCCACGTGACGTCGTACATGACGCTCGCGTACGGCAAGGTGCTCGGCGATCCGGTGCTCGGCGCAATCGCGCAGCGCCACGACGCGACGCCGGCGCAAGTCGCACTCGCATGGGCGCTGCAGCTCGGCTACTCGGTGATTCCTTCGTCGACCAGGCGCGAGAACCTCGCGAGCAACCTGCTCGCGCAGACGCTGCGCCTGACCGACGAAGACATGGCGCAGATCGCCGCGCTCGAACGCAACGGTCGCGAAGTCGACCCGGCCGGCCTCGCGCCGAAGTGGGACTGAGCGCGCCGCGCCCTCATCCGACATGACCCGTCGCGGCCCGCCGGCCGCGGCACCGACAGGACACCACCATGACCCAGGACCCGCTTTTCCAACCGCTGCGACTCGGCCCGCTGACGCTGCCGAACCGCATCGTGATGCCGCCGATGACGCGTTCGCGCGCGAGCCAGCCCGGCGACGAAGCCAACGAACTGATGGCCGCGTATTACGCGCAGCGCGCGAGTGCGGGGCTGATCGTCAGCGAAGGCACCTACATCGCGCCGCTCGGCAAAGGTTACGCATGGACGCCCGGCATCCACACGCCATCGCAAGTCGCCGGCTGGCGCAAGGTGACGGACGCCGTGCATGCCGCGCACGGCCGCATCTTCGCGCAGCTGTGGCACGTCGGCCGGCTGAGCCACACGAGCCTGCTCGGCGGCGCGCAACCCGTGTCGTCGTCGCCGCTTCAGGCGAAGGGCGTGAACGTGTTCATCGCCGGCGAAGACGGCAGCACGCCGGGTTTCGTGCAGGCGTCCGAGCCGCGCGCGCTGTCGATCGACGAGATCCGCGAGATCGTCGATCAATACCGCGCCGCCGCCCGCCACGCGATCGAAGCCGGCTTCGACGGCGTCGAGCTGCACGGCGCGAACGGCTACCTCGTGAACCAGTTCATCGACTCGAACGCGAACACGCGCACCGACGCGTACGGCGGCTCGCTGGAAAACCGGCTGCGCTTCCTGCGCGAAGTCGCGCAGGCGCTGATCGAAGGCGCCGGCGACGCGTCGCGCGTCGGCATCCGCCTGGCGCCGCTGACCACGCTGAACGGCTGCGTCGACGACGATCCGGAAACGACCTACGTCGCCGCTGCGAAGCTGCTCGGCGAACTCGGCGTCGGCTACCTGCACATCGCGGAAGCCGACTGGGACGACGCACCGCTGATGCCGGTCGCCTTCAAGCAGCAATTGCGCGCCGCGTTCCCGGGCGTGCTGATCTATGCCGGCGCGTACACCGCCGAGCGCGCACGCGAAGCGATCGCCGCCGGCTGGGCCGACCTCATCGCATTCGGCCGCCCGTTCGTCGCGAACCCCGACCTGCCCGAGCGGCTGCGCACCGGTGCCGCGCTCGCGCCGCACGACCGCAACACGCTGTTCGGCGGCGGCGCCCACGGCCTGACCGACTACCCGACGCTCGCGCAAGCCGCGGCCTGAACGATTCTCCCGTTCGTGCCCGGTCAGCCGCTGTCCGTCGACTCCACGCAGGTCAACATCAACCCGGTCGCGATCCGCTGATCGCACATCCGTCCTTCGGCAATCGCGGCGACTATCGCCGCGATTGCCATTTCCGCATTGCAGCCTGTGCGATCGACGTCTAACGTTGACGGGATCGACGCCGTACGACCGTCACCCGACCTGAAAGGACGCTCCGTCATGCCAAGCCTCTCCCCGACACGCGACATGCTGCTGGCCCTTGCGGCCGGTTTTTCCCTGGCGGCCTTTACCTCGCCCGCACAAGCCGACGAGGCCGCCGGCCTCACGGCGCCAGCGCCGGCCACGCCGGTGCTGACGACCACCGCGACCGGCGTGCAGATCTATTCGTGCGAATACGATGCCGACCACCGGCTCGCGTGGACCTTCAAGCGCCCGGAGGCGATGCTGTTCGACGGCGGCGGCACGCTCGTCGTCCGGCACGGTGCGGGGCCGTCGTGGGAAGCACTCGACGGTAGCCGCATTACCGGCAAGAAGCTCGCGGAAGCGCCGAGCGCAAGCCCGGCCAGTATTCCGCAACTGCTGCTCGCGGCGACGCCGGCCGCAACCGGCACGCTCGCCGGCGTGCGTTTCGTGCAGCGGCTCGACACGGCGGGCGGCACGCCGCCGGCCGCGACGTGCACGACCGAGCATGCGGTCGGCCGCTTCCCGTACTTCGCGCGCTACGTGTTCCTGAAGTGACGCGCACGGCGTCGCAAGCGACGGGTGTCATCCCGTCGCCTTCCGCCACGCTTCCATTCAATCAGTTTTCCTATATTTGATGCGGGGAACCGTGAAATCGCCAGCCCCCTCGTTCCCTCTGGTCAGCGTAGCCGCATCGACACTTCGACGTCGCCACCGAACGGCACCGACAGATAGCCGTTTTCCGCCGCACGCACGTAAGCAAGATAGTCGGGGCTGTATTCCGCGTTGTCTGCCACGACGAACGCCCCCGCCCTGAGCCGCGGCTCGACCAGCGCGAGAATCTCCGGGTACAGCGCCTTCGCCCCGTCGAGCAGCAGCAGGTCGACCGAATCCGGAAGACCGGCGGCCAGCGTGCGCAGCGCATCGCCTTCGCGAATCTCCACGAGATCGGCCAATCCGCCCGCCGCCAGGTTCGCGTGCGCACGCACGACCTTCGACGGCTCGAACTCGCTCGTGATCAGCCGCCCGCCGCCGTTGTCGCGCAGCGCGGCCGCGAGATGCAGCGTCGAAATGCCGAACGACGTGCCGAATTCGACAATTACCTTCGCACCGACGCCGCGCGCGAGCATGTACAGCAGTGTGCCCGTCTCGCGCGACACGGCGAGCGGATAGTCCTTCAGGCGCGCATACAGATCGGCGTAGTCCGTCTTGCTGCGCATCAGCCGCGCTTGCTCGTCGCGCGACACGTTGGCGAAGTCCGGGCTCGTCGCGGGCGACGACGCGTCGGCTTCGTCGAACAGGCGCGCCAGCAGCGAAGCCAGCGGGTCGAGCATCAGGGTGGTCATGCGAATCTCCTGTATCGGGTTGAGTGCGACTAGAATATGACGAACTATTCAGGTTTTACTATTCGCATTGGCAGACCGCTCATGGCCGACCGCCGAAACACCCCGATTGCCACGCGCAAGCAGCCTCGGCAGGCGCGTTCGACCCGTCTCGTCGAGGACGTCCTCGAGGCGGCTATTCAGGTTTTGGCGAGCGAAGGCGCGCAGCGCTTCACGATGGCGCGCGTCGCCGAGCGGGCCGGCGTGAGCGTGGGCTCGCTGTACCAGTACTTCCCGAACAAGGCGTCCGTGCTGTTCCGGCTCCAGCACGACGAGTGGCGGCAGACGCACGACATGCTGTGCGGGATGCTGCAGGACACGCGGAAGACGCCGCCCGAACGGCTGCGCACCGCCGTCCACGCGTTCATCCGTTCGGAATGCGACGAGGCGCCGATGCGCGTCGCCCTCGACGATGCCGCGCCGCTCTATCGAGACGCCCCCGAGGCGCAGGCAGTGAAGGCGGAGAGCCACCGGGTGTTCAACGCGTTCATGCGCGAAGCGCTGCCCGACGTATCCGACGCCACGCATGCGCTCGCGTGCGAGCTGATCATGACGACGCTCACGGCCGGCGGCAAGGCGTTCTCCGAAACGGCGCGCACGCCAGCGGAAATCGATGCCTATTCCGCCGCGATGGCCGACATGTTCTGCGCATATCTCGCACATCTCGCGCACGATTGAGCCCGCGCCGGCACGGAGGCCGCGCACGCGCGCCAGCCGTATCGCCCGCATGCAGGTTGCGCGGCCGCGAATTCCGCCGCCCGCCCCTGTTCGCACCGGCGCTCCCGGCCATATTGAAAGTCGTTCGTAATATTCAATGCGTCGCCCGCTTCCTCGCCCGCCGACCCTGCATTCAAATAGTCGCCTTAACGGATTCGAACTAGGCGTATACACGCGTGTCGGCACGACGGAGCCCCGTCGCACGCCGATATAAGCGCTGCGACATGCGCTGCATGCTCGTCCCCCGATGGGACGTGATCGGCGGCTCGCCTAACCTTCGCTACGGCAAAGCACACGTGACGGGGTCGACCACACCACGCGTCGTCCGACGCGACACCCTCGCGATCGTTTCGATTCGCACGTCACGACGCGCATCGCGCGTCATTCGTCTCCACGACGTTGCCGAACAATCCCAACCAGATACGAGACACCCTGACGACGGTTCGCTACGGACCGTTTCAGCATGCTGATAAAGGAGCAAGCTCATGAGCGATACCCCGGTGCAGCCGACGGTCGGCGTCGGCGCGGAAGAAACTGACTTTGGCGCCCAGGGAGTCATCGACCGGTACTTCGGCATTTCGTCGCGCGGCAGCACGCAGCGCCGCGAGATCATTGCCGGCGTGACCACCTTCCTCGCGATGGTCTATTCCGTGTTCGTCGTGCCCGGCATGTTCGGCAAGGCCGGTTTCGACACGAGCGCCGTGTTCGTAGCGGTCTGTCTCACCACCGCGTTCGGCTCGCTGCTGATGGGCCTGTGGGCGAAGCTGCCGATCGCGATCGGCTGCGCGATCTCGCTGACCGCGTTCACCGCGTTCGGCCTCGTGCTCGGCAAGGGGCTGCCTCCGACGGTCGCGCTCGGCGCCGTGTTCCTGATGGGCCTCGTGTTTACCGGCATCTCGGTCACCGGCGTGCGTTCGTGGATCCTGCGCAATCTGCCCGCGGGCGTCGCGCACGGCACGGGGATCGGCATCGGACTATTCCTGCTGCTGATCGCATCGAACGACGTCGGCCTCGTGATCAAGAACCCGGGCGCCGGCCTGCCGGTCTCGCTCGGCCAGATCACCGCGTTCCCGGTCATCATGTCGATCGTCGGCCTCGCCGCGATCTTCGGCCTCGAAAAGCGTCGCGTGCCGGGCGGCATCCTGCTGGTCGTGATCGCGATCTCGGTATTCGGCCTGATCTTCGATCCGGGCGTGAAATACCGCGGCATCTTCGCGCTGCCGTCGCTCAGCGCGCCGGGCCACGCATCGCTGATCGGCGCGATGGACATCAAGGGCGCGCTGTCGATGGCCGTACTGCCGAGCGTGCTCGCGCTGGTGATGACCGCCGTGTTCGACGCGACCGGCACCATCCGCGCGGTCGCCGGGCAGGCCGGCCAGCTCGACGAAAACGGCCGCATCGTCAATGGCGGCCGCGCACTGACCGCCGATTCGATCAGCTCGATCTTCTCCGGCTTCCTCGGCGGCGCGCCGGCGGCGGCCTACATCGAGTCGAGCGTCGGCGTGGCCGCCGGCGCGAAGACGGGGCTCGCGGCAGCCGTGGTCGGCTTGCTGTTCCTCGTCGTGATGTTCTTCTCGCCGCTCGCGGGACTCGTGCCGTCGTACGCCACCGCACCGGCGCTGATGTACGTCGGCCTGTTGATGCTCGGCAGCGTGAGCAAGCTGCACATGGACGACATGGTCGACGCGATGTCGGGCCTCGTGTGCGCGGTGTTCATCGTGCTGACCGCGAACATCGTGACGGGCATCATGCTCGGCTTCTCGACGCTCGTGATCGGCCGCATCGCCAGCGGCGAATTCCGCAAGCTCAACGTCGGCACCGTGCTCATCGCGGCCGTGCTCGTCACGTTCTATCTCGGCGGCTGGGCAATCTGAGCGCGACACCTGCGCGACGTCGCCTGCACAAGGGCGACGCGCATCGGGACGAGATCGTCTCCTCCACCATCGTCGTCGATGGTCTCCAGGCCTGGGAACGCGAGTTTCCAGGCCTTTTTTGCCCGTACGGCGCCGCGTGACGCGCTTCGCGACAACGGCGCGATACCCGTTCGCGCCCGGCGCCACGTTCGCGGCGTCGCGCCGTCAGAACGGCTTGATCACGGCCAGCCCGACGACGAGCGCGATCGCGACGATCGCCGCGCCCGCCGCTTGCCCGAGCCACGGCGCCGGCATGACGACGAGATCGTCGCGCTCCATGCGCCGCAGCGTGCCGGCCAGGATCCCGTGCAGCACCGACAGCGCGGCGACGAGCGCAAGCTTCCCCGACAGCCACGCGGCGCCGAACCAGTGACCGCTCAGCGCGAGCGCGATGCCGGCGATCCAGACGAGCGCGAGTGCGGGCGCCGTCACCGTGCGATCCCAGCGCCGCACCGCGCGATGCACGGCGAGGTTCGCAATCCGGACCCCGACGGACGACAACAGCAACCCGCCGACGAACGTGACGACGGCGACCAGATGCACGGCCTTCAGCACCAGGTAGATCATCGTGCGTGCCGCCTGCGCGCGATCCAGCCCGCGCTCGCCAGCCCCGCGAACGGCACGACGGCCGACAGCACGAGCCGCGCGACCTCGCCCTTGCTCCACAGCCCGCTCGACGCGGTGCCGACCACCGCCCATCCATACATGACGAACGCGATGCCGTGAACCGGGCCCATGATCGATACCGCGACCGGATAGCCGGCCAGATGCTTGAGCGGCACGGCCACGCACACCAGCACGACGAGTGTGGTCGCCTCCAGCAGCGACAGGTATTGCAGGTTCCGCAACGCGTTGCGATCGTCTTGTTTCATCGGCGGGCTCCAGGTAGGTTCGCCGCGATTGTCGCGTGTGGTGCGGGTCCGAGCCATTGGCTAGAATGACATCTTTCAACGGATTCCGGCCACGGCCGCACACGCCATGCACACGGTCGCCGTTCTTGCGTTGCCCGATGTCGTCCCGTTCGATCTGGGCGTCGCCTGCGACACGTTCGCGCGCGTGCGGGCGCCCGACGTCGCGCCCGCGTACCGCGTGCGCGTGTGCAGCGAGCAGCCGCGCGTCGGCGGCGAGCTGTTCGAGCTGCGTCCGCCGTTTCGTCTCGATGCGCTGGCCGACGCCGATACGATCATGGTGCCCGGCACGTCGGCGCCGCTCGCACCCACGTCGCGCCGCGTGCTCGACGCGCTGCGCGCGGCGGCCGCGCGCGGATGCCGGATCGCATCGATCTGCAGCGGCGCGTTCGTGCTCGCGGAAGCGGGGCTGCTCGACGGCCTGCGCGCGACGACGCACTGGCTCGCAGCCGCCGAACTCGCGCGCCGCTATCCGACCGTCGACGTCGACCCGAACGTGCTGTTCGTCGACAACGGCCAGATCCTGACGTCGGCCGGTGCAGCGGCCGGCCTCGATCTGTGCCTGCACATGATCCAGGCCGACTATGGCGCAGCGGTCGCCGTCGACGCCGCCCGCAGCGCGGTGGCGCCGCGCGTGCGCGAAGGCGGGCAGGCGCAGTTCATCGCGCCCGAATGGCCGGCCGGCGGCGACGGCCTGCACGACCTGATGGACTGGCTGCAGGCCAACCTGCGCAAGCCGCTGACGCTCGACGCGATCGCGCGCAAGGCGTCGACGAGCGTGCGCACGCTGACGCGGCGCTTCCGGGAGCAGACGGGCACGTCGCCGGGGCAATGGCTGCAGATCGCGCGCGTGCGGCATGCGCAGCAGTTGCTGGAGGTGACCGAGCTGTCGATCGAACATGTGGCGACGGAAGCCGGGTTCGGTTCGGTCACCGCGTTTCGCGAACGCTTCGCGCGCATCGTCGGCACCTCGCCGCAGCGTTATCGGCAGGCGTTCCGCGCGCGCGCCGATGCGTAACGCGCATCGGGATCGCCCCGCCGAAGCATGAATCCGCCGCCCCCTTTCGCGCCCACCGGACTCGATCCATGACCCGCATCCGTAACCCCTTGAACATCGCGCAGCTCCAGGCGTTCGTCTCCGCCGCGCACCACAAGAGCCTGCGCGCCGCCGCCCGCGAGCTCGGCGTCACGCAGCCGGCGATCACGCACACGATCCGCGAGCTCGAAACCGCGCTCAACGCGGAGCTGCTCGCCCGCAGCGTGCGCGGCGTCGAGCTGACCGCCTGCGGCGAGGCGCTGCTGCCGCGCGCCGAGCAATTGCTCGGCGACATCCGCCGCACGGTCGAGGCGGTCGAGCAGGTGAAAGGCGAGATGTCGGGCCGCGTCGCGGTCGGCACGATGCCGTCGATCGCGCTGACCGCGTTGCCGCACGCGGTGACGGCATTCCGCGGGTCGATGCCGAACGTCAGCCTGCATCTGGAGGAAGTGACGGTGCCCGACGCGCTCGCGCAGTTGCGCAACGGCACGCTCGACATCGCTGCGATGCACCATGTGCCCGCGCTCGACCGCGATTTCACGCAATTGCCGCTGCTGTCGACCGAATTCACGATCGTGATGCGCGACGGTCATCCGCTCGCGCATGCGCGCCGGTTAGAGGAACTGCTCGACGCCGAATGGATCGTCACCGTCGGCGCCGAGCAGTTTCCGCACAGCGTGATGGTCGGGATGTTCGAGGCGCACGGGTTGCCGCTGCCGAAACGTTTGCTGCGCTCGCCGATGTCGTTCGCGGTGACGCTGGGGCTCGTCGCGCGCTCGGACGTGATCGGCTGCTTCACGCGCCAGCTCGCCGCGATGGTCGCCCCGCTCGGCATCCGCACGGCCGAACTCGACGAAAGCATGCCGCGCTTCGACCTGTCGATCATCGCGCGGCGCGACCTGCTGCCCACGCCGGCCGTCTCGCACTTCGTCACGTGCCTGCAGCGCGCGGTCAACGAAACGCTCGGCTGAATCGTTCCTGTGTGTGAAACGGCGGCGCGTCCGACGCGCCGCCGCCGGGCCCGGTATCGGGGCTTGTCCTAGGCGCCCTGCCGGTATTTTGTCTTGATAATCTTGCGCACGTCGCGCGCCCCCATCGGGCGGGCGAAACGGACTGTCCGACGCGAAGCCGCGGCGGGCCGAAGGCTTACGGCGCGGCACAACCGCGCACCCATCGAACAAAACGAGGAGTCACCGAGTGAAAAAGATTCTTGCGGCTGTGACCGTGGCCCTGCTCGCCGTATCGGCCGGCAGCGCGTACGCGAAAGACTGGACGACCGTGCGGTTCGGCGTCGACGCAAGCTACCCGCCTTTCGAATCGAAAGGCGCCGACGGCAAGGTGGTCGGCTTCGACGTCGATCTGGGCAACGAAATCTGCCGCCGCTTGAACGCGAAGTGCGTGTGGATCGAAAACGACTTCGACGGGATGATCCCGGCGCTGAAGGCCCGCAAGTTCGACGGCGTGCTGTCGTCGATGTCGATGACGCCGGCGCGTCAGGAACAGATCGCGTTCTCGGCGAAGCTGTTCAACACGCCGACGCGCCTCGTCACGAAGAAGGGCGCCGGCCTGATGCCGACGGCCGAATCGCTGAAGGGCAAGTCGGTCGGCGTCGAGCAGGGCACGATCCAGGAAACCTACGCGAAGACGTACTGGGCGTCGAAGGGCGTGAACGTCGTGCCTTACCAGAACCAGGACCAGGTCTACGCCGACCTGATCTCCGGCCGTCTGGACGGCGCGCTGCAGGACGCGGTGCAAGCCGAGATCGGCTTCCTGAAGACGCCGCGCGGCGCGAACTTCGACTTCGCCGGCAAGGATCTCGACGATCCGAAGACGCTCGGCAACGGCGCCGGTATCGGCCTGCGCAAGGAAGACACCGACCTGAAGGCGAAGATCGACGGCGCGATCGCCGGCATGCGCAAGGACGGCACGTACGACAAGATCGCGAAGAAGTACTTCGATTTCGACGTCTACGGCAAGTAATCCGGCCGACGCACGCGCGAATCGGCGCGATGGAAACGGGCTCCGCGAGGAGCCCGTTTTTTTGCGCGCGGCGCCGGCGACGTTATTTTTTCCGCATCAACCCGATGATTCGCAACGGAAAACCGCGCGTTCTGGCGCCGGTTTGATGGCGGCGAGAAAGGCAACGTACAATCGATCTTCCACGCACATGGATCATTCGCGGCTGCGCCGCACTCCCCTCATCATGCAAACGCAGACCCATCCGCTGATTTCCCCCGCCGTCGGTACCGAACGCCAGATCACCAGCTTCCATTACGGCCCGCGCGGCGGCAAGAAAGTCTATATCCAGTCGTCGCTGCACGCGGACGAGCTGCCCGGCATGCTGGTCGCCACGCTGCTGCGCCGCAAGATCGCCGCGCTCGAAGCAGCCGGCAAGCTGCGCGGCGAAATCGTCGTCGTGCCCGTGCCCAATCCGATCGGCCTGTCGCAACACGTGTTCGGCGATCACCTCGGCCGCTTCGAGCTCGGCTCGATGCAGAACTTCAACCGCAATTTCTACGATCTCGCGGCGCTCGTGCTGCCGCGTGTCGAAGACCGCCTCACGAACGACGCGCAGCGCAATCTGGCCGTCGTGCGCACCGCGATGCGCGAAGCGCTCGACGAGCAGAAGCCGCGCACCGAACTCGACTCGCAGCGCCTCGCGCTGCAGAAGTTGTCGTTCGACGCCGATATCGTGCTCGACCTGCACTGCGACAGCGATGCGGTAATGCATCTCTACACGAATCCCGATCTGTGGCCGGACGTCGAGCCGCTGGCGCGCTATCTCGATGCGAAAGCGTCGCTGCTCGCGCTGAATTCGGTCGGCAACCCGTTCGACGAAATCCACAGCTTCTGCTGGTCCGACCTGCGCAGCCGCTTCGGCGACCGCTTCCCGATCCCGAACGGCGCGATTTCCGTCACGGTGGAGCTGCGCAGCGAACGCGACGTGTCGTACGAGTTCGCGGAAAAGGACGCGCAGGCGATCGTCGAATACCTGACCGAGCGCGGCATCGTCGAAGGCACGCCGGCGCCGCTGCCGCCGCTCGCGCACCCGGCCACGCCGCTCGCGGGCACCGATCCGCTCGTCGCGCCCGTGTCGGGCGTGATCGTGTTCCGTACGCCGGTCGGCGCGATGATCGAGGCAGGCCAAGCCGTGGCCGACATCGTCGATCCGCTGACCGATCGCGTCGTCACGCTGAAGAGCAGCGTGTCGGGCGTGCTGTACGCGCGTCAGGTCGTGCGCTTCGCGACGGCCGGCATGGAAGTCGCGCGCATCGCCGGCGCCACCGCGATCCGCACCGGCTCGCTGCTGTCCGCCTGAGCCTGGGTGCGCGGCCCGCGCGCCGGGCCGTCCCGCACTGCGCATGCACTCGCATGCACCAACGCAATCGCCCGCTAGCGCGGGCGATTGGCTTTCCGGAGCGCGCGTCGGCGGCTGGCGATCGTCCGCCGGCGGCCGTGCGCGAACGCCGTTCAGAACGCCGGCACGATCGCGCCGCCGAACTTCCGGTCGATGAACTTGCGCACGTCGTCCGATTCATAGGCCGCGACGAGCTTCTTCACCCACGGCTTGTCCTTGTCCTGCGCGCGCACCGCGATCAGGTTCGCGTACGGCCCGCGCAGATCCTCGATCGCGATCGCATCCTTCACCGGCGTGAGCCCGGCCTTGACCGCGTAGTCGGTGTTGATCGACGCGGCATCGACGTCGGGCAGCGCGCGCGGCAGTTGCGCGGCGTCGAGCTCGACGATCCTGATCTTCTTCGGGTTCTCGGCGACGTCGAGCGGCGTCGCGTTCACGCCGTTCGTGCCGACGCCGGCCTTCAGCTTGATTACCCCGTACTTCTGCAGCAGCAAGAGCGCGCGGTTGCCGTTCGACGGATCGTTCTGGATCCCGACCTTCGCGCCGACCGGCAAATCCTTCAGCGACTTGAGCTTCTTCGAATAGAAGCCCATCGGCGCGGTATAGGTGAGCCCGACGTTGACGATCTTGTAGCCGCGCTGCTTGATCTGGCTGTCGAGGAACGGCTGGTGCTGGAAGCCGTTCGCATCGAGATCGCCGGCATCGAGCGCCGCGTTCGGCTGCACGTAGTCGTTGAATTCGATGACCTTGATCGCGAGACCTTCGCGCGCGGCGACCTTCGTCACTTCGGTCCAGATCTGCGCGTCGGGGCCGCTCATCGTGCCGACTTTCAGCGTTTGCGGGTCGGCGTGCGCGCCGGGGGCGGCGAATGCCAGCGCGGCGGCGAGTGCGCCGAGGCCGGTCAGGATCGAACGTCGCATGGTGTCCTCTTGTCCCGTGTCGTTGTTGAAGCGCGCATCGTGGCACGGGGCCGGAACGGCACCAACCAAGCTTATTTCATGTGCATATTCCTGGCCCTCATCGAATCTCAGGCGGAATCGGTATAACTCCCTGCTGTACAACCGGGCAAAATCCAGTGTCGCATCGGCACCACACATTCTTCATATGACAGTCGCTGTCATATTCATTACGTGGCCCGCCGATAAAGTTGCGCCGGTCCGTGAAAGCGCCCATAGAGTGCGCCGGAACCGCAACTGGACACGCCATTCATTCGCTCGGAGAATCCTTTGAACAAGAAACTGTTGACCCTCGCCGCCCTGGCAGCAACGGCCGGCACGGCACACGCACAAAGCAGCGTGACCCTGTACGGCGTCATCGATGCCGGTATCAGCTATGTGAACCACAGCAAGACCGCCAACGGCGGCACGGGCAAGCTGTTCAAGTACGACGACGGCGTGGCCCAGGGCAGCCGTTGGGGCCTGCGCGGCACCGAAGACCTCGGTGGCGGCCTGAAGGCGATCTTCGTGCTCGAAAACGGCTTCAACAGCGGCAACGGCACGATCGGCCAGGGTGGCGCGATCTTCGGTCGCCAGGCTTACGTCGGCCTGAGCCAGTCGCAATACGGCACGGTCACGTTCGGCCGCCAGTACTCGTTCTCGACCGACATCCTCGGCTCGAACTACTCGACGGGCGGCAACACGGTCGCGGGTAACTACGCGTACCACGTGAACGACATCGACCAACTCACGTCGAGCCGCATCAACAACGCCGTGAAGTTCCAGAGCGCGAACTACTCGGGCTTCACGTTCGGCGCGTTGTACGGCTTCTCGAACTCGACCGACTTCGCTGGCGCACCGGCGACGACGACGGGCACGACGACGACGGCAGGCTCGTCGCGCGCATACAGCTTCGGCCTGAACTACGCGAACGGCCCGTTCTCGCTCGGCGCTGCCTACACGGACATCCGCTTCCCGAGCCAGTCGACGCCGGCCTTCTCGACGACGATCGCGAACCTGAGCACCGGCAACGTCCGCGACCTGCGCACGTACGGCGTGGGTGGCCGCTACGTCTGGGGCCCGGCGACGGCATGGCTGCTGTGGACGCGTACGCAGTTCTCGACCGTGTCGGGCGCGGGCGGCACGTTCTACAACGCATATGAAGCAGGCGCGAAGTACGCGTTCACGCCGGCACTGTCGGGCGGCCTCGGCTACACGTACACGAACGCCACGCAGAACGGCAACTCGTGGCACTGGAACCAGGTCAACGGTATCGCCGACTACGCACTCAGCAAGCGTACGGACGTGTACGGCCTGGTCGTGTACCAGCAAGCGTCGGGCAAGGGCGTGCAAGCGCAGATCGGCTCGAGCACGAGCTACTTCAACACGTCGGGCACGGGTTCGAAGAACCAGATCGCCGCACGTATCGGTATCCGTCACAAGTTCTAAAGCATCCGCTTAACTGTCCGCGCCACGCGTGGATCACGACGGCAAGCAGCGCCCCGCTTCACGCGGGGCGCTTTTTTATGGGCTTTTAAGTTTCGCTTAATTCTGGGCTGAGAGGATGCTCTCACCCCCCCTGTTGGCCGCCTGAGCATCGGCGGCTTTTTTTTTGAGACACCCCTACGGCACCGCCATCAACTGCCCATAAGACAGGATCGGAGGCCACGATGATCGAAGATACCGTTTTCAGCCATCTGCACGCGATTCTGACGTGCCAACACTCGCTGCCGGTCCAGAGTTGCCGGGTCTCGGTGGAAATGCAGCGCCCCTGGGGCCGTCCGTATCGCCTCGTCGAGTGGACGATGCATCTCGACGCACCCGCGCGGCGCCAGATCGTGCCGGCCGAATCGACCGACGAAGAGATCGCCGAGGTCGTCGCGTCGCACGTGCCGGGCCGGCTTTACGGCGACGGCCGGCTGCAGTTCTGAGCGCGTTTGCGCTCCACCCGCCTCCCGTCTTTCGGCCGCGCCGCACGCATCGTGCGGCAGTCGGTCTCGTTTGACGCGGCAACGAAACCTGCTACGCTGCGCGTTTTCGTCCACGCAACACACGATGGAAAACGCATTCAACGAACGTGGCGTCATGGTCACGCGCAACGGCCTGTCGGCCGCCGGGCAGGTATTCGCACTGCGTGACATTCGCCATGTCGACGTCGTCAAGATTCCGAAGAACCGGCTCGTGCCGTCGCTGATCTCGCTGATCGGCGCGGCCATCGCCGTCGCCGGCGGCATCGGCGCGTCGAGCGCCGCGCTGGTGGTCGGCGTGATGCTCGTCGTCGTCGGCTATCTCGCCTGGGCCACGCAGGACATCACGTATCGCCTGATGGTCGAGATGCCCGACGGCAAGCGCGAAGCGCTGTCGAGCGTCGACGCCGCGTTCGTCGAACGCGTCGCGCAGGTCGTGCGCGATGCACAGGCCGCGACGGCGGCCGGCTGATTCCATTCGCGTCGCGGCACGCTTCGGTTCGCGATCCGCGGATGCACGCGGCGCGTATCGGCTCGCGCGGCACCTCGTCGTTTCGGGCCGAGGCATCGTCGTCGAATCGGCTTCCCGCGTCACCGTCTCGCGTGCCGCGCGTGCGCGGCGACTGTCGACCGCCTAGTATGGAAAGAGCGGCCCGCCGCCGCATCGTCCGAGGAGGCCAGCATGAACGCCCAATCGCTGTCCGGCATGCTTCGCGCACAGGAACTGCTGATCGTGTCGATGATCCGCGCGCTTCCCCTTGACGAACGCCGTGCGCTCGTCGATCTCTACACCGAACAGATCGCGTTCGCCGAACAGGCCGGTATCGAAGGCCACGGCGATCGCGCGACACACGATGCGTTCATCGCGCATGCGCGCAACCTGCTGATTCGCATCGAAGCGCTCGCTTAAGGCCCCATTTCCCCGGAATTTCCGTCCCGGCTCGCGCGAGCCGCGCATGCGAGCACTCACTCGCGTGGGTCGCTTCGTGTCCTTGTATTGATAATAATTCTCATTTACACTGACAAAATTGTCAGTTGCCTTTCAAATCGCCGTTTGCCGCATGCCGCGCGCAAACGGGCCAGCCAGGTGAACGCGTCACCCAGCCAGCCTTCGGGCTTGTTATCGTCAATGGGAGACCACCTGTGCATTGCTATACGCTGGCGCGGCGGCCGATCTGTGCCGCGCTGTTCGGCGCGTTCGGCCTGTCCGCCGCCACGGCTCACGCCGATTCGTCGCCGCAAGGCGCCACCCCGCCTGCCGCCGTCCTGACCGCCGCCGCGTCCACGCGCGGCGATGCGGCGCTGCTCGACCCCGTCACCGTCACGGCCACCCGCACCGCCACCGCGGCGAGCCGCACGGCGGCGTCCGTGTCGGTGATCACCGACGAGGATCTCGAAGCGCAGCAGGCCACCAACATCAAGGACGCGCTGCGCTACGAGCCCGGCATCACGGTGCGCCGCACCGCGTACCGGCCCGGCAGCGCCGCGCTCGGCGGCGGCCGCGACGGCGATTCGAGCATCAACATCCGCGGCCTCGAAGGCAATCGCGTGCTGCTGATGGAAGACGGCATCCGCCTGCCGAACGCGTTCTCGTTCGGGCCGCTCGAAGCGGGTCGCGGCGACTACGCCGATCTCGACACGCTCAAGCGCATCGAGATCCTGCGCGGGCCGGCGTCGGCGCTCTACGGCAGCGACGGCCTGACCGGCGCGGTGAACTTCATCACGAAAGACCCGCGCGACCTGCTGTCGATCCACGACAAACCCTATTACTTCTCGTTCCGGCCGAGCTACGACTCGACCGACCGCAGCATCGGCGCGACCGTGTCGGCAGCGGGCGGCAACGACCGCATCCAGGGGATGATCATCGCCGACGGCCGGCGCGGCCACGAGGTCGACACGCGCGGCGGCAACAACTCGGCGAGCACGCTGCGCACGACGTCGAACCCGCAGGACGTCTATTCGGAATCGCTGCTCGGCAAGCTCGTGCTGACGCCGACTGCGCGCGACACGGTCAAGTTCACCGCCGAAACGGTGCAGCGGCGCGTGAGCACGGACGTGCTCTCCGCGATCAATGCGCCGGCGACGCTCGGCCTCACGACTCACGACCGGCTCGAGCGCAATCGCTTCAGCGTCGACTACGACTTCCGCGACGACGCATTCCGCTGGTTCCAGACCGCGCACGTGCAGTTCTACTACCAGGACGCGAAGCAGGACCAGTACGCGTTCGAGACGCGCAGTGCGCCGCTGAAATCGCGCTCGCGCGACAACCAGTACAAGGAACGCACGTTCGGCGGCGCCGCGTTCGCCGAAAGCGGCTTCGCGACCGGCCCGCTCGCGCACAAGCTGCTGTACGGCGTGGACGGCAGCCTGTCGCGCGTGACGAACATGCGCGACGGCACGGTGCCGGGCGTCGGCGAAGCGTTCCCGAACAAGGCGTTCCCCGACACCGACTACACGCTGTTCGGCGCGTTCGTGCAGGACCAGATCGGCTACGGCCGCCTGCTCGTCACGCCGGGCCTGCGCTTCGACACGTACCGGCTGAGCCCGACCGAAAACGATCCGCTGTTCACCGGCAAGGCCGTGTCGACGAGCGCGAACGAACTATCGCCGCGCGTCGCCGTGCTCTACGAGATCACGCCCGCGGTCATTCCGTACGTGCAGTACGCGCACGGCTTCCGCGCGCCGACGCCCGACCAGGTGAACAGCAGCTTCTCGAATCCGGTGTACGGCTACACGTCGATCGGCAATCCGAACCTGAAGCCCGAAACCAGCGACACGTTCGAAGCCGGCCTGCGCGGCAAGGCCGGCACCGGCTACGGCGTCGTGCGCTACAGCGCGGCCGCGTTCACCGGCCGCTACCGCAACTTCATCTCGCGCACGACGATCGCCGGCAGCGGCCGCCCGGTCGACCCGTTCGTGTTCCAGTACGTGAACTTCGCCGACGCGCGCATCCACGGCCTCGAAGGCCGCGCCGAATGGGTGATGCCGAACGGCATCACGCTGAAGACGGCGATGGCGTTCACGAAAGGCTCGACGCAGAACGACGGCGCGGCCAGCCAGCCGCTCAACACCGTGAACCCGTTCTCGGCCGTGTTCGGCGTGCGGTACGAACCGGGCGAACGCTGGTTCGTGCAGACCGACCTGCTGTTCCAGGCCGCCAAACGCGACAAGGACATCGACAAGTCCGACTGTTCGAACAAGGCGTGCTTCACGCCGCCGTCGTCGTTCGTCGTCGACCTGCGCGGCGGCTACCGCTTCAACAAGCACGTGAGCGCGACGATCGGCATCCGCAACCTGTTCGACCGCAAGTACTGGAACTGGTCGGACGTGCGCGGCATCGCGGCCGATTCACAGGTGCTCGATGCGTATTCGTCGCCCGGCCGCACGGTCGCCGTCAGCATGAAAGTGGATTTCTGATGCGCGGTGCCCGCGCTGCCACCCCAACCGTTACTTGAAGGAGTCCGACATGATGCCATCCGCCCTTCCCGGTCAATCGGCCACGCCGGCCCGCGCGGCCACCGCGCTGCGCGACGCGTTCATCAAGCTCAAGACCGAGCGCCAACTGCGCAACCGCGACGTCGCGCAGGCGCTCGGCGTCAGCGAAGCCGAGGCGCTCGCCGCATTCGTCGGCGAGCACGTCGTGCGGCTCGACGCGCGCTTTCCGACGATGTTCGAGGAAATGCCGCGTCTCGGCCGCGTGATGGCGCTCACGCGCAACGACACGGCCGTCCACGAAAAGGACGGCGAATACGCGCAGATGAGCCACGACGGCCCCGTCGGCCTCGCGCTCGGCGACATCGACCTGCGCATCTTCTATCGTCACTGGGTGTCGGCGTTCGCGGTGCGCGACGAAACCGCGCACGGCCCGCTGAAGAGCCTGCAGTTCTTCGATGCGCAGGGTCATGCGATCCACAAGGTCTACCTGCGCGCGCACAGCGATCATGCCGCATACGACGCGTTCGTCGAACGCTGGCGCGCGCCGTCGCAGGAGCCGGGCCTCGAGGTCGCGCCCGCCGCGCCGAAAACGCCCGAGCGCGCGGACACCGAGATCGACGTCGCGGGCTTTCGCGCCGCGTGGGACGCGATGACCGACACGCACCAGTTCTTCGGCATCACGCAGCGCTTCGGCGTGAGCCGCATGCAGGCGCTGCGCCTCGCCGATCCGCAATACGCGTATCCGGTCGAAACCGCGCATGCGTTGCGCCACGTGCTCGAACAGGCGGCCAAAAGCGGCCAGCCGATCATGGTGTTCGTCGGCAACGCGGGGATGATCCAGATCCATACGGGCCCCGTCGCGAACGTGCGCGAGGTCGGCGCGTGGATCAACGTGCTCGATCCGGGTTTCAACCTGCATGTGCGTGAAGACCTGATCGCCGCCGCCTGGGTCGTGAAGAAGCCGACGAGCGACGGCATCGTCACGTCGCTCGAGCTGTTCGACCGGCAGGGCGACCATGTCGCGCTGCTGTTCGGCGAACGCAAGCCGGGAAAGGTCGAACGCGACGACTGGCGCGCGCTCGTCGCGACGCTGCCGCCGGCCGCACGCGGAGCCGCGCGGTGAGCGCGCGGCCATTCGATCCGCGCCGCCGTACGCTGCTGGCCGGCGCGACGGCCGGCGCGCTCGCGGCGGGGCTGCCCGGTAGCGTGCTCGCACAAGTTGCGCCCGCCGCACCGAAGCGCGTGATCGTGATCGGCGGCGCGCTCGCGGAAACGGCGTTCGCGCTCGGCGGCGCCGAGACGCCGCGTTACCGGCTCGTCGGCGCCGACACGACCTGCACGTATCCCGACGCCGCGAAGCGCCTGCCGAAGGTCGGCTACCAGCGCGCGCTGTCGGCCGAAGGGCTGCTGTCGCTGCGGCCCGATCTCGTGCTGGCATCGGCGGAAGCCGGCCCGCCGACGGCGATCGCGCAGGTGAAAGGCGCCGGCGTGACGGTGACGACGTTCGACGAACACCACGACGTCGAATCGGTGCGCGCGAAGATCGCCGGTGTCGCGCAGGCGCTCGACGTGCGCGACGCCGGCGCCGCGCTGCTGCGGCGTTTCGATCGCGACTGGCAGGCCGCGCGCGACGCGGTCGCCGCGCGCGCGCCCGGCGGCGCGCAGCCGCCACGCGTGCTGTTCGTGCTGAACCATACCGGCACCCAGGCGCTCGTCGCCGGCCAGCGCACCGCCGCCGACGCGATGATCCGCTATGCGGGCGCGCGCAACGCGATGCAGGGCTTCGATCACTACAAGCCGCTGACGACCGAGGCGCTCGCGGCGGCCGCACCCGACGTCGTGCTGATCTCCGACGAAGGGCTGGCGGCCGTCGGCGGTCACGCCGCGCTGCTCGCGACACCCGGCTTCGGCGCGACGCCGGCCGGCCGCGCGCGGCGCGTCGTCTCGCTCGACGCGCTGTTCCTGCTCGGCTTCGGCCCGCGCCTGCCGCTCGCCGTCACGACCCTGCATCGACGCCTGTCGGATGCGCTCGCCTGATTCCGGATCGACCCGATGCCCGCTCACGTTTCGCCCTTCAACGCGCCATCGTCCGCCTCGCGCGCCGGCGCCGCGCGCATCGGCACGTCACGCCGCTTCGCGCCGTTCGTCCTGGCCGCGCTCGCCGTTCTGGTGGGCGCGATGTCCGTCGTCGCGCTGTGCGTCGGCGCGTACCGCATTCCGCTGGCGCAAGCCTGGGCCGCACTGAGCGGCGACGCAGCCGCGCAACAGGCGCGCGCCGTGCTGTTCGACATCCGCGCACCGCGCGTCGCGCTCGCGCTGCTGGTCGGCGGCGGCTTCGGCGCAACCGGCGCCGCAATGCAGGCGCTGTTCCGCAATCCGCTCGCCGATCCGGGACTCGTCGGCGTGTCGAGCGGCGCCGCGCTCGGCGCGACCGTGCTGATCGTGCTCGGTCCCGCGCTCTTCGCCGCACACGCGAGCGCGGCCGCGCTGCCGGTTGCCGCGTTCGCGGGCGGCCTCGCGGTCGCGGCGCTCGTCTACCGGCTGGCCGCGTCGCGCGGCCGGCTTGCGCTGCCGCTGCTGCTGCTCGCCGGCATCGCGATTAATGCGCTGGCCGGCGCGGCGATCGGGCTGCTCACGTTCGTCGCCGACGATGCACAGCTGCGTTCGCTGACCTTCTGGAGCCTCGGCAGCCTCGGCGGCGCGCAATGGTCGACGCTGGCGGCCGTCGCGCCGTGCGTCGCGCTCGGCTGCATGCTGCTCGTGCGCGAACGCGATGCGCTGAATGCGCTGCAGCTCGGCGAAACCGAAGCGCTGCATCTCGGCGTACCCGTGCAGCAACTGAAGCGGCGCGTGCTCGTCGCGGTCGCGCTCGCCGTGGGCGCGCTCGTGTCGTGCGCGGGCATCGTCGGCTTCATCGGGCTCGTCGCGCCGCATTGCGTGCGCCTCGCGTGCGGTCCCGACCAGCGCATCGTGCTGCCCGGCGCCGCATTGCTCGGCGCGTTGCTGACGCTCGCTGCCGATCTCGCCGCGCGCACCGTCGCCGCGCCCGCCGACATTCCGCTCGGCGTGCTGACCGCGCTGCTCGGCGCACCGTTCTTCCTCGCGCTGCTGTGGAAGAACCGCGGCGCGCTCGGCGGGTAATCCCTTCTTCACGACGACCATGCTGACCGCCCACCACCTCGACGTCACTCGCCGGCACGGCACGATCCTGCGCGACCTGTCGCTGTCGATCGAACCCGGCCGCGTGACGGCGCTGCTCGGCCGCAACGGCGCGGGCAAGAGCACGCTGCTGAAAACCTTCGCCGGCGAGCTGACCGGCAGCGTCGCACCGAACGGCGTGCGCGTGAGGGGCGACGTCACGCTGAACGGCGAACCGCTCGCGCGCATCGACGCGCGGCGGCTCGCGTGCCTGCGCGCGGTGCTGCCGCAGGCCGCGCAGCCGGCCTTCCCGTTCAGCGTCGACGAAATCGTGCTGCTCGGCCGCTATCCGCATGCGCGGCGCGGCGGTGTGCGGCACGTAATCGCACACCGCGATCGCGACATCGCGTGGCGCGCGCTCGAACGCGCGGGCGCCGATGCGCTCGTCGGCCGCGACGTCACGACGCTGTCGGGCGGCGAACTCGCGCGCGTGCAGTTCGCCCGCGTCCTCGCGCAGCTGTGGCCCGACCACGACACGACGGAACCCGGCCCGCGTTACCTGCTGCTCGACGAGCCGACCGCCGCGCTCGATCTCGCGCACCAGCACCGCCTGCTCGATACCGTGCGCGCCGTCGCGCGCGAATGGCAGCTCGGCGTGCTCGCGATCGTCCACGATCCGAACCTCGCCGCGCGGCATGCGGATGCGATCGCGATGCTCGTCGACGGCACGATCGTCGCGCATGGCGCACCGCGCGACGTGATGACGCCCGCCCATATCGCGCGGTGCTATGGCTTCGCGGTGAGGATGGTGGAAACCGGCGACGGGACGCCGCCGGTGATGGTGCCCGCGTAGCGCGGGCGTGTGTCGCACGATCGTTGCGTCGCTCGATGCAGTTCGTTGCCTTGGGTGGCGGTGTGTTCTCTCCAGATCGATCGTTTTGCTCCTTCGAGGAAATTCCCGTGCCGCTTCCGATGACCCGCATCATCCTGTACGTCCGCAACGTCGCGTTGCTGAAGGCGTTCTATCGACGGCATTTCGCGCTGCCCGTCATCGAGGAAATCGACGGCGAATGGGCCGTACTCGACGCGGGCGCGATCGAACTCGCGCTGCATCGGGCCGGCCCGGCGTTCCGCCATGCGGCCGCATCGGCAAGCACGAACGCGAACGCGGCCGCCGGCAACGTGAAGCTCGTATTCACGATCGACGCCGATATCGACGCGTATCGCGACCGGCTCGCCCGCGACGGCGTGACCGTGCGCGGGCTGAAGCGCTACGACGGCTTCCCGTACCGGATCGTCGACGGCATCGATCCGGAAGGGAACGTCTTTCAGGTGATGCAGCCAGACTGAATGCCGGCCCGGCAGGCACGGGCGCGAGCACTCAATGCTCGACGTCCGCCGCGCCGAAGCTGCGCATCTTCCAGCCGAGCCGCACGGCGAGCATCCGCATCGAGAAACCGGCCGCCAGAGCGACGAGCGTCGCGAATCCCGCGTCGATGCCGAGATGCTGCATCCCGACATACAGCGCGCCCGTAACGAACGCGACGCTCGCATACAGTTCCTCGCGCAGGATCAGCGGCATCTCGTTGCACAGCAGGTCGCGCAGCATCCCGCCGCACACGCCCGTGATCGCGCCGGCCAGCACGACGATGATCGGCGCCGTGCCGGTCGACGCGCCGACGTCGCAGCCGATGATCGTGAACGCCGCGAGGCCGATCGCATCGACGGTGACGAACAGCGTCTTCATCCGCGCGACGTGCCGCGCCGCCCACGACGCGACGGTCGCCGCGACGAGCGTGATCACCAGGTATTCGGGATGCGCGATCCAGCCGAGCGGATAGTGGCCGAGCAGCACGTCGCGCACGGTGCCGCCGCCGAGCGCCGTCACCGCGCCCACGAGCGCGAGCCCGAAGCGGTCCATCCCGCGGCGCATGCCCATCAGCGCCCCCGACATCGCTTCCGCGACGATCGCAATCAGATAGAGCGTATGCATGGCGCGCGTCAGTCGTCGGTCCGGAACAGGTCGAGCACGCGTTCGCGCTCGGCCGCATCGACGGCGGCAGGCATCGGTGCGTCGCGCTTGCCGTGGTCGGCCGGCGCATCCGGCGCATCGGCGGCTGCCGCGCCGCCGCATGCAAAGCGGCTGCGGATATACGGCGGCACGTCGGCCGTGCACGTGCCGTGCGTGTATTCGGCGTAGACGAAATCGCCGTCGACGAGCGCGACGTCCTGCGGCGGCGTCGCAGCGACCGGCGTGCGCCCGTCGACGGCCGCCTTCATGTAGTCGAGCCAGACCGGCAGCGCCAGCGTCGCGCCGGTCGCGCGCCCCATCGGGCGCGGCGTGTCGTAGCCGAGCCACGCGACCGCGACGATGCCCGACGAGTAGCCGGCGAACCATACGTCCTTCGACCCGTTCGACGTGCCCGTCTTGCCCGCCGTGTCGTCACGCCGCAGCGCGAGCGCGCCGCGCGCGGTGCCGGCCCGCACGACGTCGCGCAGCATGCTGTCCATCACGAACGCATTGCGCGCCGACACGACCCGCTCGCCCGCCGGCACGGTCGCCTCGTACATCGCGCCGCCGTGGCGCTGCTTCACCGACAGGATCAGGCGCGGCTCCATCCGCGTCCCGCCGTTCGCGAACACGCCGTATGCGCTCGCGAGTTCGAGCGGCGTCACGGCGCCCGCGCCGAGCGCGAGCGGCAGCGACGCCGGATTGCGCTGCGCGTCGAAGCCAAAACGCACCGCGTGCTGCTGCACGTAGCGCGCGTCGGCGGCCTGCATCAGGCTGACCGCGACCAGGTTCTTCGAGCGCACGAGCCCGCGCCGCACCGGGATGAAGCCTTCGTAGCGATTGCCGAAATTACGCGGACGCCACGGCCGCGCGCCGGTTTCCGCGTGCGTGAGCGTGCGCTGCGTATCGTCGACGAGCACGCCGGGGAAGTAGCCCTTCTCCAGCGCGGCCGAATAGACGAACGGCTTGAAGCTCGAGCCCGGCTGGCGATACGCCTGCAGTGCATGGTCGAACACGTTGCGCTCGAAATCCGCGCCGCCGACCAGCGCGAGCATGTCGCCGGTGGCCGCATCGAGCGACACGAGCGCGCCTTCGAGCCCGTTGCGCATGTCGCGCTTCGCGCGCGGCTGCCGGCTCAGCGTGCGCTCGAGCGCGGCTTCGGCCGCGCGCTGGTCGCGCATCGAGATCGTCGTCGTCACGTCGAGGCCCAGCGTGTACGCGTCGTCGTGAAACCGCTCGACCATCATGCGGCGCGCGCGCTCGGCAACGTACGGGGCCGCGACGATCCCCGGCGGCGGCGTGGTCGCCAGCACGATCGGCGCGTCGACGGCCGTGCGATACGCCGCGTCGTCGAGCTGGCCGAGCGCATGCATCCGGCCGAGCACGTAGTTGCGCCGCGCGGTCGCGCGCGCCGGATTGACGACCGGATTGAACGCGGACGGCGCCTTCGGCAACCCGGCGAGCACAGCCGCCTCGCCCGCGCTCAGCGCATCGAGCGGCTTGCCGAAGTACACGTGCGCGGCCGCCGCGAAGCCGTACGCGCGCTCGCCCAGATAGATCTCGTTCATGTACAGCTCGAGCAGCTTGTCCTTGCTGTATTCGCGTTCGAGCTTGGCCGCCATCAGGATCTCGGCGAGCTTGCGGCTCAGCACCTTGTCGCGCGTCAGGTAGAAGTTGCGCGCGACCTGCATCGTGATCGTGCTGCCGCCTTGCCCCGGCTGCCCGGTGACGACGTTCGCGAACGTCGCGCGCGCGAGGCCGCCGACATCGACCGGGCCGTGTTCGTAGAATTTCGCGTCCTCGGCCGCGAGCAGCGCATGCCGCATCAGCGGCGGGATGCGTTCGAGCGGCACGAACTCGCGCCGCTCGACGCCGTATTCGGCCAGCAGGTCGCCGTCGCGCGAGAAGATCCGCAGCGGCAGCGCGGGACGATAGACGGCTAGGTGTTCGACGGACGGCAACTGCGTCCAGATGCGATCGATCGTCCATGCGCCGATGCCTGCGCACGCAAGCGTCAGGCCGAGCAGTGCGCCCGCGAGCGTGCGCCATACGCGGCGGCGTGGCGGTGCGGATGGCGGCGCGGGCGGCGGCGGACTGGCGGTGGGGTCGGTCATGTCGGGCTCCTTCTTCAATACCGCGACGGCCGGCGCGCGAGCGGCGCCGATCGGTCGCGAAAGGCGCGCATTGTCGAAGGGATGACGTGAAACCGGAACATTCTTTAGCCAAAGTTTGGCTGGCTAAATTTTATTTAGGAAAGCGCTTTGGGGCCGGCTCGCGCCGTGTATGCGGGTCTGCGGCACGTCGTCGCGACCGAGCGCGCCGGGCGCATGAACCGGTTCGCTTGTACCATCGTCGGATGTTCGATCGATATCTCGACCTGTGGGGCCTCGCCCCCGACGGCGGCCCGATCCTGACCGCGAGCGGCGGCCTATTGCCGGTCGTCTGGCACGCGCGGCCCGCGATGCTGAAAGTCGCCACCTGCGACGAAGAGCGCCGCGGCAATGCGCTGATGGCCTGGTGGAACGGGCAAGGCACCGCGCAGGTGTGGCGGCACGACGGCGACGCGATCCTGCTCGAACGCGCGCAGCCGGCGCCGTCGCTGGCCGCGTTGTCGGCGGCGGGCCACGACGACGACACGATGCGCATCGCCTGCGACGTCGTCGCGCGGCTGCACGCGCATCGTGCGCCGCAGGTGCCTGCGGTCGTGCCGCTGCACGACTGGTTCTACGCGCTGCTGTCGAGCGATGCCGACAACGACACGCTGCGCCGCTCCGCAACGAGCGCACGCCAATTGCTGGCCGAGCCATCCGTCGACGAAGTCGTGCTGCACGGCGACATCCATCACGACAACATCCTTCATTTCGGCGATCGCGGCTGGCGCGCGATCGACCCGAAAGGGCTGCGCGGCGAGCGCACGTTCGACTACGCGAACCTGTTCTGCAATCCCGCGCACGACATCGCGGTCGATCCGGTGCGTTTCGAGCGGCGCGTCGTGCTCGTGGCCGACGCGGCGCAACTCGACCGGCGGCGGTTGCTGCAATGGATACTCGCGTGGTCGGGGCTGTCGGCAATATGGTTGATCGAAGACGATCTGCCGCCCGATACGCGGCTGCAGGTCGCCGCGCTGGCTGCGGCCGCGCTTGACCGGTAACCCCACACCGCGCGCATCGCCGATGAAAAAAGCCCACCGGCTCACACCGGCGGGCTTTCGCGTCCGACTTGCGCGACGCTTCAGCGCGCCGGGTTCAGCGTCAGGTTCATGTGACGATTCACATCCTTGTACAGCAGATAACGGAACCGCCCAGGCCCGCCCGAATAGCACGCCTGCGGGCAGAACGCGCGCAGCCACATGAAGTCGCCGGCTTCCACCTCGACCCAGTCCTGGTTCAGGCGATAAACGGCCTTGCCTTCCAGCACGTACAGGCCGTGCTCCATCACGTGCGTTTCGGCGAACGGAATCACGCCGCCCGGCTCGAACGTCACGATGTTCACGTGCATGTCGTGACGCATGTCGCTCATGTCGACGAAGCGCGTCGTCACCCATGCGCCGTTGGTGCCCGGCATCGGGATCGGCTCGACGTCCTGTTCGTTGGTCACGAACGCTTCGGGCAGCGGAATGCCGTCGACGGCCTGGTAATGCTTGCGGATCCAGTGGAAACGCACCGCCGCATCGCTGACGTTGTGCAGCGTCCAGTCCGCGCCCGGCGGAATGAACGCGTAGCCGCCCGGCTTCAGCGTGTGCTGCTTGCCTTGCAGCGTCAGCTCGGCTTCGCCTTCGACGACGAACAGCACGGCTTCGGCGTTCTTGTCCTGCTCGGGCTTGTCGCTGCCGCCGCCCGGATTCACTTCGACGATGTACTGAGAGAAAGTTTCCGCGAAACCCGACAGCGGACGGGCGATCACCCACAGGCGCGTGTGGGTCCAGAACGGCAGCCAGCTCGTGACGATGTCGCGCATCACACCCTTCGGAATCACCGCGTACGCCTCGGTGAACATCGCGCGATCGGTCAGCAGATCCGTTTGCGGCGGGTGGCCGCCGTGCGGCGCGTAATACGTTGTCTTAGACATATTGCATCCAGGCAATGGGTTGGTCCGGCCCCGGGCGCAAACGGCATCGGGCGGTTCGCATGCGCGTGGGGCACGCATGCGACGGCGGGACATCGTTGCCGGGGTGGCTTGAAAGCGCATGCGCCTTCGATCGGTCGGCCAGGCTTCGCGTCGGGTCCGTCCGGTTCGGGGGACGCGGCGGGCCGGGTCGTCGGGCCGGCGGCCGGGCCGCCGCACTCGCGATCATGCGGCGAGGCGCGGACGACGGCACGGTTCGACTCCGTACGCGAGCATCGCCGACGATAGCGAAGTCGATCGCGATCGACCAATTAAATGTTGCGATGACATCCATTCGATTTACCACTACCCGTCGGCGCCTGCGACGCGCGGTCGGGAGGCGTCGCGAGGCGCGCTGACTATCAGGGAAATCCTGACGGTCGCGACGTTCGTGCAATGCGTCCATACACGGCAACGCGGCGCGCAAGCGACGGTCTCGGTGCATTTCGTGACGCGGATCGAAGTCGGTTGCTACGTGCGCGGCAGCGGATCGCTGCGGCAGGATCGCGGGAGACGATCAGGTCAAGTCAGGTTGGAACGAGTCGACGTGTCGAAGGAAAAGCAGATGTCGTTCGGCAGATCCTGTGCGGACGCATTCGGACGCGTTACGACGCGGCGACTGGTGTCGTCGAGAAACGGGCAAAACGGCGTGAGGAGAATGGCCGGCCCGTCGATCGGGCACATGGCAGCGGCTGATGCAGCCGGAGGAGAATCGCCGGTCTGGCCGGCGAAGCAGCCCGGCAGGACGCCGGGCTGAAGCTCGCGTCGGGATGCCGACGCCGTCGGCGCGCCGGTGCGCGGCTCGCGCACCATGCCGCGCCAGCGGCGATCAGTCCCAGTCGCGGTGGTGACGATGCTTGCGGTGACGGTAGCCGCGGTCGCCGTGATCGCGATCGTACGAACTGCGCGACATGTTGCCGCCGAGTGCCGCGCCGGCGCCGCCGCCGAGTGCCGCGCCGGCGCCGCCGCCGACTGCCGCGCCCAGCAGGCCGCCCGTGCGGCCGCCCATCGCGTTGCCTGCGGCGGTACCTGCGCCGCCGCCAAGGGCGCCGCCGATGATCGCGCCGGTGCGCTCGCGACGGTTCGACGTCACCGCGCCGCCGGCGCCGCCGCCGATCGCGCCGCCGATGACGGAGCCGGTGCTGCCGCCGACCGCGCCGCCGACCGCTGCGCCGGCAACCCCGCCGAGCGCGCCGCCGAGCGCGTTGTTCAAGTCACCGGCCACTGCCGGCAGTGCGGTCGCGCCGGTCAGCACGGCGACGACGAGAGCGGGGGCGATTTTCTTCCACATTCCCGTATTCTTCCTTGTTCGCAATTCTGGTTATCGAAGTCCGCTCGTTACGACGATCTGAATCGATCGACGTCGGGCCAGGCATTGTGCCGAACCGCGGACCAATTCATTTCAATGAGCTTGCGGCGAAGAATAGCACCGGTCCCGCATTCCTGCCGTGGACATTCTGGTAACAAGTTGTTTACGAATCACGCATGTCGAACGCGTACCGGAAATCGCTCGAAATCCTTGCTGGTATTGACTCAAGCAAGGGTCCGGCCCCACACCGCCGCAGACCGCTCATGCGCGCGAACGCACGTTTGAGACACACGTGGCAACACATCTGCACATGCCGTAAGCGGCCTCCGAACGGCGGGCGGAGAAAAGATGGCGGGGTCAGTACACGCCAGGCAGCAACCGCCACGTCCGCGCGCAGTACGCGTCGTATTCGGCGCCGAATTGCGAACGCAGCAATGCCTCCTCCGAACGGATCCGTGCGACGAGCGGCACCAGCATCAGGGCGACCAGCAGCACGCCGATGCCCGAGCGAAACGCCAGCGCCCAGCCAAGCGAATTGACGAGCAGACCGAGATAGCTCGGATTGCGGATGCGGCTGTAGACGCCGCCCGTCACGAGCGTATGGCCCGGCTGGATCGCGACGAGCCCGCTGAAGCGCTTGCCGAGCACGAACACGGGCCAGATGCGCAGCACGCCGCCCGCGATGTACAGCACGACGCCGGTCCAGCGCACGGTGTCGCCGCCGAAGGCCCAGACGTCGAGCCGGTCGGTCAGCGCGGGCAAGTACGCGAGCAGGAAGCCGCTCGCCGCGAACGCCGCGAGCACCCAGCGATTGTCGCGGTTCTCGCGCTCGCCGCTGCTCAGGTTGCCTTCGGTGAACAGTGCGGCGACGGCCATCGCGAACGTCGCGACGACGACGACGATCAACGGCGGATGCGAGAAGAACACGGCGAACCCGCCGCTGCCGAGCACGGCGAGCCCGAGGTAGACGAGCGTGGCGACGCTCGACAGGACGACGACCTTGGGGGTAACTGTCATGATGACGGCCTCGCGGGGGCGTGCTTTCCCGTGAAGTATAGGAACTGCACACACCCGGTGCCGTGCGCCGCCGTCATGCGGCGCGCGCGTTCGCGCGCATCGTCAAGCCGCACGCGGCCAACCGGGGCCGGTATGGCCCGGGCTGGCGCACTGCGGCGGATCAGCGGATGCGGAAGTGGCCGCCGATTCCGACGCTGACGGGCGGCGCGTAGTACGCGGGCGCATAGCCGTAGCCGTACCCGTAGTAAGCCGGCGCGGGCGCGTAGCCGTATGGCGGCGCGACGTAGCAGCCGGACAGGCCGCCGATCAGGGCAAGCATAATGAGAAGTCTGGACATGGCTCGGTTCCCGGCGCGAAAGACGAATGGCACCGCGCGAAGGCCGTGCCGCCGCGACGGGCGGCGGCCGGCACGAAGAGGCGATCCGCCCTTCCTGTCGCTCGATGAAACAATGCGCGGAGTCTAGCGCCGGGCCCGGCCGGCCGAGTTTCCCGGCCGGTTACACGTGTTACCTGGTGTGACCGCTGAAACAGGCTCGGGCGGCACGGCGGCCGGTGGACGGCGGCTGCACCGGGTGCGTCGGGCCGTTACACGAAGCGGGCGCGGATGCGCTGCGCGAGCGCTTCGAGCGTCGCCGCGTCGGCGACGTCGCGCGCATGCATCCGCAGCTCCGCGCCTTCCCAGCGCGGAATCACGTGGAAATGCACGTGCGGGACCGTCTGGCCAGCGGCCGCGCCGTTGAACTGGCCGATGAACACGCCGTCCGGCTCGAGCGCCGCGCGCACTGCCGCCGCGACGCGCTGCGTCATGCGGATGCCGGCCGCGGCCGCATCGCCGGACAGCTCGAAGATCTGCGCGGCCGGCTCCTTCGGAATCACGAGCACGTGGCCGTCGGCCTGCGGCATCAGGTCCATGATCGCGAGCGTCGCGTCGTCTTCGGCGACCTTCACGCAGGGCAGTTCGCCGCGCAGGATCCTGGCGAACGGGTTGTTGTTGTCATAGGACATGGCGTTTTCCGATCTCGGTTGGACAGTGGAACGGGGAGAGAGCAATGCCGGACGATTATCGGCCGATGGCCGGCCCGATATCAACTCGCCGATCGCACGACGCCGGCCGGCCTGTCGGGCACGCGGCAGTGCGAACGCACGCGGCCGTCATCGCGTCACGCGGCTGCGATTGCAACGCCTCGCCCGAACCTGCGACACTGCCGGATCGTTGCCGGCCGGCACGCCACCGAGGATGCTCGCGCATGACGATCCCCCTCAAGAAGCTGATTCTGCGCGGTATCGCGTTCGCGCTCGTTGCCGCGATCGGCTACACGGGCTACATGCTGTCCCGGCTTGCGCCGATCGCGACCGGCTATGCGGCCAAGGCGCTGTGCTCCGGCGTGTTCGTGTCGGGCCGCCCAGCCGCATCCGTGATCGACGTCGACATCATGGCCGGCGTCCATCCGTTGCTGAAACTCGTGCGCCCGTCGATCGACCCCGACCGTCATCGCGCGGTGGCGACCTTCGCCGGCTTCGCCGAACGCGAAGCCGACTTCCGGCCGGGACTCGGGTGCACGCTCGCACTCGTGCCTCCGACCGGTGCGGCGGCGGCCACCTTGCCCGCCGCATTGCCGCCCCTCCCCGATCCGCAGCCCGCGCCACCCGCACCGCCCGCACCGGCCACGCCGCCCGCCGGCATCGACGCGCACAAGCTGCAGACCGCGCTCGACCGCGCGTTCGACGAACCCGATCCGGCTCGACCGCGGCGTACGCGCGCGGTGGTCGTGATGTGGCGCGGCCAGGTAATCGCCGAACGCTATGCGCCCGGCTTCACGGCCGACACGCCGCTGCCCGGCTGGTCGATGACGAAGACCGTCACGGCCGCGCTGGTCGGCACGCTGGTCGCGCGGCACAAGCTGTCGCCGGACGCGTCGGCGTTGCTGCCCGAATGGCGCGGCAGCGGCGATCCGCGCGCGGCCATCACGCTCGACGAGCTGCTGCGGATGACGAGCGGCCTGCAGTTCAACGAGGACTACGACGACCCGCTGTCCGACGTCGCGGTGATGCTGTTCACGCAGCCCGATACCGCGCGGTTCGCATCGGCGAAGCCGCTTGCCGCGACGCCCGGCGCGCAATGGTCCTACTCGAGCGGCACGAGCGCGATCGTCGCGCGCGTGATGCGCGAAGCGCTGGGCGGCAGCGACGCCGACTACCTCGCGTTTCCGCGCCGTGCGCTGTTCGCGCCGCTCGGGATGCACAGCGCGGTGTTCGAGCCCGATGCGTCCGGCACGCTCGTCAGCGCGTCGTACATGTATGCGAGCGCACGCGACTGGGCGCGCTTCGGGCAACTTCTGCTGCAGGACGGCGTGTGGAACGGGCAGCGGCTGCTGCCGGAAGGCTGGATGCGCTACCTGACGCGCGCGACGCCGCAGTCGTCGCGGCAGGAATTCGGCGCGCACCTGTGGGTCAAGGTGCCGGAGCCGTTCAACGATCTCGATCCGCATGCGCGGACGATGCCGGCCGACGCGTTTCACGCGGTCGGCCACGAAGGCCAGTTCGTGAGCGTCGTGCCGAGCCGTCAGTTGGTGGTCGTGCGGCTCGGGCTGTCGCGGCCGGAAGCCGCGTGGAATCACGAGGCGTTTCTCGCGCGCGTGCTCGACGCGGTGCCGGCGTCTGGGGCGTGACGACGGGCCGTGGTCCGCCGGACGCGACAAGGCGGCGGCAGTGACGCCGCCGCTTCACGCGCTATCTGCGCTGCATTACGGATTCGCGCTGCCCGCGTACTGCTTGAAACCCTCGCGCGTCGCGAGACGTTCGATATAGCGCGACACCGCCGGCAGGTCCGGATGCTCGAACGGCGTGCCGAACCAGCGGTTCACCGACAGGCCGATCGGAATGTCCGCGAGCGTGAACGTGTTGCCGGCCACGTACGCACCGGTCTTTTCGAGCTGCGCATTCAGCACCTGCATGTGCTTCGTCCAGCCCGCGATCGACTGCGCGATGCCGTCCGGATCCTGATGGTCGGGCGATTTGCGCACGAGGCCAAGGAATGCGCCGACCCACGAGCGGTTCAGGTCCGAGCCTTGCCAGTCGATCCACTGGTCGACCCGCGCACGCGCCTGCGGCTCGGCCGGATACAGCGCATCGCCGCCGTAGCGGTTCGCGAGGTAGCGGATGATCGCGTTCGATTCCCAGAGCACGAAATCGTCATCCTTGATGACGGGTACGAGCGCGTTCGGATTCAGCGCGAGATAGGCCGGATCGTGGGTGGTGCGAAAGCCCGCGCCCCAGTCTTCCTGTTCGAACGGCAGGTTCAGTTCGGTGCACAGCCACAGCACCTTGCGGACGTTGATGGACGGAATCTTGCCGAGGATGTGCAGCATGCGGTCTCCTTGTGGGGGCGGGTGCGGGGCGTTCGGGGCGCACGGCAGGCTCCGAACGCGTTCACGCGGAATTTATACACGACCTCGCGGGAAACGGCAGGTCTCGGGCGCGAAATCGGCGTGCGGCCGATTCGTCAGGTCGCGCAGCGCGTGCTCGGCCGTCGGGAAGCGGAACATGAATCCGTCCTGATGCAGCCGTGCCGGCACCACGCGCTGCCCGTCCAGCAGCAGCTCGGCCATCTCGCCCATCGCGGCGCGCAGCGGCGCGGCCGGTACGTGCAGGAACGCCGGGCGGCGCAGTACCTTCGTCACGACCTGCACGAATGCGCGCTGGGTCAGTGGCGCCGGTGCGACCGCGTTGTAGACGCCGCGCATGCCCGCGTTGGACATCGCTCGCGCGACGATCCGCAACACGTCGTCGCGGTGAATCCAGCTCATCACCTGCGCGCCGTCGCCGAATCGGCCGCCCAGCCCGAAGTAATGCGGCATCAGCATCGGGCGCAACGCGCCGCCCGGGCCGAACACGATGCCCAGCCGCAGCACCACCGCGCGCACGCCGTGGCGCTCGAGCGGTTGCACGGACTGCTCCCACTGCCGGCACAGCTCGGACATGAAGCCGGTGCCGATACTGCTGCCTTCGTCGAGCCGTTCGTCGCCCGGCCGCACGCCGTAGTAGCCGATCGCCGACGCCTGGATCCACGTACGCGGCTTGACCTCTGCGGTTTCCACCCAGCGCATCAGTGCCTGCGTGACGCCGACGCGGCTGGCGAGCAGCAGCGCCTGCCGGCGCTTGCTCCAGCGTGCGCCCAGCACTGGCGCGCCGGCGAGATTGACGACCGTGTCGAAGCGCTCGTGCGGCTGCAACTGGTCGACGGACGTCACGCTGCGCACGCGGCCTTGAAACAGGTAAGCCGCGCGCAGCGGATCGCGTGCCAGCAACGTGACCGTATGCCCTGCATCGAGCAACCGGTTCACGAGCGTTTCGCCGATGAAGCCGGTCCCGCCGGTGACGAGCACGTTGCCCGGCCGCTGCCCCGCGAACGGGTTGGCGGCCGGCGCGCGTGGCGCGATACGGCACGCGGCGATCCCGTCGCGCACGCCGGACACCGTCACGCCGACGGCGAACAGGCCGAGCAGCCAGCCGCGCCAGCCGAGGTCAATCGCGTGCAGCGCGGTGGGTTCGTGCACCCACACGGCGAGCTGCATCGCGATCATGCCGAACAGCGCGCCGCCGTTGACGGCCAGCAGCGTATGCAGCACGCGCTCGGTCGCCGGCAGCTTGCGGCTCTGGTCCTCGACGACGAAATCCCACAGCGTCAGCACCACTTCGACGAGCACGACCGCCGCGAGCGCCGCGACCCACGCGCCGTGAAACGCGACGTTCGCGATCGACGCGAACACGAGGCCGTACAGCACGGACCGCACCGCGTGAATTGCCAGTTCGAGCCGCGCGCGCGGGCTGTGCGGCAGGTCCTGCGTGAGTTCATGGTGGTAAAGCGTATCGAATGCGCCCATCGCGCCCTGCACGATCAGCAGGTCGAGCGCCCAGTCGAAAGCGGGCAACGTGTTCATGCGGTATCCCTCCTCCACAACCAGACCAGCGGCGGCACCATCGCGACGAGTGCGGCCACGTCGATCGCCACGTGCCCCCACACCTGCGCCTGCCACGACAACAGCATGTCCTGCGGCGCCCAGATCAACAGGCCGGCCAGCAGCCAGCCCCACACTTCCCGCTTCCGCAACCGGTTGCCGAGATGGACGAGCGCGAGCATCCAGACCGCGGTGCACTGCACCGTCGCGCCAAGCAGCGACATCCACCAGACCTGCTGGGCGCGCGCGGCGTCGGGCGCCGCGGTCGACCGGAAATGCCACTCGATGCCGCGGTGATACGCGTCGAGCCACGATGCGCCGGCAATCCACGGAATGGCCGCGCCGACGAGCAGGTGCGCGATCGCGGCTGCGTACATCCAGCGCACGACGGTGCGGCGCGGGATGTCGCGCGGCGGGCGATTCGCTGCCGCGCTTTCGGCGTTCCTGCCGAGGCTGCACGCGCCGCCTTCACGGCAAGCTTCCGCGCGATACCCGAGCCAGTGCGATACCGCATACCGGTTGCGGGCCAGGCGGCGATACAGCGGCGCGAACACGGCACGCATCGCCGGCACGCGAAGCAGCGAGGCGAACCAGCGACGCCCAATCAGCGCATGAGCGACCGCGATGCCGTCGATGCCGGTCAGCATGCGTCCGTCGGGCAGGCGCGCATGCAGCTCGCGATTCAGCGCGGGCAGGTCGACGCCCAGCGACCCCGGATCGAAACCCGGCTCGGCGATGTCGACGAACGCCAGCCGATGTCGCGCGTCGCGCTCGCCGAGACGCCGGACTTCCGCGACGCATAACGGACATCGCCCGTCGAAGTAGAGAACCAATTCACTTGCGTCCATGCTTTGCACTCCTTCTTGTTATAGCTGGCATCACGAACCGGTCGATCGACTGCTTTTCCGCGCACGCGGCCGCTCCCGCGCGACGGCGCCGGGCTTACATCGGCTTGACCACCATCAGGAAATAGACGGTCAGCATCGCGAAGAACGCCGGATAACCGAGCAGCTCCCAGCGCTTCGCATAGCGCCAGTAGCGCTCGGGCAACGCGGCGTCGCCGTTCGCGTGCGCGAGCTTCGCCATCGATGCAAGTTCGAGCTGCAGCCACACGACCGGCAGCCAGCACGCGCCGGCGAGCGCATACAGCACGATCGACGCGAGCAGCCACGGCGTATGCCACGGCCAGCCGGCCGTGTGCGCGAGCCACAGCCCGGACGCCGGCTGGAAAATCACAGCCGGTGTCGTGAACCACCAGTCCGCGCGCACCACGAGCCGCGATACGGCCGCGATCGCGGGCACCGACCGCGTGCGGTTCGCGAAGAACAGATAGAACGCGGTGCCGAAACCCGTACCGACCAGCAGCACCGAAGACAGGATATGAAGCGCCTTGATGACGAGATAGGTATTCATGCGTGTTCTTCTTCTGAATAGAGGATCAACAGGATGGCGAGAATCGGCACGTTCTTGAGCACGGGGCCGAACGGTTCGGCCAGCAGGGCCGGCATCGTGACCGCGATGACCGCCGAGTACGCGACGATCAGCGCCGCTTGCGCGGCCCACAGGCGCCGCGACGGCGCGACGACGGTCGCGACGCCGAATGCGAAATCCAGCGCGCTGGCCGCGTAAAGCGCGATCAGCGCGGGCAGGCCCGTCAGGTGCGCAGGCGCCAGCAGCGCGAGGCTCGCGTGCAGCGGATGGATGAAGGCGCTCGCGATCGCCGTCCAGATCCACACGATCGCGAGCGCGCCCAACAGCAACGGGCGCCGCCACATCGCGAGCGCGTCGCGGCGCAATGCGCCAGCGTCCGCGCCGATGAAGCTGCCGAGGCCGTGCGGCGGCCGGCCCAGCACGGCGGTGGCGGCCGCCGGATCGCCGGTGTTGCCGCCGCGCAGCATCGTCCACGTATCGCGCGTCAGCATCGCCCCCGGCAGCGTGCCCAACAGGGCGGCCGCCGCGCCGACCAGCGGACCCGGCAGTGTCACGCTGGCCGCCGGCGGAAATCCGAGCGCGGCGCGGTAGCCGGCCAGCATCTCGCGGTATTCGACCTCGTCGCTGCCGACCACGTCGATCACGCGGCTGCCCGCCGCCCGCGAATCGCCCGTGTGCTCGACGAGCCGCGCCACGACTTCGGCGAGATCGTCGACGTGCACCGGGCGCAGCCGCTGACGGCCGCCCGCCGGCAGCACATGTACGGGCAGGCTCGCGAGCATCCGGAAAAACCGCGCGGACGCGCCGGCCGCCCCGTAGACGAGCGCGGGGCGCACGATGCGGAAGTCGATCGGCAGCGTCTGCAGGAAGCGGTCGGCCGCGTGCTTGCTCGCGAAGTACCGCGTGTCGCCGCGCTCGACCCCGAGCGCCGAGATCTGGATCACACGCCCCACGCCGGCAAGGCAGCACGCGGTAAAGAGCGCGCACGGCGCGGCGCGATGCACGGCGTCGAGCGTCGCGCCGCGTCGATCGGCCAGCATGCCGACCGCGTTGATCACCACGTCGACGCCCTTCAGCCGCGCGCGCCACGCTCGAGGATCGACGTCCCGCGCGAAGTCGATCGCGACGTCGCGCGGGCCGGCCGCGCGGCGCACGCCGCGCAGCACGCGATGCCCGCCGCCTTCGAGCCGCGCGCACAGCGCCTGCCCGATGAAACCGTTCGCGCCGCACACGAGCACGGTCATGCCGCGCGCGCCGGTGCGATCGGGCAAACAGGTCGATGGCAAGGCTGCGTTCATGTTCATCCTCTATTTACAGTTATTTCTGTATAGACAGAAATAAAAACCCCGAAAAAAGCGGGCTGCGTGCCCGCTCTGCCGTGACCGCTTACTTCGACGGCTTGCGCCTGACCGTCTGGCTGATCTTCGCGCCGATGCCGAGCGCCTTCATCAGCGTATCGGGCTTGAGCCGCAGCATTTCGTCGGACCAGGTCGTGAGCGTCTCGACGAACTGTAGCGTGTCGCGAATGCGCTGTTCGGTCTCGCGGCTCTCGTTCGCGATGTCCGGATTCGTCAGGCAATCGCGCAGCACCGTGAGTGTCGGCTCGATCTCGCGTTGCCGCCGCCCTTCGACGATCAGCTTGAACAACTCCCAGATGTCGGTCGACGTCTCGAAGTGGTCGCGGCGATCGCCCAGCACGTGCACGACCTTCGCGAGCCGCCACGCCTGCAGCTCCTTCAGGCTCGTGCTGACGTTGGAGCGTGCGACGTTGAGCGTCTCGGCGATCTCGTCGGCCGCAACCGGCCGTCCGGCCAGGTAGAGCAGCGCGTGAATCTGCGAGACAGTACGGTTGACGCCCCACCGCGAGCCCATTTCGCCCCAGTGAAGAATGAATCGTTCGGCAATCGGTGTGAGTTCCATGGTGGGGAATTTAGATATTTCAGTTATTTCTGTCAAGAGAGAAATAACCGGGCGATCCGACGCCTTCGGGCCGCGCCCGCCCGCGATCGGCCGCTTCCTTTACAATGCGCGGGATTTTTCCGATTTCAGGCCGTCCCCGCCTTTCTGATAGACAGAGGTTTCCATGATCATCAAACCGCGCGTGCGTGGCTTCATCTGCGTGACGACTCATCCCGTCGGCTGCGAAGCCAACGTCAAGGAACAGATCGACTACGTGACTTCGCACGGCCCGATCGCCAATGGCCCGAAAAAGGTGCTCGTGATCGGCGCGTCGACCGGCTACGGCCTCGCCGCCCGGATCTCGGCCGCATTCGGCTCGGGCGCGGACACGCTCGGCGTGTTCTTCGAGCGCGCCGGCAGCGAAACGAAGCCGGGCACGGCAGGCTGGTACAACAGCGCCGCGTTCGAGAAATTCGCCGCGGAAAAGGGGCTGTATGCGCGCAGCATCAACGGCGACGCCTTCTCCGACAAGGTCAAGCAGGTCACGATCGACACCATCAAGCAGGATCTCGGCAAGGTCGACCTGGTCGTCTACAGCCTCGCGGCGCCGCGCCGCACGCACCCGAAGACGGGCGAAACCATCAGCTCGACGCTCAAGCCGGTCGGCAAGGCCGTCACGTTCCGCGGCCTCGACACCGACAAGGAAGTGATCCGCGACGTGTCGCTCGAACCGGCGACGCAGGAAGAGATCGACGGCACCGTCGCGGTGATGGGCGGCGAGGACTGGCAGATGTGGATCGACGCGCTGGCCGACGCCGGCGTGCTGGCCGACGGCGCGAAGACCACCGCGTTCACGTACCTCGGCGAGCAGATCACGCACGACATCTACTGGAACGGCTCGATCGGCGAAGCGAAGAAGGATCTCGACAAGAAGGTGCTGTCGATCCGCGACAAGCTGGCCGCGCACGGCGGCGATGCCCGCGTGTCGGTGCTGAAGGCCGTCGTCACGCAGGCCAGCTCGGCAATCCCGATGATGCCGCTGTACCTGTCGCTGCTGTTCAAGGTGATGAAGGAAACCGGTACGCACGAAGGCTGCATCGAGCAGGTGTACGGGCTCCTGAAGGACAGCCTGTACGGCGCGACGCCGCACGTCGACGAGGAAGGCCGCCTGCGCGCGGACTACAAGGAACTCGATCCGCAAGTACAGAACAAGGTCGTCGCGATGTGGGACAAGGTGACGAACGAGAACCTGTACGAGATGACCGACTTCGCCGGCTACAAGACCGAGTTCCTGCGCCTGTTCGGCTTCGAGATCGCCGGTGTCGACTACGACGCGGACGTGAACCCGGACGTGAAGATCCCGGGCATCATCGACACGACGGTCTGACGGCACGCCCCGCCGCCGCGAGTGCGGCGGGCCCGCATTGCCGGCGGCGTCAACGCGGCGCCGGCTCTTCCAGATAGACGCCCGACGACAGCGCGGCCTTCACCTGCCGCGTGAATTCGTCGGTCGACACTTCCTCCGCCCCCGCTTCGATGGCGTCGTACGCCTGGCGCACGACGTCGGCCGGCGTGGCCTTCGGCACGTCGAGGCCGGCCGTCAGGTCGGTATCGATGAAGCCGGCATGCAGCCCGACCACCTGCGTACGCTGCTCGCGCAGCGAATGGCGCAGCCCGTTGGTCAGCGCCCATGCGGCCGATTTCGATACGCCGTAGCCCGACAGGATCGGCCGGTTCACCCAGCTCGCGACCGACAGGATGTTCAGGATCGCGCCGCCGCCGTGAGCCGCGAGGGTTCCCGCAAACGCCCGCGACATCGCCAGCATCCCGAACACGTTCGTCTCCAGGTGAGCGCGCAATGCGTCGACCGCACCGTCGTCGGTCAGGCTACCGAGCCGCGCGATGCCGGCATTGTTGATCAGCAGCGTGACGTCGCGTGCGGCATCGGCCGCCGCCGCGACCGCCGCCGGATCCGTCACGTCGAGCTTCACGGGCACGACGCCCGGCAGCGTCACGCTGGCCGGATCACGCGCCGCTGCATAGACCTTGCGCGCCCCTCGGGCGAGCGCCTGCTTCGCAAACTCGAGCCCCAGCCCGCGGTTCGCGCCCGTGACGAAAACGACTGCACCTTCGATCTTCATGATCTTTCCTTTCGCGTGATGAATCGCCTGCGCGCCGGCTCGCCACGCGCATGAGATCCGGAGAAAAACGAGGCTGCCGTCGCGAGCCGAGCCGTTGCGCCGCCGGTGGCGAACGACGAGCCGTCCATCCGCTGCCGGCATGGCCCGCGACGTCGCAAACGTCGACCGATTGCCATTCCTGCCCCGCCCTGGCTTTGCGTTGCCTGCCAAGTCGGCTACACTCGATGTCAATGGCGCTCACCATCGTCTTTACGATGCATTGTGTTCGCGCCAGGTGAGTGTGTCAATGTCGATCACCATTGTGTTTTTCAATCGAGGCGATCGGCAACAATCAGGGAGAGATCGATGGGCGTATCCAGACAGCAGGCGGCCGAGAACCGAAGCGCGATCGTCGCGGCCGCCGAGCGGCTGTTCCGCGTGCGCGGCGTCGATGCGGTGGGATTGACGGAGCTGATGAAGGAGGCCGGCTTCACGCAGGGCGGCTTCTACAACCACTTCAAGTCGAAAGACGCGCTGGTCGCCGAAGTCATGGAAAAGGCGATGCGCGACCGCGCGGATTCGCCGAACGCCGGCAGCCTCGACGCGCAGGTGGCGGCGTATCTGTCGCCCGCGCATCGCGACAACGTCGAGGCCGGGTGTCCGCTGTCCGGCTTCGCGGGCGATGCGCCGCGGCTGACCGATACGGCGCGCGGATGCTACGCGCACGGACTCGCCGCGTATCTCGATCGACTGGAACGGATGGTGGCGACCGACGGCGCCACGCCGGAGCAGACGCGTCGCGACGCGCTTGCCGTTTTCAGCCAGATGGTCGGTGCGCTCGTGCTGTCCCGCGCGATCGCCGGCAGCGATCCCGCGCTGGCCGACGAGATTCTCGACGCAGGGCGGGGCGCGCTGACCGGCCGACACGGCGATCCAGTCGCGTCGGCGTAACGGCGCGCGTTTCGGCGCGGCGCCGCCGTCCTGGTCGCGCTATTCGATTGCCCGCGCGGCATCCCACAGCGGCTGCGTGCCGCGCGCCGCATTCCACGCGGCGAACTGCGTGCGCCACGATTCGAACGGTTGCGCGAGCGGATGGCGCGGATCGTCGCTGAGCGAATACGCCATCCCTTCGATCAGCCAGCGCGGCTTGGTCAAGACGGCCAGGTTGCCGAGCGCTTCGGCCTGGCGATGATGGATCAACTCGTGCGCGAGAAAGTAGGTCTGCCAGCCGCGCGGCGCGATCACGATGCCGAAATCGCCGAGCGTCAGCGCCGCGCGCGTGCCGAGGCCGAATGCATCGGCGCACGTGCGCGTCGCGCAGAACACGATGCGCGGTGCGGCGCGGAACGCGCCGACGGCCGCCGCCGCGCGCGCGGCGCCGTCGCGATAGAGCTGCTGCGCAGCGCCGAGCGCCGCGGCATCGTCCGTGCAGATGTCGGCGCTCGGGCACGACACGCCGGGAACCAGCGCGGGCGCGACGACGCGCAGCGGCTTGACGAGCGCATACGCGGCAATCGGCAGCGTGACGAGCAGGCCCGCGAGAACGAAAGCGATATGGGTGCGTTTCATCGAGGCGTCGGTTTGACGGATGCCATCACGCGAGCTGCTTGTGGAAATACGTCGCCGCGCAGAGTGCGCCGTCGGGCATCAGCGCGTAGTTCGGCACGACGCCCACGCGTTGCCAGCCGGCCCGCTCGTACAGCCGCTCGGCGTCGCCGCCCGTCACCGTGTCGAGCACGAGCACGGTCTTGCCGGCGTCGCGCGCGGCCGCGTCGGCCGCCTCCATCAGCCGCGCGGCGATGCCCTGCCGGCGCGCGTGCCGCGCCACGAGCATCTTCGCGACGTCCGCGCGATGCGGCTGGTTCTCGGGCTGCGCGGTCACGAGCTGCACGGTGCCGACGATCCGGCCCGACGTATCCTCGGCGACGAGCAGAATGCGCTCGTCGTTCGCGACGCCCTCGGCCACGCGCGTCCAGAATGCGACGGCGGTCGGCCGCTCGATCGGCAGCATGAAACTGACGGATGCGCCGCCTTCGACGCAATCGATCAGCACGTCGGCCAGCGCATCGACACAGGCCATCGCTTCGCTCGCGCCGACGCGGCGGACGGTAACAGGTTCGGTCATGCCCTCTCCGGTAATCAGATGGGCCGCATGCGCGGGTTCGGCATGGGCCGGAATCGGAACGCACGCCGGCCGGGTATCGAGGCTCGCGCGACGGCGGCAGGCGTCCGGTAACGCGGCGCCCGATCGGCGCGTGTTACCGCCCCATCATCGTACGCGATGGAAATTTTCGCTGCACCGGTTTCGACATCGGCTACACTTAGCCAAATGGATAACCTTAAACCCGGCATCAGCGACGTGTTCCATGCCCTCGCCGATCCGACGCGCTGCGCGATCGTCAGCGCGCTCGGCCAGGGCGAGCGGACCGTCTCCGCGCTGGCCGCGCCGTTCGACATGGCGCTGCCGTCGTTCATGAAGCATGTCGCCGTGCTCGAGCGCAGCGGCCTCGTGGCAACCCGGAAAACCGGCCGCTCGCGCACCTGCGCGCTGGTGGGCAGCCGGCTGACCGAGGCCGAGGCATGGCTCGCCGCACAGCGCGCGCAGTGGGAAGCGCGATCCGATCGTCTCGTCGAATTCGTCGAACGCCGTCACCAGGAGGAGCAAGATGTCAGCAAGCCACGTCGAACCCGCTGAAGCCAACGATCTCGTCATCACGCGTACGTTGCGCGCGCCGCGCCACGCGCTGTGGCGCGCATGGACCGACCCCGAACTGCTGAAGGAATGGTGGTGCCCGAAGCCGTGGACCACCGAGGTACGCGCGTTCGACCTGCGGCCGGGCGGCGCTTTCCATACGTTCATGCGCGGCCCCGACGGCGGCACGAGCGACAACCCCGGCTGCTTCCTCGAAATCGTGCCGGAATCGCGCATCGCGTTCACGTCGATGCTCGCGGGCGGCTGGCGGCCGCAGGCGCCGTGGCTGGGCTTCACGGCGATCGTCACGATGGCCGACGACGACGCGGGCAGCCGCTACGAGGCGCGCGTGATGCATCCCGACGCCGCGACGCGCGAGCGCCACGAAGCGCTCGGTTTTTTCGAGGGCTGGAACACCTGCATCACGCAGCTCGACGCCTTCGCCGCCACCTTGCGCTGAACGCGGCTTCGCGCGTGGTCATTGCATGCCGCCGCGCCCGCGCCTAGGATTCCTGAAGGAAGCACGACGACACGCCGGGCGCCGGCGTGCACTGTCGCGCGCGCTTGGCGGGAGGCGACATGTTGCATACGCACACGCATTCGACCCGGGTCAGCCGACACCTGAACGCCCCGCGCGGGCGCGTCTATCGCGCGCTGCTCGACCCGCACGCGGTCGAACAGTGGAAGGTGCCCGACGGCATGACCTGCCGCGTGCATGCTTACGATGCGCGCGAAGGCGGCGCGCTGCGCGTGTCGCTGAGCTACGACACGCCGTCGGCCGGCACCGGCAAGACCGCCGCGCGCACCGACACCTATCACGGCCGCTTCGTCACGCTCGTGCCCGACCAGCAGATCGTCGAGATCGATGTATTCGAAACCGACGACCCGATGCTGCGCGGCGCGATGACGATCACGATCACGCTGTCCGACGAAGCGGGCGGCACGCGCGTGGACGCCGTCCATGACGGCGTCCCGCCCGGCGTGCCGGCCGCCGACAACGAGACCGGCTGGCAAATGGCGCTGGCGCGGCTCGCGGCGCTGGTGGAAACCGGATGACGCCGCGCAAGCGCATCAGCCGAGCCGGTACACCCGCGTAGCCGTGCCGCGGAACAGCGCGTCGCGCTCGTCCGCGCCGGCCTGCGCGGTCAGTCGCTTGAACGCGTTCCAGCCGTTCACGAACGCATACGAACCCTTGTCGACCGGGAAATTGCTTTCGAACATGCAGCGGCCAGGGCCGAATGCGTCGATGCAGGTCATCATCCACGGCTTCCACGCGTCGGCGAGCTGCGCAGACGACGGCGGCTTCTCGCCTTTCTCGAAATCGAACCCGTTGATGCGCATCCCGAGGCCGCCGACCTTCACGTACACGTTCGGCAATTGCGCGAGCGTGCGCATCGACGCCGACCAGCGCGCGAACACCTCCGCCCGCTTGTCCGCATAGCTGGCAATCCGCACGACGCCACCGCAGTGGTTGACGACGATCCGCGTGTCGGGGTTCGCTTTCGCGAGGTCGAACAATTCGGGCAACTGCGGAAAGAACAGCCACGCGTCGTACGACAGCCCGAGCGGCGCAAGTTGCGCGACGCCGGCCCGGTACGCGGAATCGGACAGCAGCCCGCGCGGCACCGCCGACAGCGGATTGGCGAGCGTCGGATCGGCATCCCACGTCGTCAGGTGCCGAATGCCGCGAAACCGCCCGCGCCCGGCTTCGACATGCGCTTCCAGCACGTCGCGCACACGCGCGCCGAGCCGTAGATCCGCATGGCCGACGATGCCTTTCGCGACGGCCACGGGGCCGTGCTGCAGCGGCTCGGTCACGCCGGCGACATAGGCCGTCTCGCCCACCGGCTTCAGTTCCGCCGGGCCTGAATCGCGATAGCGCGTCTGCGCCTGCATGTAGACGGACGCCTGGATGTTGTGGCCCGAGCGTGCATCCTGCAGATAGTCGTCGAGCATGTAGATCCAGCCCGGCCGTTCGTAGAAGTGATGATGCGCGTCGACGATCGGCAGGTCGGGCTCGAGCGCCGGTTCGAGCGCCGACGCGAGCCAGTCGGGACGGACCGCGAGGTAGTTGCTTTGCGTCATGCGGGGAGCTCCATCGTGGGCCGGCGTGTCGGCGAACGCGGGCAGCGCGAGCGATGCGGCGGTCGCACCGATCAACCGGCGCCGTTTGATCGAAAAGGTCATGTCATTCGCTCCGCTCGAACGCGTACAGCGACAGCGTGAGCAGTGTCGTGATCGCCAGGACGATCGCGAGGCCGAGCATCCCGGCCGTGAAAGTGCCGAAGCTGTCCTTCAGGTAGCCGACGAGATAGGGGCCCGCGAAGCCGCCGAGCGCGCCGATCGAATTGATCAACGCCAGCCCGCCGGCCGCGGCCTGGCCGGACAGGAAGTGCGACGGCAGCGTGTAGAAGATCGTGCGGCCGGCAATCGTGCCGATCAGCGCGAGCGTGATGCCGACGAGCGCCGGCCCGAGGGTCACGAAATGCGTCGACACGCCGAGCGCCACCGCGCCGATGCACAAGCCGATCGCCAGGTTCGCGATCGGGCGGCCGCGACGGTCCACCCGTTTCGCCCATCCCAGCAGCGCGACCGTTGCGAAAAAGTAAGGCACCGCGGACAGCCAGCCGGTCTGCATCGTCGACATCCCGTGCGCCTTCAGCATTTGCGGCAACCAGATGCCGATCCCGTACGAGCCCATCGTGAAGCCGAACGAAATCAGCGCGAGCACGTACACGCGCACGTCGCGCAACGCGACGCCGAAGCGCTTCTTGCGGCCGGCCGCCGCGCCGTCGCGCTCGAACGCACGCTGCAGCGCGGCACGCTCGTCGTCCGACAGCCACGCGGCATTCGCCGGCGAATCGGACAGCAGCTTCAGCACGAGGAAACCGAGCGCACACGCAGGCAGCCCTTCGACGATGAACATCCACTTCCAGCCGGCGAGCCCGAGCGTGCCGTCGAGCTGCAGCAGCCACGTCGACAGCGGGCCGCCGATCAGCGACGACAGCGGCGTCGACACGGTGAACCACGCCAGCACGCGCGTGCGGTAGCTCGCCGGAAACCACACGGCGAGGAAGAAGATCACGCCGGGAAAGAATCCGGCTTCGCCGATGCCGAGCAGCAGCCGGATCGCGTAGAAACTCGTCGGTCCCGTCGCGAGCGCGGTCGCGGCCGCCATCAACCCCCACGTGATCATGATGCGGGCAAGCCAGCGGCGCGCACCGAAGCGGTACAGCGCGAGATTGCTCGGCACTTCGAACACGCAGTAGCCGGCAAACATGATCCCCGCGCCCCAGCCGAACTGCGTTGCGGTCAGCGCGAGATCGCGGTTCATCGTGAGCGCCGCGAATCCGACGCTCGTGCGGTCCAGATAGTTGAAGAAATACGCGAGCGCGAGCAGCGGGATGAAACGCCACGCGGCCTTGCGCACGGCCCGTTGCTCGATCGACGCGTCGGTCTCGCGATCGGCGGCCAGCGCCGGGGAAGCGGATGTCATGGTTGTCTCCGTGGATGCGGCGATCCTCCCCCGCGCGACGCGCGGCCGGGACGCCTTTGTTCGTTCGATGAATCGCGGCCGCGCTACGCGCTCGCCATTTCGTTCGCCGAAGGCGCGCCGCCCGGCCCGTCGTCGCCGTGCGCGGCAGCGTCCGCGCCGTACGGCCCCGCTACGACGCCGGCATCGATCAGCGCACGCGCATCGTCCGGCGTGTAGCCGAGTTCGCCGAGCAGCGCGCACGTGTCCTGGCCGAGCGCGGGCGGCGCCGAGCGCAGCCGCAGGCGCTCGCCCGCGAGCGTCAGCGGCAGCAGCGCGGTGCGCGTGTCGACCGGCCGCCCGGCGCTGCTCGCATCGGCCGGCAGCGTCACGGCTTCGAGGCCGCCCGTGGCGAGCAGATGCGGATCGTCGAACAGATCCTGCGGCTTCGTGATCGGCGCATACGGCAGGCCGGTCGATTCGAAGATCGCGCCGATCTCCGCGGCCGAGTACGGCGCAAGCCGCGAACGCAGCTCGGGCAGCAGCCAGTCGCGCGCCTGCACGCGCAGGTTGTTGGTCGCGAGGCGCGGATCGTCCTTCAGCGCGGCCAGGCCGAACGCATCGCAGAACAGCGCCCACTGCGTGTCCGACACGACCGCGAGGAAAATCTGTTCGTCGTCCTTGACGGAGAACACGTCGTAGACGGCCCACGCGGAAATCCGGCTCGGCATCGGCGACGCGGCCTGCCCGGTCACCGCGAACTGCATCATGTGCTGCGCGACGAGGAACACGTTGTTCTCGAACAGCGAACTCTGCACCTGCTGGCCGCGGCCGGTGCGCTCGCGCTGCGCGAGCGCGGCCATCGCACCGATCGCGCCGAACATGCCGCCCATGATGTCGTTCACGCTCGCGCCCGCGCGCAGCGGTCGCCCTTCCGGGCCCGTCATGTAGGCCAGGCCGCCCATCATCTGCACGACCTCGTCGAGCGCGGTGCGATGCTCGTACGGCCCCGGCAGGAAACCCTTGTGCGATACGTACACGAGGCGCGGATTCAGCGACTCCAGCGCCGGGTAGCCGAGACCGAGCCGGTCCATCGTGCCGCTCTTGAAGTTCTCGCTGAAGACGTCCGCCGTCGCGACGAGCCGCAGCACGATCTCCAGCCCGCGCGGATCCTTCACGTCGACCGCGACACTCTTCTTGTTGCGGTTGAACATCCCGAAGAAGCCCGCGCCGGAACCCCGCAGCGCCCGCGTGCCGTCGCCCGCGATCGGCTCGATCTTGATCACTTCCGCGCCGAGATCCGCGAGCAGCATCCCGCACGTCGGGCCCATCACCATGTGCGTCATCTCGATCACGCGCACGCCCGCATACGGCAGCGTGGAAGCCGATTGCCGATCGTTCATCGTGCGACTCCCGCCACGCAACCTTCCGGTTGCACGGCCGATGGCGCGCGGCCGTCCGCATAGCGAAAGCCCTTCGGCAACCCTGCGTCGGGCACGTGGCCGTACAGCGCGTCGGACGGCAGCGCCGCATGCAGGATCGCGCGCGCGGCGAGCAGCGCGTCGACGTCGACACCCGTGTCGTATCCCATCGCTTCGAGCAGGAACACGAGATCCTCGGTGACGATGTTGCCGGTCGCGCCCGGCGCATACGGGCAGCCGCCCAGGCCACCCTGGCTGGCGTCGATCGTCGTCACGCCCGCATCGAGCGCCGCGACGACGTTCGCGAGCCCTTGGCCGCGCGTGTTGTGGAAATGCGCGCCGCCGGCCTTGTCGCCGACTTCGCGCCGCAGACGCGTGAACAGCCGACGCACCTGTACGGGATTCGCATAACCGCTGGTATCGGACAGGCCGATCTCGTCGACACCGCATTCGGCCATCGCGACAGCCATCGCGATCGTTTCGTCGTCGGAGACCGCGCCCGCAATCGTGCAACCGAACGCAACCGACACGCCCGCCTCGATCTGCACCGACGGGAAACGCGCGTCGCGCAGCGCGACGATCGCGCGCACCTCGTCGATCATCTGCGCGGGCGTCCTGCGAATGTTCGCCAGCGAATGCGCTTCCGTCACCGAGACCGGCAGCGTCAGCTTATGCACGCCCGCGCCGAATGCGTCCTCGGCACCGCGCAGGTTCGGCGCGAGCGCGGCGACATGCAGCCCGGGAATCGCGAGCGCGTGCGCCACGACTTCACGTACGTCGGCCATCTGCGGCAACAGTCTGGCCGGCACGAACGACCCGACCTCGATCTCGCGCAGGCCGGCCGCGGCCAGCGCGGTGATCCAGCGCAGCTTGCCGGCCGTCGGCATCACAGTCTTGATGCTCTGCAGCCCGTCGCGCGGCCCGACCTCGCTGACCAGCACCGCCGGATTGTTGGAAATCTTCATTCGACACCTCATCGTTCTATCTGAAAGAACATAGTTCTGTTTGACGAAACTTTAAGCGTGTGCCGAGTGGACGATAAGCGGGGTATACCCGGGAAATTGCGTTTTTCTGGAACTTGAGTTCTGTCAGATAGAACGATATAGTCGACCCACCGTTATCCGAAGGAACCAGGGAGTGCCGAGGAATCCAGCAAATCAGGCCGGCGACGCATCCGATCCGGCGACCGAAGAAGCATCCAGCGGCGTCGCCGTGCTCGACCGCGCGTTCGCGATCCTCCGTGCGTTCGGCCAGACCGACGACCGGCTGTCGCTCGCCGAACTGTCGCGCCGCACCGGGCTGTACAAGAGCACGATCCTGCGCCTGCTCGCCGCGCTCGAACATGGCGGTTTCATGCGCAAGCTCGACGACGGCCAGTACGCGATCGGGCACGAGCCGTTGCGACTTGCGGCGCTGTACCAGCGCTCGTTCCGCGTCGGCCCGGTGGTCGAGCCGCTCCTCGAGACGCTGAGCCGCGAACTCGGGGAAACGGCATCGTTCTATGTGCGCCAGGGCGACGTGCGCTCCGTGCTCTATCGCGTCGAGCCCGCGCGGGCGGTGCGCGTATCGATTCGCGTCGGCGAGGAGTTTCCGGTCGGCCAAGGCGCATCGGGGAAGGTGCTGCTGGCTTTCACCGACACGCAGGACGCCCGCTGGAACGACGTGCGCGAACAGCTGTGGGCCGCGTCGTACGGCGAGCGCGACCCGGAGACGGCCTCGGCGTCCGTGCCCGTGTTCGGCGCGGCCGGCGAATGCGTCGGCGCGCTGACGGTATCGGGCCCGAAATCGCGGCTCGCCGCCGCGCCGGCGATGACGGCGGCGCTCGCGATGCTGCTGCCGCTCGCGCAGAAGGCGACCGTCGCACTCGGCGGCGCGGGCGCGCGCTACGACGCGCCCGCCGTGCGCGACAGTCTCGCGCGGCTCGCATCGTCGGCGGACGACGTCGCCCGGTCGTAGGGAACCGGTTGCATCCGGCACGCGACACGGCAGCGCGAAAGGCAGCCGCATGCGACACTGGCCGCCGATGCACGCAGCGCGCCGTTCGCAGGCAACGCACCGCGCGTGCAACCGTCAACCGGACCCGCACGAGGAGACACCGCGATGAACGCCGCGCGCACCGCCACCTGGTATTTCGATTTCGTTTCGCCGTTCGCCTATCTGCAACAGGAACGGTTCGACCGGTTGCCGCCCGCCGCCGTGTTCGAGCCGCGACCGATCGTGCTCGGCGCGCTGCTCGCGCACTGGGGCCAGAAAGCGCCGGCGGAGATCGCGGCCAAGCGTGTGTTCACCTATCGGCATGCGCAATATCGCGCGGACAAGCTCGGCATTGCGTTCCGGATGCCGCCCGCGCACCCGTTCAATCCGATCAGGCCGCTGCGCCTCGCGATCGCGATGGGCAATTCGCCGGACGCGATCCGGCGCATCTTCCGGCATATCTGGCGCGACGGCCAGGACGTCTCGACGCCGGCAGGCTTCGCCGCACTGTGCGAAGCCGTCGGCTTTCCGGAAGGCGTGACGGCCGTCGAGGCCCAGCCGGTCAAGGACGCGTTGCGCGCGAACACGGATCGCGCGATCGCCGACGGCGTGTTCGGCGTGCCGACCTTCGCACTCGACGGCGACCTGTTCTGGGGCGAGGACGCGACCGACATGTTCGTCGACTGCGCGACGTCGCGCGCGTGGCTCGACTCGCCCGAAGTCCGCCGCATCAGCGCGCTGCCCGAAGGGATCCGGCGCGGCTGACCGCGAGCCGCCCCCCGGGTGCCGCCCGCTTCAGCCGTCGCGCCCTTCGACGAGCGCCGGCACGGCCTCGCGCATCATCGCGGCGAACCGCACGAGCCGCGACGGATAGAACTGTGCATGCGGATAAGTCAGGTAGACGGGCAGCGGCGCGGCCTGCCATTCGGGCGCGAGGTGCACGAGATCGCCGCGCGCGAGATCGTCGGCCAGCATCCATGACGATCCGACGCATGCGCCGACGCCCAGCAGCGCCGCGCTGCGCAGCGCATACAGGTTCGCGGTCGTGATGCGCGGGCGGATCGCGATGCGCCGCGTGTCGCCGGTCGCTGCATGCGTGAGCACGAGCTCGGTACGGTAGTACGTGCGCAACGCAAGCCACGGCAGCGCGGCGAGCGCATCCGGATCGGCCGGCACGTCGGCACCGTTCAGTATGGATGGCGCGGCGACCACGAAGCGCGGCACCTTCGTCAGCCGGATCGCGACCACGCCCGGATCGGTCGGCTCGCCGACCTGGATCGCGCAATCGATGCCGCTGCCGACGAAATCGCGCACCTCGTCCTGCAGCAGCCACTCGACCGACACGCGCGGATAGTCGCGCAGGAACTGCGCGAGCGGCGCGACGAAACGCTGCTGCCCGAACGCGTGCGGCACCGCGACGCGCAGCAGCCCGTCCGGCTCCTCCTGCGCGCCGCGCAAATCGGCCTCGAACGCCGCCCAGCTCGCCAGCAGCTCCTTCGCCCGCTTGAAGCAACGCTCGCCGTCGACGGTCAGCCGCATCGTATGGGTCGTGCGTTGCAGCAGCCGCATGCCGAGCGAATTTTCCAGCGCCTGCAACCGCCGGCTGACGGTCGGCTGCGTCGTATGCAGTTGTACGGCGGCGGCCGACAGGCTGCCGGCCTCGACTATGCGCACGAAGGTTTCCATCAGCTCGAAACGATAGCCGGCGCCATCCACCGGCACCGTCTGAATGCGCCGAGACCCGCCAGCAGCGGGAGAGGGAGAGGATTTTTCGGTCATGCGTGTAGCGTATAACAAATCTGCGCCAGCCGGCACTACCGTCGCCGGCCGCGTACCGCCACACTCGCGTCCATCCCATTCTTCAACCGAGGATGTACGCGATGTCCACCCCGACCCGTCTCGACACCACGCCCCGCGTGGCGCATGCCCCGGCCCATCCGGCCGCCCATTCGATGCCCGATCGCCGGCTCGTGCTGCTGCTCGCGGCGGCCGCCGGCCTTGGCGTCGCCCCGCTCTACTACGCGCAGCCGATGCTCGGCGCGCTCGCGCCCGATCTCGGCGCCTCGGCGCGAGCAATCGGCTTCGTGCCGACGCTCACGCAGCTCGGCTATGCGCTCGGCATCCTGCTGCTCGCGCCGCTCGGCGACCGCTTCGACCGGCGCCGCGTGATCGTGACCAAGGCCGCCGCGCTGGTCGTCGCGCTGCTGCTGGCCGCCGTCGCGCCGTCGCTCGGGCTGCTGCTCGCGGCGAGCTTCGCGATCGGCCTCGCCGCGACGATGGCGCAGGACGTCGTGCCGGCCGCCGCGACGCTCGCACACGACGCGCATCGCGGCCGCATCGTCGGCACGGTGATGACGGGGCTGCTGCTCGGCATCCTGCTGTCGCGCGTCGTGGCCGGATTCGTCGCCGAGACGGCCGGCTGGCGCGCGATGTTCGCGCTCGCGGCCGTCAGCGTCGCCGCGATCGGCGCCGTGGCCGCACGCGGGTTGCCGCGCTTCGCGCCGACCACGCGGCTGCCGTATCGTGCGCTGATCGGCTCGCTCGGCGCGCTGTGGCGCGACCATTCGGCACTGCGCCGCGCCGCCCTCGCGCAGGGGCTGCTGGCCGTCGGTTTCAGCGCGTTCTGGTCGACGCTCGCGGTGATGCTGCACGGCGCGCCGTTCCACCTCGGCAGCGCGGCCGCCGGCGCCTTCGGCCTCGCGGGCGCCGCGGGCGCGCTGGCCGCCCCGATCGCCGGACGCCTCGCCGACCACCACGGCCCCGAGCGTGTCACGCGGATCGGTATCGGCATCGCGACGGTGTCGTTCGCGTCGATGGCCGCGGCGCCGCTGATGTCGCCGCATGCGCAGCTCGTCCTGCTCGCGCTCGCGACGATCGGCTTCGATCTCGGCGTGCAGGCCACGCTGATCGCGCACCAGGCGATCGTCTACCGGATCGATCCCGCATCGCGCAGCCGCCTCAACGCGGTGCTGTTCGTCGGCATGTTCATCGGGATGGCAGCCGGCGCCGCGATCGGCAGTTCGTTGCTCGCGCAACTGGGCTGGAACGCGGTGACCGCGCTGGCCGTCGCGACGTCGCTGGCCGCGCTCGCCGTGCGGGTGTGGCGCAACTGAAATCGGCATCGCGCCATGCCGGCGGGCAAGCCCACGCGGTTTGCCCGCTTTTTTATTTTCGATCGGCGCGCACGTGACGCTGCGCCGTGCGGCAGATTCGCGCCGTCCCGGCACGGCAATCGCTCATCCGGCGCAAGGACGACGGCGGCCTGCCGAATTGTCCAGTTCACCCAACTATTTTTTACGACGCACGTGCACGCCCGCCCGCAAACGTCGGATGAATCGTCCCCGCCGCACCGCACGGCGCGCTCCCATCCGGCCCCACCACACGGCCCCGGTTTATCAGGGGATTCCCGGTATTTTTTCGCATTTTCTTCGAAATAACGGGTGACATACTTGCCCCCTTGCGCTCCGTGCGAGCGCGCTTTCCGATCCAGCCGGCCGCCCGTCATGCGCTGCGCGTCCGCCCGGGTCGCACAGGACATGAACGATTTCGACACCACGATCCAGATCTTCCTCACCCACGTGACGTTCGGCCCGTTGATGAATCACGCGATCCGCGTGGTCGCGGGTCTCTACACATTCAAGGGCTTCGTGCTCGTTCCCGTGCTGTGCTGGCTGTGGTTCCAGCCCGGCCCGAACCGCGAACGGCAACGCGAGCTGGTCGTCGCCACCGTCGCGAGCGGGCTCATCGCGCTGGCCGTCGGCCGCGTGCTTGCGCAGGTGCTGCCGTTCCGCGTGCGGCCGATCTACAACCCCGACCTGCACCTGCACTTTCCGTCGGCCGGGCTGCGCGCGGCGACGCTGCAGACATGGAGTTCGTTTCCGAGCGATCACGCGATGCTCTGGATGGCGATCGCGACCGGCATCTTCATCATCGCGCGCCGCATCGGCATCGTCGCGCTGCTGTATTCGGTCGTGTTCATCTGCCTGCCGCGCGCGTATCTCGGCTTTCACTATCCGACCGACCTGATCGCGGGCGCGGCGATCGGCATCGCGATCGCATGGCTGCTGACGCGCGACGCGATCCGGTCGCGCTTCGCGCCGCCGGTGCTGGAGCTGATCCGGCGCTTTCCCGCGCCGGCCTATACGCTCGCGTTCCTGCTGTGCTTCGAGTTGATCACGCAGTTCGACGAGTTGCTGACGCTCGCGCAGTCGGCCACGCGCACGATGTGACGAGCCCCCGCGATGCTGCCGCTGCTGCTGTTCCGTCGCCCCGGCGCGCGCTGCCGGCCATGCGCGGCCGCGGCACGCCGTGCGACGGCCGCGCCCGTCAGTCGCGATCGGGCGCGCCGAGCGGAAAGAACGAACGATACGGTCGCGCCTCGTCGACCGCGCGCGCGAACGACGGCCGCGCGAGCAGACGCTTGCGGTACGCGATCACGTTCGCGAACGCCGGGTCGATCCGGTGCGTCCAGTCCGCGTAGAACAGGAACGGCGCCGCGCCGCAGTCGGCGAGGCTGAAACGGTCGCCGGCCGCCCATTCGCGATCGGCCATCGTCTTGTCGAGCCACGCATACGACGTGTCGAGCATCGCGCGCGCATCGGCCACCCCACGCGCATCGCGTTCGGCTTCCGGCCGCAGCGCATCGAACACGACCTTCTGCTGCGGCGTCGCCACGTAGTTGTCGAAGAAACGGTCCATCGTCCGCACCTCGAGCGCCGCGCGCGGATCGTCGGGCAGCAGGCGCACGGGGCCCGGATGGTTCAGGCCGAGATACTCGATGATGATCGATGCCTCGATCACCGTGCGGCCCGCGTCGACGAGCACCGGGAAACGCTTCAGCGGCCACAGCGCGGCCAGCTCCTGCATCGGCTTCGGATCGTCGTGCGCGAGCACGCGATAGTCGAACGGCGTGCCGTTCTCGTACAGCGCGGTCAGTACTTTCTGGCAGTAAGACGAAAAGGGATGGGCGTAAAGCGTCGGCATCATTGATGGTCTCTCAGGGTTTCGGCGCCGCGTCATGCGCCGCCACGTGATCGGATACCTTGACGACGAACGGCGCCCGGCCGTTTCGACATCGATCCGGAATTTTTTTCGAGGGGCTGCCCGGGCCGCTACGATCGGCCATCCGCCACGACACGCCCTTCGGCACGCCAGCGCAGCATCCCGCCGCCGAGATTCGCGACCGCGTCGAAGCCGGCCTTCTTCAGGATTACCGTCGCCTGCGCGGAGCGCCCGCCGGCCCGGCACACGGTCACGACCGGCCGCTCGCGCGCGATCTCGCCGGTGCGCGCGGCCAGTTCGCCGAGCGGGATCGGCATCGCGCCGGGCAGATGGCCGAGCGGGCCCGCGAATTCGTCCGGTTCCCGCACGTCGACGACCTGCACGGCCGGCAGATGATCCTCGAGCCATTGCGGATCGATTTCCCAGAAACCGGCGAACGTATAGACGAGCGGCGCCCAGTTGGCTGCCGCCCGCGCATCGGGCGCGTTCGCGGCGACGCCGCACTGGAGGTTCGCCGGCACCGCGACGTCGATCTGGCGCGGGTGCGCGAGCCCGAGGTTGCGCATGTAGCCGGCGAAATCGTCTTCGCTGAGATCGCCGCCGAGGCGCGGGTTGAAGCGCCGCTCCTCGCCGACGCTCGTCACCGTGAGCCCGCGATAGTCGTGCGCCGGATACAGCAGGCACGCGGCCGGCAGCGTGAAGAGCCGACCGTGCACCGCGCGATATAGCGCGCGCGGGTCGCCCTGCTGGAAGTCGGTGCGGCCGGTGCCGCGGATCAACAGGCAATCGCCGGTGAACGCCATCGATTCGTCGTCGAGCACGAGGCTGATACACCCGCTCGTGTGACCGGGCGTCGCGCGCACGGTCAGGTAGCGCGAGCCGAACGCGCAGCGGTCGCCGTCGTTCAGGTAGCGGTCGGCGCCCTGCGCGCCGCTCGCGGCCGAGATCGCGATCGCGCTGCCCGTGTGCTGCTTCAGGAGCCACGCGCCCGTCACGTGATCGGCATGCACGTGCGTGTCGACGGTCGCGACGAGCCGCAGCCCGAGCTCGTCGAGCAGTGCCGCGTCGCGGCGCACCTGCTCGAACACGGGATCGATCAGCAGCGCCTCGCGCGATGCGCCGTCGGCGAGCAGATACGTGTACGTCGACGATTGCGGGTCGAAAAGTTGCCGGAAGATCATGGCGCTGGTGCTCCGTTGCTGGTGCTTCAGTGGGGTGTAGCCTGATCGGAATGCTACTTCGCGTCGCCGGGCGCCGGCGCCGGCGTCGGCGTCGGCATGACGACATCGAGACCGCGCGGGCGGCATCGCGCCCGCCGCGTTTCGCACATCCATACAGCGTAAATCAAAATGCCCGCGCCGCCGGCATCGCCCTGCGCGGCAACCAATTCCGACGACGAATCGCGCACGGCGGGACGCTGCGCGGCACCGGGGCCGCCGCGCACGCTGCCTTACACTACGGCCTGTTCTCGTCCCCGATCACAGGAATGCCCCCGACATGTCGATGACGATCGATCCGAAGCAGGCCGCCGCGCTGCTGGCCGTCGCCGACACCGGCAGCTTCGAGCAGGCGGCCGTGCGCCTGCACGTGACCGCGTCCGCCGTCACGCAGCGGGTCCGCGCGCTGGAGGCGAGCCTCGGCACGCCGCTCGTGCTGCGCACGCGGCCGTGCCGCCCGACGGTCGCCGGGCAGCGCGTGCTGCAGCACCTACGCCGCGTCGCGCTGCTGCAGGCCGACCTGCAGAGCATGCTCGCGGCCGAGCGCGAATCGCCGATCTCGGTGACGATCGCGCTGAATGCCGACAGTCTCGGCACGTGGTTCCTGCCCGCGCTGACGTCCGTGCTGGCGGGCGAGCGGATCCTGTTCGAGCTGATCGTCGAGGATCAGGATCACACGTTCGCGCTGCTCGAAAGCGGGATGGCGGTCGGCTGCGTGACGACCGAGCCGAAGCCGATGCGCGGCTGCATCGCGACGCCGCTCGGCACGATGCGCTACCGGCTGCTCGCCGCGGCCGCGTTCGCCGGTCGCTGGTTCCCGCGCGGCCTGAACCGCACGAGCGCGCGCCACGCGCCCGTCGTCGCGTATTCGCGGCGCGACACGCTGCAATCGTCGTTCCTGAAGGAGAAGTTCGGCTTGCCCGAAGGCGCGTACCCGTGCCACTACGTGCCGGGCACCCATTCGCACTTCGCCGCGGTGCGGCACGGGCTCGGCTACGCGATGGTGCCGGAGCCGCTGATCGGCGCCGCGCCGCTCGACGCGCAGGGGCTCGTCGATCTCGCGCCCGCGCATCCGACCGACGTCACGCTGTACTGGCACGCGTGGACCGTGCAGTCGCCGACGATGGCGTCGCTGTCCGCGCGGGTCGTCGAAGCGGCGCGCCGGCTGCTCGCGCCGTTGCCGTAACGCGCCGGCGCGGGCGATCGACGTTGCCGGCGCGGGATGCACGGCGACAGGAAAGTCCGCCGCGCCGCCTATACTTTTTCCATCGGCCTCGCGAACGCGCCGCGCGGCCGACCATCCAGGTCCGGCCGTTCCCTTTCGTGTGAGGAGAACATCATGTCCCGCCGCTATATCGATTGCCGCGAGTTTCCCAGCGCGACGCATTGCTCGGTCGCCATCTCCGCCGACTCCGACAACGAACTGCTGGAGGCCGCCGTGCAACACGCGGTCTCGGTCCACCAGCACACCGACAGCGCCGAACTGCGCACGCAGCTGAAATCGCTATTCCACGACGGCACACCGCCCGCCGACATGCCGCGGCAAGGGTAATCCGCCGGCACGGCAACGCTCGATCGACCACGCGCCGCGTCACCCCTTCGTGCGTGACGTCATGTCGTACGACACCGCGCCGGCCCGTCCGCCGGCCGGCGCGTTCCGCTTCACGCGCGACGCTGCGCGAAATACGCGCCGACCGCGCCGACGAACGTGTCGATGTCCGCGCGCGACACGTCGCAATGCGTGACGAAGCGCGACGCATACAGCATCTGCGTGAGGATCCCGCGCGCCTTGAGCCACGCCTCGAGCGGCGCGCAATCGGCTTCGGGGAATTGCGCGAACACCATGTTCGTCGCATGCGACAGCACCTTCACTTCGTCGATGCGCGCGAGGCCGGCCGCGAGATGCGCGGCATTCGCGTGATCGTCCGCGAGCCGCTCGACGTTGTGATCGAGCGCATACAGGCACGCCGCCGCGAGAATGCCCGACTGCCGCATCCCGCCGCCCAGCACCTTGCGCCAGCGCTGCGCGCGCTCGATCAGCGCACGGCTGCCGACCAGCACCGAGCCGACCGGCGCACCGAGCCCTTTCGAGAAACAGATCGACACGGTGTCGAACGGCGCGCACAGCTCGGCGATCGGGCGACCCGATGCGACGGCCGCATTGCATACGCGTGCGCCGTCGAGGTGCGTGGACAGCCCGCGGCTGCGCGCGAACGCGACGGCTTCCTGCACATAGCCTTCCGGCAAGACCTGGCCGCCGATCGTGTTTTCGAGCGCGAGCAGCCGCGTGCGGGCAAAGTGATTGTCGAGCGGCTTGATCGCCGCGGCGATCTTCGCGAGCGGCAGCGTGCCGTCCGGCGCGTTCTCGATCGGCTGCGGCTGGATGCTGCCGAGCACGGCCGCGCCGCCGCCCTCGTACTTGTAGGTGTGCGCGAGCTGGCCGACGATGTACTCGTCGCCGCGCTCGCAATGCGACATCAGCGCGGCCAGGTTGCTCTGCGTGCCGCTCGGGAAGAACAGGCCGGCCTCCTTGCCGGCGCGCTCGGCCGTCACCGCCTGCAGGCGCAGGACGGTCGGGTCGTCGCCCCAGACGTCGTCGCCGGTTTCGGCGGCGGTCATTGCAGCCAGCATCGCCTGGCTCGGACGTGTCACGGTATCGCTGCGTAAATCGATCATCGCTGTGCCCTGAGTAAACGAGCCGGCATCCCTGCGTCCGGCCCTGCCGAAAACGAGACTCAGAGTGTACGCAATTCACGCAGCGCGTGCCGATGAAGGCACGCGATCGCGCGGATCAATATCGCGGCGGCGGCGGCTGGACGCCCGCCGGCGGCATCGGGGGCGCCGCGCGCGGCGCGGTGCCGTAGCCGCCCCCGCCATACCCGCCGCCGCTACCGCCACTCATGCCGCCCGGCACCGGCACACGGTTGCCGGTCGCATACATGCACTGCAGATACGCGTAGTCGTAGCGGCGCTGGACATCGTAGGCCGAGCCCTGCGCGGCGCCCGCGCCGACGACGCTGCCCGCGAGCAACCCCGCGCCCGCGCCGACCGCCGCGCCGGTGCCGCCGTTGAACGCGGCGCCGGCCGCCGCGCCGAGCGCGGTGCCGACGGCCGCGCTGCCGACCGCGCTCGCGGTCGACGCCTGCCCGGCGCTCACGCCGCCCGATTGCTGGAACGCATACTGGCGACAACTGCCGTCGTCCGCTCGGAACTGGTCGAACGACTTGCCGGTACCCGGCAGCGCCATCACGCTCGGGCCGGTCGGCATGTATGCGCATGCGCCGAGCAGCGCGGCCAGCGCCAGCGCGGCCGGCAGGCGCAGTGGTCGAAATACCGTCTTCATCGTCGCGCCTCCGTCACTGCGGCCGCGCCGGCACCGTGCGCCAGCCCGACTTGCAGGTCTTCACATACGGGTAGTAATGCTTCGACGCGTCGCAGTAGTACCAGAGGTTCGCGTCGCCGTCGTCCTGCGGCTGCCCCTTCTCGACATACTCGGGCGGCGGCGGAGCGACCGGCACCGCGACGACGGGCGGCGGGTAGTAGTACGGCGCAGGTACGACAGGGGCGTAGTACGGGTAGCCGGGGCCGATATAGACCCCGACCCGGGCGGCATGCGCCACGCCGCCCGTCGCGACCGCCACCGCGACCGCCGCGCCCAGTGCGAGCTTCAATCCATTCACGTCACGTTCTCCGGCAGGCCGGTTCGTCGATCCGAACCGGACATCCCGAACGCTACGCCGCACGCGATCCGGTATCCATTACGGGCGGGCGCGCGAATGTTGCGCGACGTTACCCGTGTGACGGACGCCCCGCCCGTTCGGACGCGCGCGTTACGCGTTTAACGCATCGAAACCGATTGCCGTCCCGGCACACGGTTGTCGTCCGCGCAAAACCGTTCCGATGACGCGACGCGCCATATTGACGCACGTGCGTCAGACCGCCACGCCGCGGCCACGCGCGCCGCGAACGGCCTTCTTGATACGAATCAACGATTTAACCCGAAAGGGCGCGCGACGGGCTGGACATCTGCGACGAGTTGGCGCATTTCGCGGTGCAACATCGCGGCCCATACTCCAGCCAACCCCGACGCCGTGCGCCGGGGTCCGCCGGCACCCGCCGGCGGGTATCGTCAAGTCTCGGTCAACTGGTATGGACACCGCACTTTCGGCCCTCGATCTGGCCCGCCTGCAATTCGCGTTCACCGTCTCCTTTCACATCGTCTTTCCGGCGCTGAGCATCGGCCTCGCCAGCTTCATCGCCGTGCTCGAATATCGCTGGCTCAGGACCGGCAAGCAGTACTACAAGACGCTCTGCCTGTTCTGGTCGAAGATCTTCGCGGTCGCGTTCGGGATGGGCGTCGTGTCCGGCGTCGTGATGAGCTATCAGTTCGGCACCAACTGGTCCGGCTTCTCGAGCTTCGCCGGCGCCGTCACCGGCCCGCTGCTGATGTACGAGGTCATGACCGCGTTCTTCCTCGAAGCCGGCTTCCTCGGCATCATGCTGTTCGGCTGGAACCGCGTGAGCCCGCGCGCGCACTTCGGCGCGACGCTGATGGTCGCGATCGGCACGCTGATCTCGACGTTCTGGATTCTCGCGTCGAACAGCTGGATGCAGACGCCGCAGGGCTTCGAGATCGTCGACGGCCGCGTCGTGCCGACCGACTGGTTCGCGATCGTCTTCAACCCGTCGTTCCCGTACCGCCTGTTCCACATGGCGATCGCCGCGTTCATCGTCGCCGCGCTGGTGGTGGCCGCGACGGGCGCGTGGCACCTGCTGAAGGGCCGCCGCGACAAGGGCGTGAAGAAGATGTTCTCGATGGCGCTGTGGCTGCTGCTGGTGCTCGCGCCGCTGCAGGCCGTGATCGGCGACCAGCACGGCATCAACACGCTGAAGCACCAGCCCGCGAAGATCGCCGCGATCGAAGGGCTGTGGGAAACCGAAAAGGGCGGCACGCCGCTCAACCTGTTCGGCATCCCCGACATGAAAGCGGAGACGACCCGCTACGCGGTGAAGGTGCCGCACCTCGGCAGCCTGATCCTCACGCACAGCTGGGACGGCGAGATCCGCGGGCTGAAAGACTTCCCGCCGCAAGACCGCCCGAATTCGACGGTCGTGTTCTGGAGCTTCCGGATCATGGTCGGCCTCGGCTTCGCGATGATCGGCCTCGCCGCGCTCGCATGGCTGCTGCGCCGCCGCGGCCGCCTGTATGAATCGAAGGGGTTCCAGCGCTTCGCGCTCGCGATGGGCCCGACCGGTTTCGTGTCGCTGCTCGCGGGCTGGGTGACGACCGAAGCCGGCCGCCAGCCGTGGGTCGTGTATGGCGTGATGCGCACCGCGCAGGCCGTGTCGCCGCTGTCGGTGCAGCAGGTCAGCCTGTCGATGATGACGTTCGTGATCGTGTACTTCCTCGTGTTCGGCACCGGCGTGTACTACATGCTGAAGCTGATGAAGGCCGGCCCCGCGCTGCCCGCCGTCGAGCACGACGCGACGCACGACCTGCCGGACACGCGCCCCGATCACACCGCGCGCCGCCCGATGTCGGCCGTCGACGAGCTGATCGAGACCGTCTGAGCCCATTCCTTTCGCATACGAGAAAACCTATGGACGTCACCGTAATCTGGGCCGCGATCATCGCATTGGGGCTCTTCATGTACGTCGTGCTCGACGGCTTCGACCTCGGCATCGGCATCGTCTTCCCGTTCTTCCCGGACGAGCGGGAACGCGACCTGATGATGAACACGGTCGCGCCCGTATGGGACGGCAACGAGACCTGGCTCGTGCTCGGCGGTGCCGGGCTGTTCGCGGTATTTCCGATCGTCTATTCGACGGTGCTGTCGGCGCTGTACCTGCCGCTGATCTTCATGCTGGTGTGCCTGATCTTCCGCGGCGTGTCGTTCGAGATCCGCGCGAAGGCGCGGCGCACGAAGCAGCTGTGGGATCTCGCGTTCATCGGCGGCTCGGCCGGCGCGACGCTGTTCCAGGGCATCGCGCTTGGCGCGTTCCTGCAGGGCATCGACGTGAAGGACGGCGTGTATGCCGGCGGCGCGTTCGACTGGCTCACGCCGTTCAGCCTGCTGACGGGCCTCGGCCTGATCGTCACGTACGCGCTGCTCGGCTGCTGCTGGCTCGTCGCGAAGACCGAAGGCGACCTGCAGCGGCGCCTGCATCGCGTCGTGTGGCCGCTGACCGTCGTGCTGCTCGGCTTCATCGCGATCGTCAGCCTGTGGACGCCGCTGCAGGATCCGGCCGTCGCGCAGCGCTGGTTCGATTCGGGGCTGTTCTGGCGCCTGCTGCCGGTGCCGTTTCTGGTGGCCGCGTGCGCGGTGTGGATGCGTCGCGCGGTACGCGACCGGCACGACATGACGCCGTTCGTGCTCGCGCTGGCGCTGGTGCTGCTCGGCTACGTCGGCCTGCTCGTCACGCTGTTCCCGTATGCGATTCCCCAGACGATGACGATCTGGGAAGCGGCGGCACCGCGTTCGAGCCAGACCTTCACGCTGGTCGGCGCAGCGGTTATCCTCCCGATCATCATCGCCTACACGACGATGGGTTACTGGGTATTCCGAGGCAAGGTGCGCCATGAAGACCAGCATTACTACCACCACTGATTCCGCCGATCGCCTGCCTGCGGCGCCGCGGCCGCGGATGCGCGGCTGGATGTGGTTCGTCGTTCTGTGGGCGGGCGGCGTGATCGGCGCCGTCACGCTCGGCTATGCGTTCAAGATCTTCATGAACCTCACGCTGTTTGCGGTGAAGTAGGCGAAGCGGGGTGCAACGCCCCGCATCCGGCCCTCGCCCGTCTCGCCGTATTGCACGCTGCCGTAGCGCCTTGTGACATCGGGTCGGCAATCGGCGGCGCAGGACGGCGGCGAATGCGCGACCGGCTACGCGTCCTGCCGCACCACGCCCAGTTTGAGCCCCAGCATGCCGAATATGCGGTTCATCGTCTGCACCGTCCCTTCGCTGCGCCCCTGTTCGATATCCTGAATCGTCTTGGTCGACACGCCGGCAAGCGTTGCCATTTCCGCACTCGTCAGCCGCATCGTCTTCTTCAGGTACCGCACGGATTCGCGCAGCGACCATTCGGGATGCGCGAGAACGCCCTCGATCGCTTGCCGCCGGAGCAAAAGCTGTTCGGGAAGCGGCAGCGCGTTGTAGCGTTTGTCCATCGTGTCGTCCTCCGCCTAACCCAGCGCATCCAGTTCACCGGCGAGCCGCTCGAGTCCAGGCCTCAGGAACGCATGCACATCGTCCTCCAATCCGAGCCCGGCGCCATGATCGGCGATTTCCTGCAAACGCGGCGCCATCGCACTCAGCCGCGCCTGCAATGCAGCACGGTCCAGCGCGACATGCGTCTCGCCCGCCCGCGGCTCGCTAGACCGAACGACCGCATCAAGCACGCGCGCCCAGTCCGGCCGGCCGCCGTCATTTCCTTCCCAACGAATACGCCTCGCAATGCCGTCCGGATGCAGATACATCGGTGCAAAGTCGTAGAGCGGTGTCAGCGCGATGCGGCCGTCGAAATCGCGCTGTAACGCGGTGTTTCGCGCATGGTTATCCTTGTTGCCCAACGCGAGATTCGCGACGTCGCGGCACAGGTATTCAGCCACCTCGGCCTGGGGATTCGTGCATTGACGCACGAGATGCCGGCATACCTCGTCATGGCTCGGCACGACACCGAAGCCGGCGTTGCCCGTCAACGAAGCAACGCTTTCCTGAGCGAGCCGGACAACGCGACCGCCCACACGCGCACGATCGAAACGCCGAATGAAGAGCGAGCGGTCGCGCAGCACCAGCGGTGCATGCACGCGCAAGCCGAGACGCTGGGCCAATGACATGTAGGGCGCTTCGTGACGCAGGATCTGCGCAAGGCGTGCGTTCGTGCCGCGTCCGAACTTGACGATGTAATGCTCGACCGCGCGCTCGTCCGGCAGCGTGTGATCGAGATAGAGCAGCCCGTCGTCCGCGCGGGTCAGCAGCAGCTTCGGCCACTCGCCCTGCACACCCGAAGAGCCCGCAACGAAGAATCCGTGCGCGGCAAGATATTCGCTGAACGCGTCGCCTCGCGCGACCACCTCCTCGTCGGTAAAGCCTTGCCGCGGCCCCTGATGCTCGGCAAGCCATTGCGCCGCCTCCCTGACACGCAGATTTCCGATCGAATTACCGGCCCCCGCGAGCAGCAGCGGCCAGTCGGCATGCTGCTCTGCCGTTTCCGGCAAACCGAGGCGGCGCAACAGTTCCTCGCGGCCGAAGCCTTGCGGCAACAGATCGATCAGGAAAACAGGCCAATGCGGTGTCTCCAGTGGCTCGAGGCCAACCGGAAAACGGCACGTCATCGCATGCGCGTCGCGGGCAGGCCGATGCCGAATGGCCCACTCGACGTCGTACCCGGTATAAGCACGCGCGCGCCAACCTTCCCCGGGGTCGCCGAACAGGGTGACGACGCCGATATCGTGCCAGGCACCGTCGGCATGGAGTTGGATCGTGCAGGACGCGCTCATTTTCTGGAAGAAATATATATAAATTACTAGACGACCAGCAAGTAAAGTATATATTTTTCTACCGAAATGCCAACCTTCTTTGTCGAGCACGCCTGGGCAGGCGCAATCTTGAATCAGCTTCTGCGGGTCAGCGCCGCCTCGATCTTGCGATCGGTCTTGTACTGGCTCAGCGCGTACACCGACCAGATCGCGGCCGGCAGCCAGCCGATGATCGTGAGTTGCAGGAGCAGGCAGATCACCCCGGCGATCGGGCGGCCGATCGTGAAGAACTGGAACCACGGGAGCAGCAGGGCAAGCAGAAGGCGCATGAGCGGTCCTTTTGAGTACGTCGTTGAACGGGCGATACCCGGCCAATATGGCGGGTTGCGCACGCCGTTTCAAGCCCGGGCGCGACGCGCACCGGGCGAAGCGTCGTACCGATGCGCCCGCGCTACGCCGAATCGGCCAGCCACTGCGCGACGCGCAGGACGAGCGGATCCGCGTCGTCGAAGCACTCGACGCCCGCGACCTGCGGTGCACCGCAAATCGTGAACACCGGCTTGCCCCACTGCAACCCGAGCGCGATTTCGGACAGCGTGCCGAGCCCGCCGCCGACCGCGATCAGGCACACCGACGCGCGTGCGACCAGCGCATTGCGCGTGATGCCGAGCCCCGTCGGCAACGCGACGCTCAGGTACGGATTCGCCAGCGCGGCGTCGTCTTCGGGCAACAGCCCGATCGCGCAGCCGCCGGCCGCATGCGCGCCTCGCGCGGCGGCCTCCATCACGCCCTGCTTGCCGCCGCCGACGAGCGCGATACCCGTGGCCGCCACCGCGTGCGCGATCCGTTCCGCGACCCGCATCTGTTCATCGGTCGCGTCGCGCGGGCCGATCACACCGACCGGCATCCGGTGCCGGTGCATGCCGCGTTGCCGTTGCGCCAGTCGCGCGAGCGCGTCGCGGGCCGGTTCGGACCACGCGCATTCAATGACGTCGTTGGCGAACAAGGCCTTCCCCCAGTGCCAGAACGCAGGTACAGATGGCCGTCAGCCCGATCGACAGCACAGCCGCCTGCGAGAAATCGGTTTGCCCGTCCGACAGCTTCAAATACATCAGCAGCGGCAGGATGTTGATCTGCGTGCCGGCCAGCGCCAGCGCCGTGCCGTACGTGCCGAGCGCGATCGCGGTCACGAGGCACCATGCGGATGCGACCGACGGCCACAGCTCGCGCCACGCGACGTCGAGCCACGCGCGCCAGGGCCGCGCGCCGAGCGTAAGCGCCGCCTCGAGCGGCCGCCGGTCGAGATTCGCGAGCGTGGGGTAGATCATCAGCGCGACGCGCGGGATCAGGTAATACGCATAGGCGACCGCGAGTCCCGGCATCGTGTAGATCGCGCCGCCGATCACGGTCGGATCGGCGCCCAGCGCGGCCAGCAGCGTGGTCACGAAGCCTGAGCGGCCGAACGCGAGGATGAAGCCGTACGCGATCACCAGCCCGGAAAACGCCAGCGGCACGCCGAGCAACGCGAGCGACCAGTGACGACGGGCCGGCGACTGTCCGGCCAGCGCGAACGCGACCGGCACGCCGACGGCGACCGACAGCGTGCCGGCACCTGCAGCCAGCGCCAGCGAGCGCACGATCGCATCGGCGACGAGCGGATCGCGCCACACCGCCGCGAACGCGCGGCCGCCGCCCGCGCATGCCGCGTCGACGAGCGCGGCCAGCGGCAGCACGAAGCACACGGCAAGCAATGCCACCGCAGGAAGCGCGCCGAAGCGGCGCAGCACGCCGCGTTCGGGTAAGGAAGCCTGCATCCCTCGCCCCTTACTGGCCGAGCGTGGCCTGCGACCAGAGCTGGTCGACCTCGGCCTTGCGCGCCGCCGCCTTCGCGACATCGAGCGGGCGCACCTGCGGCGCGTTCGGCAGCTTCGCCGCGACTTCCGGCGCGACCGGCGTGCCCGGCACCGCCGGACGCACGTAGCCTTGCGCGAACAGCGCCTGCCCGACGTCGCTCATCACGAGGTTGAGCCAGAGCTGCGCGGCGGACGGATTCGGGCCGTTCTTCACGAGACTCATCGCGTAGGGCGCCGACACGCTGCCGTCCTGCGGAATCACGACGTCGGCCGCGTCGCCCATGCCGTCCGCGTACTTCGCCTTGAGGCCGTCGTTCTCGTAGCCGATCAGGATCGGAATCTCGCCCTTCACGAACTTCGCGTACGGCGTCGTGCCCTCCACGCGCAGCACGTTGCCGGCCTGCTTCAGCTTGCCGAAGAAGTCGGCGCCCGGCTTCGGATTCTCGACGCCGCCGCCGTTCGCATATGCGGCCGCGAACACCGCGACCTGGCCTTGTCCGGTCGAGCGCGGGTCGAGATAGACCACCGCGTTGCGGTACTCGGGCTTCAGCAGGTCGGACCAGCGCTGCGGTACGTTCTTGACGAGCTTCCGGTTGACGAGGAACGCGATGTTCAGCGAATGCACGGCGAACCAGCGAGCGTCGGTCGCGCGGAACACGCCCGGCAGCCTGTCGAAGTTGATGGGCTTGAACGGCGCGACGACGTCCTTGCCTGCGGCATCGAGCGCCGACGCGGCAAAGTAGTACGCGGTATCGGCCTGCGGGCGGCGGCGCGACTTGTCGAGCGCGACGACGGTCGCGGCCGAGCCGATGTCGTTGTAGGTGATCTCGACCTTCGGGTAGCGCTTGCGGAACTCGGCGAACAGCGCCTTCCAGTTCGCCCATTCGGGGCCGGTATCGAACGACACGACGAGCCCTTCGTCGGCCGCCTTCGCGTACAGCGCGTCTTCGCCCGGATACAGCGGCGCGGCCTGCGCCGCCGCGCAGGAAAGCGCCACCAGCGCGCCCAGCGCCAGCACGCGGGCGCGCATGGCCTTCACAAGAGAGGAGCCTGCAAACATCGTGAATCTCCGTTGAACGAAAGAAATCAGCGCGCATCCGGCGATGCCGGCAGCACGAGCAGATGGCGCGGGTCGATCGCGATGCTGCGCGCGGCGGGCTCTCGCCCTTCGCACAGCAGCACGTCGGCCGAGCCGTCCGGAATGAAGTCGTAGCGCTGCGTTGCGCCGAAGTAACGCACGTCCCCGCGACGGCCTTCGATGCGATTCGCGCTCTGCGCCGGCGGATCGGCCTGCACGTGCTCGGGCCGCACCAGCACCGCGATCTCCGTCCCCGGCCGATGCGCGCCCGTTTCCGCGCGCAGCGTCGCGAAGCGCACGTCGATTTCGCCGTGCGCGAGCACGCGGCCGCGCAGCAGCGTCGAATGCCCGACGAAGCGCGCGACCTGGGCGGTCGCCGGACGTTCGTACAGGTCGCGCGGCGTGCCGGACTGAAGCACGCGACCGCCGTCGACGATCGCGACGCGGTCGGCCATGCTCAACGCTTCGTCCTGGTCGTGCGTGACGAACAGCGTCGTCGCGCCGCATGCGCGCTGCAGTGCCCGGATCTCGTCGCGCAGCTGATGACGGATGCCTGCATCGAGCGCCGCCAGCGGCTCGTCGAGCAGCAGCAACTTCGGCTCGATCACGAGCGCCCGCGCAAGCGCGACGCGCTGCTGCTGTCCGCCGGACAGCATCGCGATGCCGCGCGTCGCGTGCGCCGACAACCCGACCCGCTCGAGCATGTCGAGCGCGCGGCGGCGCCGGACGTCGGCCGCGACGCCGCGCATCCGCAGCCCGTACGCGACGTTGTCGACCACCGACAGGTTCGGGAACAGCGCGTAGTGCTGAAACACCATCCCCACTTCGCGCCGCCACACGGGCACGCCGGCCACGTCGTCGCCGCCGATCGCGATGCGGCCGCGCCAGCCGTCGAGCAGTCCGGCCGCGAGCCGCAGCAGCGTGGATTTGCCGGACCCGCTGCGCCCCATCACCGCGAGCAGTTCGCCCTGCGCGGCGGACAGCGTGATGTCCTCGACGCCATGGCGGGCGCCCGGATACTGGAAGCTGACGTGTTCGAATTCGAGGCTCATGGATGACTCACTTCAGACGTTGCACGGTGCCGACGGACACGAGCGTCGCCAGCACGGCGAGCACGAGCAGCACGACGGTGGCGGCGCACGCCATCCCCGTCGCGCCGTAGAACGCCTGCAGCAACACGATCGGATAGTTCCGGTAGCGGAAGCCGGCGATCAGGTTCGAGATCTGGAATTCGCCGATCGACAGTGCGGCCACCATCACGAGCCCGGAAAACAGGCTATGGCGCAGGTTCGGCAGCACGATCGTGACGAACTGGCGCAGCGGCGCCGCACCGAGCGTCGCCGCGCAGGCCTCGAGCCGCGCGAGGCCGAGATGGCGCAGGTCGCCGAGCAGCGTCTGCAGCAGATACGGCAGCGTCAGCACCGCGTGCGCCGCGATCATCAGCGGCAACGTGCCGAGCCACGGCAGCGCGTCGCCGCTGAAGATCGCGATGTAGCCGAAGCCGAGCGTCAGCGCCGGCACCGCGACCGGCATCAGCATCACGACGCGCGTCGCGAACCCGCCGCCGGCCTGCGCGCGATGATGCAGCGCATACGCGAGCGGCAGGCCGATCACCGCGTTGAGCGCGCAGCACGCCAGCGCGACGATGAAGCTCACGCCGAACGCGCGGGTGAAGCTACGGTTCGCAGCCAGGTCGGCGAACCAGTGCCCGGTGACGCCGGCGGGCAGCAACGTGTTCGTCCACGATTCGCCCACCGCGCCGATCAGCAGCAAGGCGATCGGCAACAGCAGGTAGAGCGCGAACGCCGCGAGCAGCGCCTGCAGCAGCAGGCGCCCGACGGGCGGCCGGGCCGGTTTGTTACGACGAATCGGAATACCGTCGGCCACGGCCGGGGCGGTTGACGCAGGCATGAACACACTCGCTGACGATCGGAAAAATCCTCGCGCAACGCCCGCCGGACGAGGCCCGCATGCGTTGTCGAAGCCGGCGCAGTGTGCGGTTCCGACATGGCATCGTCATGAAAAAAACGTAAAAAGCGCGCATCGACCTGTGCAAGGACGGAACAGCTCGCCATGAAGCACCTGTATCCGAACGTGGCGGAACTGCATGCATTCGCCACGTCCGCGAAGTACCTGAACTTCTCCTACGCGGCCCGCGAACTGGGCCTGACGCCGAGCGCGGTCAGCCGGCAGATCGCGAACCTCGAGGCGCTGTTCGGCGTGAAGCTGTTCGTGCGCGAGGGGCGCGGCCTCGCGCTCACCCGTGCCGGCCAGGTGTATCACGCGCGCGTCGTCGGCCCGCTGCGCGAAATCGGCAACGCGTCGATCGAGCTGCTGAGCGCCCGCGAGAACAGCGACCTGCTGACGATCGCGAGCGTGCCGACCTTCACGACGAAGTGGCTGTTGCCGCGGCTCACGCGCTTTCTCGCCGCCGCGCCGGGCGTCACGCTGAGCTTTCGCCGTCATCTCGCGCCCGGCGACGTGTTTCCGTTCGGGCTCGACGCGGCGATCCGCTACGGCGACGGCGGATGGGAAGGCGTGCGAAGCGACTATCTCGGCGGGAGGACTTTCGTGCCGGTCTGCTCGCGCGAATTCGCTGACCGGCATGCGCTGCATGGGCCTGCCGATGCCGCGGCGGCGCCGCGCCTCGTGCACGAACAGGCGGAGATCGCGTGGTCCGCCTGGGCGGAACGTCATCGCGCGTCGCAAATGAACGCGCTGGCCGGGCCACGCTTCGAGCAATATTCGGTGCTGATTCAGGCGGCCCAGGCCGGCCTCGGGATCGCCCTCGTGCCGCGCTTCCTGATTCTCGACAATCTCGTTGCGGGCACGCTGGTCGAGCCGTTCGACGCGCCGGTCGACGTGGACGCCCAGGGACACTACCTGTGCTACGCGCCGGAGCGGCTCGACACGAGCGATGCATTGCGGCGTTTCAGGGCATGGATGCTGGACGAAGCCGGGTGCGCGCAAGACGGCACGCCGTCGCCCTGAAACGAACGGCGCGCACCGCCGCACGGCGGCACGCGCCCGTTGCCGGACACCGCGCGACGTCGGCATCCGGCACACCGTCAACGCCCGATACCGAGCCCCGGCAGCACGCGCGTGTTCTCGGCCACGACCGCCTGCAGCAGGCGCGGGTCGGCGCCGAGCAGCGCGAGGATCGTCGGCGCGACCTGCTTCGTGCCGACGAGATCGTTCACCGTGCGCGCACGATGCAGGCCCGGATACGACACGAGCAGGCCGAGGTGGCTGTCGTCCGGCGCGTTGCCGCCGTGCTCCTCGTCCTTCTTCGTGCTCGACGTGTAGATCACGCCCGGATTCGGCTGGACGACGATGTCCGGCGTGCGGCCGTTGGCCGGATCGCCGAAGCGGTCGGCCAGCGCCGCGCCGTACAACACGTACGCCTGCGGGCCGTCCGCGCAGATCCCCGGCGCGTTGCAGCCGAGGTTCGCCTTCAGCGTCTGGACGACCGCCGTGCGCTGGCTGCGATCGCGCAGCCAGATCAGCCCGACGTCGTCGGTCTGCACGAAGCCCGTGCCGACCAGGCCCGAACCGTCGTTCAGGTTGCCCGTCGCCGTATTGTTCTGGCCGAAGTTGCCGTTCGGGTCGATGAAGTTGTTCGCTTCGAGCAGCTTCGTCAGCGTGTCGCCGTTCTTCACGAGCTTCGTGTGATCGGTCGGCGACTGGCCGTGCTTCGCCGTGACGATCACGGCCGTCGACGTGTACAGGTTGGCCTGCTTCAGCGCCGCGACGACATGGCCGATCGCGTCGTCGACGTACGTGATCGCGTTCGCGACCTGCCCGTTCGGCGTGAAATCGGCATCGAGATAGCCGCCGCCCTTCGCGACCGGCGCCTTCTGCGCGACGCTCAGCGTCTGGAAGTTCGCGCCGAACAGCGTCGGCACCGGCGCGTTCTTCGTGCCGGTCGAATCGCGGCCGCCGATCTGGTTGATCAGCGCCTGCACGTGCAGGTTGTCGAAGCGCGCGGTGTGCGAGTAGACGTCGGTATAGGCGGTGTTGGTCGCCGGGTCGATCGAATTGATCTCGGTGCGCATCAGGTCGTCGACGCCAGTGCCCGACGGGCCGTTCAGCCAGTCGTAGCCCCATGCATGCTTGTCGGCCCATGCGGTGTGCGCATTCGGCACGCCGGCCTTCACGGCCTCGAACACCGTGTTGGTCTTCACGTAGTTGTGCGGGTAGACCGGCACGCACTGGCCGTTGACCTTCGCATGCGGGATCGCCTGCGGATTGAACGCGCCGCCGCCGTCGAGGTGCACGAGCGCGCCGCCGTTGAACGCATCGATGCCGGCCGTCTCGTCGAACACGACGTTCCAGCCCTGCTTGCCCGAGCACGTCGTGTCGCTCGGCGCGTACAGGTTGCGGTCGTACGACACGTCGTAGAACAGGCCGGCCGTCTTCGGCGAGCCGCCCGTCACGAGCGCGGCGAGGCCCGGGAACGAATCCGACAGGCCCGGCGTGTACGCATTCGCGTACGTCACGCCGCTCTTCGCCAGCACCGCGATGTTCGGGCACGTATTCGCACCGATGCAGCGGGCGAGATCCTGTTCGTGCAGGCCGTCGATGCTCAGCAGCAGCACGTGCTTCACGACGCGGCTCGCCCGCCCGTTGCCCTCGCCGTGAGCGTTGCCGTCCTGTTGCGCCGCATGCGCGCCCGCGCTGGCGAGCGCCAGCGCAGCCGCCACCATCACCGCCACTTTCCGTTGCTTGATGAACCTGGAAATCATCACCCCACCTCACCGATTGATGTTGAACTACGCGACTTGCCGTCAGGCGCGCAAAATATCGCCGGGTCGTGCGGCGGTCGGATGAAGCGGGGCTTTCTGTTCTCTGTCAAACGTAACCAATCGCAAATGACACGAAGCAGTCGCAATACGCGGCCTTGGCGTGCGCCGGCCCGCGCGGCCGGATTTTTTTTCGGCTTGGCCCGCGACTATTGGCGTGTGATAAAGGGTTTTCCCTGACCCGGAGCACGACTATGTCAACCCTGGAAGCTCTCCGGTTCGTGCTGGACGATGCACGTACCCCCGAAATCATTCGCCATCACGTCGTCGACGCGCTGCAGTACGCATTGCGCAACTACGGACAGGTGTTCACCGCCAAGGAAGTCGAATGGCTGACGCAGTGGGACGACGCGCGTCTGCCGCTGGCCGCGAGGAAGGAACTGGACAAGCGCGAACCGGCGATCGCCGGGCGCTGACAAAACCGCCGCGCCCGGCGGGTGCGGGCGCGGCGGCGGAGGGCGACAACGCTTACTGCAGCCCGAAGTCGACGCGGGTCGTCGCGCCCTTGTCCGAGATGCCCTTCGCGTCGAGCTTCGGCGCGACGACGAACATGCGGCTCGAGTCGATCTTGCCGTCGAGATACTGGCGCACGACCTGCGCGCGCTGCTGCGCGAGCGCACGCAGCGCGTTGTCGTCGGCCGGCGCGTGATCGGCGAGCGCCTGCTTCATGTCCGCATCGGGCAGCGTCTTCTGCAAGCCGACGAGGTTGCGCGGCTTCTTGAAATCGGCGGCCTTGTACGCGCGCGTCAGGTACTTCGAGTATTCGGCCTTGTCGACCTTCACCGACATCGGATCGACGCTCTCGCCCTGGCCGACCACGTCCTTCAGCTTCTGCTGGCGCACCAGCCGCTCGACGTACGCGTCGCGCAGCCCCGGCATGTCCTGCGCCGGATCGACGCGGCCGATCAGGTCGAGGCGGATCGACGGCTTCTCGGTCAGCATCTTCACGACGGTGTCGAGCTTCTTCTGCTGCGCGTCGGTCAGCTCGTACGAACCCGGCGCGAACTCGACGTAGCCGAGATCCTCGCCGCCGCTGCCGCCGAACGCATTCGCGAGCAGCGTGAACGGCGACGTGACGGCTTTCGCGATCAGGTTCAACACCGCGTGCCAGATCAGCCCGCCGACGCTGAACTCCGGATTCGACAGCGAGCCCGACACCGGCAGGTTCACGTCGATCTGGCCGCGCGTGTTCTTCAGCAGCGAGATCGCGAGCTTCACCGGCAGCTTCGTCGCCGTGTCGTTCTCGACACGATCGCCGAACGTGAGCTGATCGATGAAGATGTGGTTGTTCGCCGACAGCTGGTCGTTCGCGAGCTGGTAGTGCAGATCGACGTTGAGCTTGCCCTTCGTGATCGGGTAGCCCGCGTACTTCGCTGAATATGGCGTCAGGTTGGTCAGCTCGATGTCGTGCGCGGTCGCCGTGAGGTCGAGCGCCGGTTTCTCGATCAGCGGGTTCACCGAGCCCTTGATCGAGATCGGCCCGTTGCCCGCGAGGTTCGCGGCGACGTCGACCGGCGCGGACGTCGTCGAATCCGTGCCGAACGCGCCGATCGTGCCCTTGATCGCGACGAGGTTCGCCGTGTAGTTCGGCTTGATGAAGTTGTCCGTGTACGTGACGCGACCGTTCTGCAGCAGCAGTTCGCCGAAGTGCATCCGCACCGGATTCTGCGGCTGCGGCGCGGCCTTCACGACCACCGTCGCCGACGCGGCGGCCGGCATGGACGCCTGCTGCGCGGCCGCGGCCGAGGCGGCCTGCGCGGCGGCCGGCGGCGTCACGCCCGGCGACAGCGGCACCGGCTCGCCCTTGCTCGCGTCGCGCGTGAGCGACTGCGCGGGGCCCGACTCCTTCGCGACCACGTCCTTCAGGTTCAGGCGCCCCTGCGCGTCGAGCAGCACGCGTCCGTAGAAGTTCGAGAACGTCACGCGCGCGGCGTCGACGTCGGTGCCCTTCTCGTCGTAGTTCGCCTTCAGGTTCGACAGCGCGAGCGAGCGCCACCCTGCAAACGGGTCGGAGGTCGCCTTGTCAAGCATCCGCACGTCGACCAGCGCGACGTCGCCGCGATAGGTCGCGCGCGGCGTGTCCTTCACCTGCGCGAACGTCAGGTTGCCTTGCGCGTTGAGCAGCGCGCTCGCGATCGTCGCGTTCAGCGCGCTGCCGAAGTACGGCTCGAACGCGGCCGCGTCGAGGCGGTTGCCGTTGATCTTCAGGCCAAGTTTCAGTGGCTGCGCGGTCACATCGCCCGACACGTTCAGCGAGCCCTTGCGGTTCAGCGTCGCCTTCAGTTGCACGGGCAGCGGCTTCGTCAGATCGTCGCTCACCTTCTGCACCGACAGCTCCAGCGGCTTGATCGCCAGCTTCACCGGGCGCGGCGTCGACAGGTCGGTGAAGTTCGCGGACGCGTCCTTCACGTTCAGCGCATCGATCCGGTAGTGCCACGACGGCGCGGCGGCCTGGGCCTTGCGCGCGACCGTGCGCTGCGGCACCGCCGCCTGCGCGGGTTCGGCCAGCGCCGCGAGGTCGATCTTGCCGTCCTTCAGGCGCTTCACGTCGAGCGCGAGCCCGCTCGCGTCGACGCTCGCGATCTCGGCGGTGCGTGCGGCGACGTCGACCTTCGCGATCTTCGCGCTCGCGTCGGGCAGCGCGATCGCGGGCGCCTTGTCGTTCGGCGCGGCGATCTTCAGCGACTTCAGGCTGACCGTGCTGTCCGCGACTTCCGCGGCGAGCGGCGTCTTGCCCCAGTCGGTCTTCGCGTTGACGGTCGCGCCGAGCGTGCCGTCGAGCACGCGCGCGCGCGTCGCCTCGCCCAGGTACGGCTGCAGCGCCGGCAGCGCGAGCGCGGCGACCGTCAGCTTCGTGTCGGCCTGCTTCGCGGCGAGATTGAACGCGCCTTCGGCCGTCACGTCTCCGCCGCGCGACAGCGACGTCGACAGCGTGTATTTCGCGGGTGTCTTGCCCTGCAGCGAGAAGCCGTCGAGCGTCGCGGCGAGCTTCGTCAGCGACAGCGCGGTCGGCGTCGCCGGCACGCGGTCGTCGACGTTGATCGTGCCGCCGTCGATCGCGAAATGACGGATCGTCAGGTCGAGCGGCGGCGCTTCCTTTGCGGCGGCGCTGCCTTCGGCCTTCGCGGCGCTGGCGGCGCTGGCCGCGGCGACGGTGGCGCCGGAAGCGCCGGAAACGGCGACGGCCGACGCGGCCGGCTTGGCGGCTTCGGATTTCGGTGCGGCGGCCGGCTGCGCGACGAGCTTCTCGACGTTCAGCACGCCCTGCTTGTCGCGCGACAGGTCGACCACCGGCTGGTCGATCCGGATCTCGTCGAAGTGCATCGCGTTGCGCAGCGGCTCGAGGCCAGCCGCCGCGACGTGCACGCCGCGCGCGGCGAACAGCGGCGCCGACGCGCGGTCGGTCACCTTCGCGTCGTTCAGGTCGACGGTACCCGACACGCGCAGCGCGGGCGTCTCGCCGCTCATCACGAAATTGACCGTGAGGTCGCTGCTCAGCAGGCCGCTCGTCACGGCCACCGGCAGCTTCGCCGGCACGTACGAGATCAGCTTCGGCACGTCGAGGCGGTCGAACTTCAGCGCGATCTCCGATTCGCGCGACTGCGCGAACGGCTTGGTCTTGCCGTCGATCGAGAGCGGGCTGCCGTCGAAGCGCGCGCGCAGCTTCGGCTCGACGAAGATGTCGGTCTTCGATGCCAGCGTCGCGATGTACGGAATACCGAGCGTCCAGTTGTCGACCACGTGCTTTTCGTTCAGCAGGCGATCGTCGAAGTCGATCCGGCCGTCGTTGACCTGGATGTTCGACACCGAGAACTGCGTCGGCTTGCTGTCGGGTTGCGGCGACGGCGACGAGAACTTCTCGATCAGGTCGGTGAAGTTAAAGCGCTGCGCGTCGTAGCGGACGATATGAAAGCGCGGCGAATCGAGCCGGATTTCGTTGACGATCGGCGCGCCGCGGAACAGCGACGACCACGACGGCCTCACGACGAGCTTGCCGATGTCGATGAAGTCGCCCTGGCCGCCGCGCTCGCCGAGGTGGATGCCGTCGGCTTCGAGGTTCAGCGTGTACGGGTTCAGTGCGATGCGCTGGATCGTGGCCGGACGGTCGAGCTGCTTGCTCAGTTGCTGTTCGGCGACATGGCGGATCAGCGGCGGCGCCGCGAAGAAGCCGAGCAGTCCGAATAAAACGACGAAGATCAGCACGCCGATGCCGATACGCCGGGTCCGGCGCGAGCGTGCAACGCCACCGAGGGCATGGAGGGTCGAGGGTATGGTTTCTTTGTCTGCGCTTGCCATGCTTGAATGTCTCGGAAATGGATGACGGGCCGCACCGGAGAACCGGGCGGCCGCGCACGCTATCCCGAAAGTATAGGCTCAGGAGGTGACGGTACGGAGGTCGGGCGCCACCGCCGCGCCCGCCGGTCGGACAACGGCGGCAGTCAACCGTTCATTTCCGGACGACGACGGGCGGCATCCACGACCCGTCGCTCGCCTGCGGCTTCGGCGCGTACAGGCGCAACGCGAGCGCGAAATCGGTACGCGGCGCCGGCAGCCAGTTGGCCGCATGCGTGCCGCCCGGCGACGCCGACACGACGATGTCGATCGAGCCGTCGTGGTTGCGGCGCAGCCGGTCGCGATCGCCGAGCGAGCGGCGCGCCGACCCGACGTCGGGCAGCGCGCCGTTGGTCGTGTACGGCGTGAGCGTCCAGAACGCGCGCACCGGCGGCAGTGCGCCCGGCGCGAAATGCAGCACGTAGCGGTTCGCGCCGTTCAGCGGATGGCCGTCGCTGTCGACGCGGGTGATCGCGAGCGTCTCGTCGTCGCGCGTCGCGGTGCCGAACTGCGTGTAGGCCGCGTACGCGCGCAGCGCGTAGTCCTGGCCGTACTTGCCGGCCGTGTCGCCGATCCAGTTCCAGCCGTTCGCGCTCAGCAGGTTCGACGGCGGCGTCGCGAGCCGCGCGCGCGCCTCGGCAATGCCGGCCGTCGCGGCCGTGAGACGGTCGCCCGTCCACAGTACCGGGTAGCCGGCCTTCACGCCGATGTCGGCGAGCGATTCCTGGGCGTGCGCGTCGTCGGCCGGCGCCGGATTGTCCTGCAGCGCCTGCGCGAAGCGCGTGAAGAACGCCTTCGGGTCGAGCGCGGCCACCTGCTCGGCCGGCGTGCCGCCGCCCACCGCCTCGGACGGCGCGCTGCCCGCATGGACCGCGACCGACGCACCTCGCTCGGCGCCCGTGTAAACCGACAGCGGCACCACGCGGATCGCGCGCTGCAGCTTCTTCACGTTCGTCAGGTCGCGCCCGCCGCTCGTCTGCAGCCGCACTTCGAGCCACGCGTTGGCGGACGGCACGTCGACGCGCAGCGCGCCCTTCGGCAGCGTGCCCTGCCAGTCCTTGGCGGCGAAAGCAATCGTTTGCGACCGTCCGGCGCCACGGGCGCCGCGCGCCGCCACGCTCGACGACGACCACAGCACGTTCGTCCACATGTCGAGCGCGCGCGCGTCCCAGTAGCGGCCGCGCGTGTCGGGCAGCGTGACGATCACGGGTTCGGCGGCGACGTCGAGCCAGCCGGTCGAGTCGAGCGTGTCCACGCCCGGCAACGGCGGATTGACCGCGCCGACGGGCGGCAGCGCCTGCGCGTGGCGCAGCGTGTTGAGCGGGGCCTGCCCCGGTTGCGCGCCGTCGCCGCCCGTCGCCGCTTCCTTCGCGACGTCCATCAACACGAGCGGATACGCATAGATATAGGAGTCGGCGACTTCCGCACGCATCCAGCCGGTTTTCCGCTGGATCGCGTCCGGTTGCGACGCGCACCCTGCAAGCAACGCCGCAATGGCCAGCGACGCGCACGCGCGTCGCAGAGAAACTGATTCTCGCTGGTTTTCAATCATCGATTACTGGCCGAATATCATTCTTTTCAGTCAACGCCCTGTTCGCCTCGCGAACGGCGAAAACAAGGCACCCCAGCGTGCCCGGATGACCGTTTCGCTACGATTCGTAACGGTGGGCGCTGATGTCAGGCCGGTATCATAGCGCCTAAGGGCATCCCCCAATATGCCGAATAACGGGTAGAACGCTAGCCGAACCGTCAAAAAATCCGAAATAGTCCACGGGATTCGGCAAAAATCTGGAACTGCGCCGGGAGTATCAACCCGTCAACGCCTCGCGAGCGCCAAGCCTGGCGCCTCAGCGCGCACCGGCTGTCCGTTCGGAAGCCGGGGCGATCGCCTTTTTCCGCATTGTGACAATCTGTGTGCATCGACATGCGTCGCATCGTCGCCGACGCTTGACCTTACCATCATGGGAATGTTGATACTGGAACCATTCGCGGCACGAACCGCGCCTTTGGGGAATCCGACATGACTGAACCACTTGCCTCCGCAGCGCTGCACACGATCGAACTGAGCGTCGACGGCATGCATTGCGGCGGCTGCACCGGCCGCGTGCAGCGCGCGCTGGCCGCCGTGCCGGGCGTCATCGGCGTGGCGGTCGATCTCGATGCGCATGCGGCAACCGTCACCGCGCAGGAGACGGTCGAGCCCGATCGGCTCGTGGACGCCGTCCGCGAGGCCGGCTACCGCGCAGCGGTACGCGAAGCGGCGGTTGAAACCGTCGCGGCCGCGCATTCGGCGCACGCGCCCCTCCCCGCAACGCCGCCGACGCCGGCTGCCGCCGCGACGATCGAACTCGACATCGACGGCATGACTTGCGCATCCTGCGTGTCGCGCGTCGAAAAGGCGCTCGCGAAGGTGCCGGGCGTCACGCGCGCATCGGTCAATCTCGCGACCGAGCGTGCGACGGTCGATGCCACGGCCGGCGTGTCCGTCGCGCAATTGGCGGATGCCGTGAAGCAGGCCGGCTATGACGCAACGCCGACGGGGCCGGACATCGCCGTCCCAGCCGCTGCCACTGCCTTGCCCGCCGCACCCGCAAGCATCGAACTCGACATCGACGGCATGACCTGCGCGTCCTGCGTGTCGCGCGTCGAGAAGGCGCTCGCGAAGGTGCCGGGCGTCACGCGCGCATCGGTCAATCTCGCGACCGAGCGCGCGACGGTCGATGCGTCGGCCGACGTCTCCGCCGCGCAGCTTGCCGAAGCGGTGAAACAGGCCGGCTATGACGCGACGCCGGCTGCCGTTTCCACGCCTCCCGCCACCTCCCCGGTCGCAGACGTCGAACTCGACATCGGCGGCATGACCTGCGCGTCCTGCGCCGGCCGCGTCGAAAAAGCGCTGGCCGCCGTGCCGGGCGTGGCGCGCGCGACGGTCAATCTCGCGACCGAACGCGCGTCGGTACACGGCGCCGGCGCACTCGATCCCGCCACGTTGATCGCGGCAGTCACCACGGCCGGCTACCGTGCGTCGCTTCCCGCCGCCTCACCCGCAGGTGAAACGACCGGCGCCGACTTACGACCGGCCAGCTCCGCGCAGGACCCCGACGCACGCAAGCGCCGCGAAGCGATCCGCGAACGCAACCTAGTGATCGGGGCCGCCGTGCTGAGCGCGCCGCTCGTCGCGCCGATGCTCGCCGCGCCGTTCGGCATCGACCTGATGCTGCCCGGGTGGCTCCAGCTCGTGCTCGCGTCGATCGTGCAGTTCGGCTTCGGCGCGCGCTTCTACCGCGCGGCCTGGCATGCGGTGAAGGCGCTCACCGGCAACATGGACCTGCTCGTCGCGCTCGGCACGTCGGCCGCGTACGGGCTGAGCCTGTGGATGCTGCTGCGCGATCCCGCGCATCCCGGCCATCTGTATTTCGAAGCGTCGGCCGTCATCGTCACGCTCGTGCGCTTCGGCAAGTGGCTCGAATCGCGCGCGAAGCGCCAGACCACCGAGGCGATCCGCGCGCTGAACGCGCTGCGCCCCGATCGCGCGCGCGTCGTCGAGCACGGCATCGAACGCGACGTGCCGCTGTCGCAGGTGCGCGTCGGCACGCACGTCGGGATTCGGCCCGGCGAGCGCGTGCCCGTCGACGGGCGGATCGTGTCCGGCCGCTCGCACATCGACGAATCGCTGATCACCGGCGAAAGCCTGCCCGTGCCGAAGGACGACGGCGACGCCGTCACCGCCGGCTCGATCAACGGCGAAGGCGCGCTCGTCGTCGAAACCACCGCGATCGGTGCGGAAACGACGCTCGCGCGCATCATCCGGCTCGTCGAATCCGCGCAGGCCGAGAAGGCGCCGATCCAGCGGCTCGTCGATCGCGTCAGCGAGGTGTTCGTGCCGGCAATTCTCGGCATCGCCGTGCTGACGCTGGTGGGCTGGCTGATCGCCGGCGCGGGGATGGAAACCGCGATCCTCAACGCGGTCGCGGTGCTCGTGATCGCGTGCCCGTGCGCGCTCGGTCTCGCGACGCCCGCCGCGATCATGGCCGGCACGGGCGTCGCAGCCCGGCACGGCGTGCTGATCAAGGATGCGCAGGCGCTCGAGCTCGCGCAGCGCACGACCGTGATCGCGTTCGACAAGACCGGCACGCTGACCGAAGGCAAACCGTCCGTGACGGCCTTCGACGCCGTCGGCGTGCCGCGCGACGAAGCCCTCGTGCTCGCGGCGGCCGTGCAGCGCCAGAGCGATCATCCGCTCGCACGTGCGGTGGTTGCCGCGCATGACGCGGACGTGGCCGCACGGGGCGGCGCCGCCGGGTCGGTCGTCGCGACCGACGCGCGCGCCGTGGCCGGACGCGGCGTGGAAGCCCACGTCGGCGGGCAGCGGCTCGCGCTCGGCAGCACGCGCTGGCGCGACGAATTCGACATCGCGGTACCGCCGGCGCTCGACGCCCGTGCGGCGGAACTCGAGGGCGCCGGCAACACGATCTCGTGGCTGATGCGTGCCGATGCGCCGCGCGCGGTGCTCGCGCTGATCGCATTCGGCGACACCGTGAAGCCGGGCGCCCGCGACGCGATCGCGGCGTTGTCGGCGCGCGGCGTCGCGAGCGCGCTCGTGACGGGCGACAACCGCGGCAGCGCGGCGGCCGTCGCGGCGACGCTCGGCATCGGCGAAGTGCACGCGCAGGTATTGCCCGACGACAAGGCGCGCGTCGTCGCCGAGCTGAAGCGCACGCACGGCGGCGTCGTCGCGATGGTCGGCGACGGGATCAACGACGCGCCCGCGCTCGCCGCGGCGGACGTCGGCATCGCGATGGCGACGGGCACGGACGTCGCGATGCACACGGCCGGCATCACGCTGATGCGCGGCGACCCGGCGCTCGTCGCCGACGCGATCGATATCTCCAGGCGCACGTACCGCAAGATCCAGCAGAACCTGTTCTGGGCGTTCGTGTACAACCTGGTCGGCGTGCCGCTCGCGGCGCTCGGGTGGCTGAACCCGGTGATCGCGGGCGCGGCGATGGCGTTTTCCAGCGTCAGCGTCGTGACCAATGCGTTGCTGCTGCGGAGATGGAAAGGCCACGCGCGTTGATGCGGCAGACGGTGAATGCCGGACGATCGAACAGGCCGGTCGGCGCTCGGCCAGCAGGAAGGGGCGGGAAGCGTGCCGACGTTGGCCGGCTACACGGCGTGCGGAACCGGCAGCATGTCACGACGCATCGCGCGCTGGCGGATTCAGTCCGACACGACCGGTTTGATCAACGTCGTGGTGATCGGCGCGAAGCCGCACGCGCGATACAGCGCACGCGCCGCCGCGTTGTGATTGAACACCGACAATCCGATCTCGGTGACGCCGTACCGGCGTGCCTCGGCGTCGAGCGCATCCAGCGCGCGCGTGGCCCAGCCCTGGCGACGCCGGGACGGGACGATGTCGAGGTCGTAGATGAACAGTGTACGGTTCGGCCCTTCGGGGACGATCGCGTACCAGAGGTCGCCCACCGGATCGCCGCTGGCGCCGTCGATGAGCGTGACGAGGGTCTGGCCGGCGGTCAGCAAGCCGTCCGGCAGCAGCGTGTCGAAACAGGCGCGCGCACGATCGGCCGCGTCTTCGACAGTATTTTGCCCGGAGGAAACGAGATCGCCCGCGTAGCCGTCGATGGCTCGCGTGCGGTACGCGTGGAATTCGCCGGCCGTCATCGGCCGCATCTGCAGCATGGCCCGGTCGCCGTGAACGGAATCGAGCTTCCAGTGTAGCGGGACGGGCGCACCGGCGCGCGACGCGGCGGTGGGAAACGGGCAGACAGGTTGGTGCGGCGGACGCCGCGCCGAATCAGCGAATCAGCGAATCAGCGACGATACAGAACGATCGGCACCAGGTTCGCACGGCGCACGCGCTCGGCCTCGGCGTGACGTGCGGCGTACGAGTATTCGGCGTCGAGCGGCAGGTGCGGGGATACGAACAGGTCGTCGATTTTTTGCAGCAGGGCGAAGATGAAGCTCATGTGAGACTCCTGACAGATATGGATAGGGTTTTCCCTTAGATGAACACCATTCTAAGGGTTTTCCCTAAACTCTGCCAGTGGGCTGCATCGGTTTGCCGCACGTGCGCGACAGTCGATCGCCGCCTCAGAACGGCGATCCTTGCCCCGTCAGGTCTCCAGGATAGGGGCGAAACGATTAACGCGTGCGACGAACCCGCTTCGCGACGGCCGCGTCACGGTTCGCGTTGCGCTGAAGCCGGTCGACTTGCGACAGGAGCGCTTCGTGGTGCTCCTCGAGCGTCATCAGCGTGGCCTGCTGCGTCGACAGATCGGCCGCGAGGCGATCGATCCGTTGCTGCTTGGCGGCCACGTCCTGCTTCAGGTGCGCGATCTGCCGCGTTTGCAGCACCAGCGCGACGAGCCCCGCCAGCACGACGACGGCCAGCGCGAGCAGCAAGCGGTTGACGCGGCGCATCTCGCGATCGGCCGAGCGCGTCAGGCCGTCCACGTCGGACTGCAGCGCGGCGAGCCGGTCGGTCAGCGGGCGCAGGTGCGTGTCCGGATCGAAGGCTGGCGCGGCCGGCTGCGTACGCTCCGATGATGGCCGGGTCACGAACGACGCGGCGGAAGCCACCGGCTGCGCAATCGGCGGCGAAGCATCCGGCTGCCGGGCCGTGTCGTGAGGCTTCGCGGAATGCGGGGCGATCGCCGGCCCGGGCGGACGTGCCGGTTGTGCCGGTTGTGCCGGTTGTGCCGGCGTCTGCAGCTCGACCGGCGCGGCGGCGACGGGCGGCGGGGCCGATTCAACCGCTTCCGGCTTCGAGTCGACGCTCGTCGCAACCGGTGCGGTTTGCGTCGCCGTTGCTTCGTTGGCCCCGGCAGCCGCCCGGCGCTTGCCGCTCGACGACGCGCGGCGCTCCTTCGCGGTGTCGCCCGAAGATTTCCCTTCTCGGGATTTGACGACCGCCGCCTCGACGACAGGTTGCGCGACTTCGCCATCTGCCGCTTGCGATTCGGCCGCCTGCGCCGCGGCGCCATCGGCGGCTAGCCGCTTCGTCTCCACACTCGCGGCGCCGTCGGCCGCGAGCACATCGATCGTCGTTACCCCGCCATCGCCCACAGGCGATTCGGCTGCCTTCGTTGCAAGACCTGCTGCGGATGCGCCGTCGACGCTCGCGGCCATATCGCCTTCAACCGTCGGAACGACTGCGATCTCCCCAGCCGTCGTCGCCGTCCCTTCGGTTTCCGCATGCGTTGCCGCATCCGCAGGCGGGATGAAACCGTCGAGCGTGGCTTGTCGCCCGTCGTCGGCACCGGCCGTCGCATCAGCTTCCACGATCGCTTCATCGCGCGGCGCAACCGGCATGCGCTCGCCCGGCTCCGGCACCGGATCGCCGAACAGGTCAAGCGTCCGTTCGTCGCGCAGCGCGTCGCCGGCCGGTGCGCCGCCGGATCGTGCCGTCGCTCTTGCGGACGTGCTGCCTGCGGCAGCGGCCGAGCGCGGGCGCGAACGGGCCGACGAGCGGGTGGAACGGGAGCGTGGCGTGGAAACGGATTCGGTCATGGAAATCGGATAGCGGGGCCCACACGCGCAGACCCGGATGTCGAACGGAATCGGTGGTCGGCCATTGTCGCACGCCCCGCCACCAATTCACGCTATTCATTCCCCGCGAGCCCGTTCCCGTCGTCGAAGCGCGTAACGCCCGGCAGCGCACGCAACTTGTCGCAGATCGCCTTGTATTCGAGTTCCGACACCCGCGCCAGCGCGATGCGCACCTCGTCCTGCTCGCCCGAGTCGTCGGCACGCTGCACGATGAACTGCTTCACGCGCGCACTGTCGGGGCCGAGCGCCGCGTGCAGCGAATCGAACGTCAGCGTGCCGCTCGCAACCGTCAACGCAAGCTGGCGCCGCTGGCGCACCGTGAAGTAACGCCGCTCCAGCGGCTTGATGCCGGCCAGGATGATCAGGATGATGATCGTCGCCGAAATCGACGCGACATAGAGCCCGCCGCCCACCGCAAGGCCGATCGCGGCGACCGACCACAGGCTCGCGGCCGTCGTCAACCCGCGCACGATCTCCCCGCGCAGCAGGATCGAGCCCGCGCCGAGGAAGCCGATGCCCGACACGACCTGCGCGGCGATCCGCGACGGATCGAGCACGACGTGGTCGCTGGTGCCGAGCACGTCGGCGAAACCGAACGCCGACACGATCATGATCAGCGCCGAGCCGACGCACACCAGCATGTGCGTGCGCAGGCCGGCCGCCCACGACAGGCGCTCGCGCTCGAAGCCGATGACGCTGCCGAGCGCCGCCGCGAGCACGAGCCGCATCACGAGTTCCAGATTGCTGAGCATCCGATTTCTCTCCTTTTTTTGGTGCCGGCCGCGCGGAATGTTTTATCCTTGGCCCCGGCCGCGCCGATTTCCGGGCCGCGCCGACACGTTTCGATCCAAGCGCTCAACCCCGCCATGTCCGTTTCCGACTCCGCTTCCGCCCAGGCCGCCCAACTGCGCCATCATTTCGCGCACGTCGTCTTGCCGATCTGGCGGGGTTCAGGGTTCGACCCGGCGTTGCACCTGCCGTTCGAGGCCGTCGATCCGGCCGCCCACGCGCCGCTGCCCGTGACGCGTTATCGCGCAATGGCGTGCGCACGGCAACTGTTCGTGTTCGCGCAGGCCGGCGACTCCGCGCACGCGGCCACGCTGTTCGACGCGCTGCGCCGGCACTTTCGCGACCCGCGTCATGGCGGGTGGATCTACAGCGTCGACGCTCAGGGCGCGCCGCTCGATACGACCAAGGATCTCTATACGCACGCGTTCGTCGTGTTCGCGTGCGCCGCATGGTATGCGGCGTCGCGCGACGCCGCCGCGCGCACGGCGGCGGAAGAAACCGCCGCGCTGATCCAGGACCGCTTCGCGCCGCGCCACGGCGACGCGTTGCTCGATGCCGCACGCCACGCCGATTTCTCGTCATCCGGCAGCGGCCCGCTGCAGAATCCGCTGATGCATCTGACCGAAGCGTGGCTCGCGGCCGCCGATGCGTTCGGCGACCCGGCGTTCGACGATGCGCTCGCGCGCACCGCGCAGGCCGTCGAGCGCACGTTCGTCGATGCGGCGACCGGCTGCGTGGCCGAGTTGCCGCTCGGGGCGGCCGACAACCGTTTCGAGCCCGGCCATCAGTTCGAGTGGTTCTATCTGGTCGATGCAGCCGGCGCGCGGCTCGCGCAGACCGGGCTTCCCGCCGCGCTGTCGCGCGCGTTCGCGTTCGCCGAGCAATACGGCGTCGATCCGCAGACGGGCGGCGTGTGCGCGGCGCTCGACGCGCAAGGCGCGTGCATCGACGGCACGCAGCGGATCTGGGCGCAGACCGAATACCTGCGCGCGCTCGCGACCCACGGCGGCACGCCGGCCTCGGCGCCGCTCGCGCGCCAGATCGAGCGGTTCGCCGCGCGCTTCCTGCATCCGCGCGGCTGGTTCGAGTGCAAGACGGCGGACGGCCAGGTGTCGCGCGCCGACATGCCGTCGACCACGCCCTACCACCTCGCGACCGCCTACGCGGCGCTGCCGGCCGGTTCGTAACCCGCGGCGAACGACGGCGCCGCGCGGCCGCCCGGTGCGGCGCCGCGTCCGTCGCCCAGCTCGAACACCGACACCGCCTGCATCAGATATGCGGTCTGGTCGTTCAGCGATGCGGCCGCGGCCGCGACTTCCTCGACCAGCGCCGCGTTTTGCTGCGTGAGCTGATCCATCTGCGTGACGGCCTGGTTCACCTGCTCGATCCCGACGCTCTGCTCGACCGACGCCGCCGTGATCTCCGCCATCGTCTGCACGACCCGCGTGATCGACGCCGACACCGTGCGCATCGCATCGCCGGCGCGCTCGACGAGCTCCGCTCCGCCGTCGATCTGCGCGACCGACTCCTCGATCAGCGCCTTGATCTCCTTCGCCGATTGCGCGCTGCGCTGCGCGAGCGAGCGCACTTCGCCCGCGACCACCGCGAAGCCGCGCCCCTGTTCGCCGGCCCGCGCGGCCTCGACCGCCGCGTTCAGCGCGAGGATGTTGGTCTGGAACGCGATGCCGTCGATCACCGAGATGATTTCCGCGATCCGCCCCGAGCTCTGCGCGATGCCGCGCATCCGGTCGATCACGCTGTCGACCACGCCGCCGCCTTGGCTCGTCGCTTCGAGCGCCGCGTCGGCCAGCGCGCTCGCCGCACGGGCGCTGTCGGTGTTCTGCCGGACGGTCGCGGTCAGTTCCTCCATGCTCGCGGCGGTTTCCTCGAGCGATGCGGCCTGCGTGCCCGTGCGCGCCGACAGGTCGGCGTTGCCGCCCGCGATCTCGCCCGCGCCGAGGTGGATCGCATCGGACGCGTGGCGCACCGTGCGCACGGTGTCCGCGATGCTCGTCTGCATCGTGGCGAGGCCGCGCAGCATCCGGTCGATCTCGAACACGCCGCCCGCCTGCACGGCTTCGTCGAGACGGCCCTGCGCGATCCGCTCGAAATGACGGCCGGCCTGCTCCAGCGGCGCGACGACCGCACGCCGCGCGGCCGCGTAGATCGCGGCGCTCGCCGCAAGCATCGCCACCAGCAGCACGATGCCGACCGACTTGAACCACAGCATGCCGCCGTCGATGGTGTCGAGCGCCGCGCGGCTCGAGGTGCCGCCATAGTCGGTGAAGCGATGCAGTTCGGCGATGTACGCGTCCTGGAAGCCCTGGGTCGGCTGGTCGAGGAACGCCTGGATGTTGTCGGCGTCGAGGAACTGCACGAGCTCGCCCAGCGCGCCGCGCAACGCGCGATAGCGTTCGGCAAGCGCCGCGACGCGTGCGCGGTTAATGTCGTCGACCGGCTGCGCGGCCGTCAGCACGGCGAATGCCTTGTCCGCTTCCGCGAGCGACGCGCCCGCGTGGCGGATGATGTCTTCGGGCTTCGGGCCGCCGCGCACCATCCGCGTGCCGGCACGCGACAGGTTGATGCGTGCGTCGAGCAGTTGCTCGGTCGCCCGGCTGGCCGCGTCGACCTGCGCGATCGCGACGTTCGACAGATCGTCGACGCCGCTGCGCGTCGACGCGAGCGTCCAGAAGCCGAGCGCTTCGATCGCGAACAGGAAGAGACAGAACACGGCCAACACGCCGAGCAGACCCGACGCGAGCTTGATTTTTCCGAACATGGAGAAGTTCCTGGAGAGCGGACGATGAGGCAATGCCCCGGCATTAGCGGCATTTCTTCGTCGGACTTTAGGCCGATTGCCGGCTGCGCAGGTCGATCGTGCGCTTCGCGCGCGCATTCGCGTCGAATCGCCCCCAAACGCGGAGATTTTGGGTATTCGGCGCAATAATCGCGTCGCATCGCACCGGAATTTGCCCGAAACGCGAACGAATTTCCTTGCTTATCGGCAGCCCCCTTCCTAGAGTTCAGCGCAAGCGGGCACTCATTAAGGAAGTTCGATGACCGACATCACGGACCACGCGCGCGGCGCATTGCGCGCGCAACCGTTCAGCATGCTGCTGGGCACGGAGCTGATGCATATCGGCGACAACGAAGTGTCGCTGTGTCTGCCCGTGCGCGAGGAACTGCGGCAACAGCACGGCTTCGTGCACGGCGGCGTCATCAGCTATCTCGCGGACAACGCGCTGACGTTCGCCGGCGCGCTCGTGCTCGGCCCGCGCGTGATCACCGCCGAATACAAGATCAACTACCTGCGGCCGGCCGTGAACGGCACGCTCGTCGCCCGCGCGAAGCTCGTCTACGCGGGCCGGCACCAGGCGACCTGTCAGTGTCACGTGTTCGTCATCGACGGCGATCACGAGCGGCTCGTCGCGATCGCGCAAGGCACGATCAATCGCGTCGGCGACGGAAAGGTGCCGGACAGGCCGGAGGAAACGGCGTGAGACGACGCCCGTCGCGAGGTCAATGAAAGAACGCCGAACACGCAGCGCGTGTCGCGCTAGCGCTTCATCGCGGCGAGATAGACCGCATCGCGCTCGCGACGCCCCACCGCGACTACCAGTACGACGACTTCCGCATCGCGCACTTCGTACACGAGGCGATAACCGATACTGCGCAGCTTGATCTTGTAGCGGTCCGGATGACCGTGCAGCTTCGCCGAAGGAATGCGAGGGTTCTCGAGCCGTTCGACGAGTCTGGCCTTGAACTGATCGCGAATGGTGCGATCGAGCTTCCTCCACTCCTTCAACGCAGGTTCGAGAAAGGCGAGCTCAAAGGTCATTCAACTTGACCTTGACGGCTTTCTCCTTGGCGCGCGAGTCGGCCAGCACGTTGTCTTCGATATCTTCGAGACGTTCGACCATCGCCTCCCATGTCTTCGCCGGAATGCAATAGAACGCGGGTTCGTTGTGATTCAGGATCGCGACCGGGAACCCCTCTCCCGCCGCCACGGTTCCCATCGGGTTCCGCTTCAGCTCCGAGACGCTCGCCGTCACGCTAGCCAGGATGGTATGGGGCATGCCTGCTCCTTTTTCGATCGAATTTACATTGTACTTTATTTGACACTATATTTAGTGCGATTTCTGGTGCCAAACAGGCGGTACCGAATTCGCTCTCGACCCGTGAAGTTCGATATCCCTACTCGGCCCCGCCGCCCGCCAGCGGCATAAACCGCGGCGCCACCCGCGCCCGGACGTTCCCGTACTCGTCCGTCCGATAAATCCCGCGCGCCGTGTTGTGCGGATGCACGGCCGCGTCGGCCACGCTCAGCACCGGCGCGAAACACGCGTCGGTGCCTTCGAGCAGCGCGCGCCAGTGCGCGGACGGCTGCCCGGCGAACGCCTGCGCGAAACGCGCCTTCAGCGCGGGCCAGCGCGCCCGGTCGTACTGCGACGCGGGATCGACGTCGGTCAGCCCGAGCCGTTCGACCAGCAGCGCATAGAACGGCGGCTCGAGGGCGCCAATCGTCACGCATTCGCCGTCCGCGCAGCGATACACGTCGTAGAACGGCGCGTCGTGGAACAGGCTCGGCTGCGCGCCGTCGAGCTGCCCGTTCGCGCGTGCCCACAATGCGAGCGACCCGAGCATCGACACGATATCGACGATCGCGCCGTCGACCACGCGCCCCGGCCCGCCGCCGCGCACGTCGAGCAACGCACAGACGATCCCGAACGCGAGCCCGAGCGCGCCGCCCGCATCGCCGACGACGGTCGGCGGCACGCCCGGCCGGCCGTCGCGCGGCGCGGACAGCGACAGCAGCCCGGTCAGCGCGACGTAATTCAGGTCGTGCCCGGCCGCGGCCGCGAGCGGGCCGCGCTGGCCCCAGCCCGTCATGCGTCCGTAGACGAGTTTCGGATTGCGGCGCGCGCAAGCGTCGGGCCCGAGGCCGAGCCGCTCCATCACACCGGGCCGCAGCCCCTCGATCAGCGCATCGGCCTGCGCGACCAGATCGAGCGCGGCGTCGCGCCCGGCCGGCGCCTTCAGGTCGAGTTCGACGATCGTCTTGCCTTCGCGCAGCAGGTCGCCATCGCGGGCCCGCAGTGCGTCCGGCGCGCTCGTGCGGCCGGACGGTCGTGCGACCAGCGTGATGCGTGCACCCATACCGGCGAGCATCCAGCCCGCGAGCGGGCCGGGGCCGAGCCCCTCGAACTCGACGATGTGGATGCCGGAAAGCGGGGCATCAAGCGACATGCGATTCTCCTCTCGACGGACGCGGGCCCATGATTCGCGGTCGACCTGCGCGAGCGCGTCGGTCCGATGCCCTGTTCATCGAATTGCCTCCTCCACGCACCCAGCCAACAAAAAATCCCTGCGCAGCGGATTCGCTTCGCAGGGATCGCTTCAAGGTTCTGTTGCGCCACGCCGCACGCACGAACCGCCAGGCATCAGAACGCGTCGCCCGGCACGCGCACCCAGCCTTCCATCAGCACGCGCGCGCTGCGGCTCATGATCGCCTTCGTGACGGTCCACTCGCCGTTCTCGCGCCGCGCTTCCGCACCGACGCGCAACGTACCCGACGGATGCCCGAAGCGGACCGCGTTGCGTTCGCCGCCGCCCGCCGCGAGATTGACGAGCGTGCCGGGAATCGCCGCAGCCGTGCCGATCGCGACCGCCGCGGTGCCCATCATCGCGTGATGCAGCTTGCCCATCGACATCGCGCGTACCAGCAGGTCGACGTCGCCCGCATTCACGCGCTTGCCGCTCGATGCGACGTAATCGGCCGGCTTCGCGACGAACGCGATCTTCGGCGTGTGCTGCCGCGTCGCGATTTCGTCGAGCGTGTCGATCAAACCCATCCGCAACGCGCCGTGCGCGCGGATCGTCTCGAACTTCTCGAGCGCCTTCGCGTCGCCGTTGATCGCGTCCTGCAGCTCGGTGCCCGTATAGCCGATCGCCTCGGCCTCGACGAAGATCGTCGGGATGCCCGCGTTGATCATCGTCGCCTTCAGCGTGCCGACGCCCGGCACGGCCAGATCGTCGACGAGGTTGCCGGTCGGGAACATCGAGCCGCCCGCGCCTTCTTCCTCGGCGGCCGGATCCATGAATTCGAGCTGCACCTCGGCGGCCGGGAACGTGACGCCGTCCAGCTCGAAGTCGCCCGTCTCCTGCACCGCGCCGTTCACGATCGGCACGTGAGCGACGATCGTCTTGCCGATGTTCGCCTGCCAGATCCGCACGGTCGCGACGCCGTCGCGCGGCACGCGCGCCGGATCCACGAGGCCGCCGGCGATCGCGAACGGGCCGACGGCCGCCGACAGGTTGCCGCAGTTGCCGGTCCAGTCGACGAACGCGCGATCGATCGCGACCTGCCCGAACAGGTAGTCGACGTCGTGGCCCGGCCGCGTGCTCTTCGACACGATCACCGTCTTGCTGGTGGACGACGTCGCGCCGCCCATCCCGTCGATCTGCTTGCCGTACGGATCGGGGCTGCCGATCACGCGCAACAGCAGCGCGTCGCGCGCGGCGCCGGGCGCCTGCGCGGCATCCGGCAGATCCTGCAGTCGGAAGAACACGCCCTTGCTGGTGCCGCCGCGCATGTAGGTGGCGGGAATCCTGATTTGAGGAATATGAGCCATGTCTGTGTTCCCAATGTGCGCCGTTCAGGCGGCCTGCGACGATTCGAGGAAGTCCTGCGCGAAACGCTGCAGCACGCCGCCGGCCTCGTAGATCGACACTTCCTCGGCCGTATCGAGCCGGCACGTCATCGGCACCTCGACGCGCTCGCCGTTGCTGCGGTGAATCACGAGCGTCAGGTCGGCGCGCGGCGTGCGCTCGCCGATCACGTCGAAGGTCTCGGTGCCGTCGATACCGAGCGTCGTCCGGTTGGTGCCCGGCTTGAACTCGAGCGGCAGCACGCCCATCCCGATCAGGTTGGTGCGGTGGATCCGCTCGAAGCCTTCGGCGGCGATCGCCTCGACGCCCGCGAGCCGCACGCCCTTCGCGGCCCAGTCGCGCGACGAGCCCTGGCCGTAGTCGGCGCCGGCGATCACGATCAGCGGCTGCTTGCGATTCATGTACGTCTCGATCGCTTCCCACATCCGCATGACCTTGCCTTCCGGCTCGACGCGCGCGAGCGAGCCCTTCTTCACCGCGCCGTCGACGACCGCCATCTCGTTGATCAGCGTCGGGTTCGCGAAGGTCGCGCGCTGCGCGGTCAGGTGGTCTCCCCGGTGCGTCGCGTACGAGTTGAAGTCCTCTTCCGGCAGGCCCATCTTCGCGAGGTACTCGCCGGCCGCGCTGTTCGGCAGAATCGCGTTCGACGGCGACAGGTGGTCGGTCGTGATGTTGTCGCCGAGCACCGCGAGCGGGCGCATGCCCTTCAACATGCGCTCGCCGGCCAGCGCCCCTTCCCAGTACGGCGGGCGGCGGATGTAGGTGCTCTGCGCGCGCCAGTCGTACAGCGGCGCCGCGCGCTCGCCGGCGTCGGCGCTGCGCGCGAACATCGGCTCGTAGACCTTGCGGAACTGCTCGGGCTTCACGCTCGACGCGACGATCGCATCGATCTCCTCGTCGGTCGGCCAGATGTCCTTCAGCGTGACGGGCTGGCCGTCGGGGCCGTGGCCGAGCACGTCCCGCTCGATGTCGAAGCGGATCGTGCCGGCGATCGCATACGCGACCACGAGCGGCGGCGACGCGAGGAACGCCTGCTTCGCATACGGGTGAATGCGGCCGTCGAAATTGCGGTTGCCGGACAGCACGGCCGTCGCGTACAGGTCGCGATCGACGATCTCCTGCTGGATCTTCGGGTCGAGCGCGCCCGACATTCCGTTGCAGGTCGTGCACGCGAACGCGACGATGCCGAAGCCGAGCTTCTCGAGCTCCGGCAGCAGGTTCGCTTCTTCGAGATACAGCTGAACCGCCTTCGAGCCGGGCGCGAGCGAGCTCTTCACCCACGGCTTGCGCGTGAGGCCCTTCGCATTCGCGTTGCGTGCGAGCAGGCCCGCGGCGATCACGTTGCGCGGGTTGCTGGTGTTCGTGCAGCTCGTGATCGCGGCGATGATCACCGCGCCGTCGGGCATCTGGCCCGGCTTGTCTTCCCACTGGCCGGCGATGCCGCGCGCGGCGAGATCGGACGTCGGCAGCCGCTTGTGCGGGTTCGACGGGCCGGCCATGTTGCGCACGACGCTCGACAGGTCGAACGTCAGCGTGCGCTCGTATTGCGCGTCGGCCAGCGTGTCGGCCCACAGGCCGGCAGCCTTCGCGTACGTCTCGACGAGCTTCACCTGCTCGTCGCTACGGCCGGTGAGGCGCAGGTAGTCGATCGTCTGGCCGTCGATGAAGAACATCGCGGCCGTCGCGCCGTATTCGGGCGCCATGTTCGAGATCGTCGCGCGATCGCCGAGCGTCAGGCTCGCCGCGCCTTCGCCGCGGAACTCCAGGTACGCGCCGACCACCTTTTCCTTGCGCAGGAACTCGGTCAGCGCGAGCACCACGTCGGTCGCGGTGATGCCGGGCTGGCGCTTGCCGGTCAACTCGACGCCGACGATGTCGGGCAGCCGCATCCACGACGCGCGGCCGAGCATCACGTTCTCGGCTTCGAGGCCGCCGACGCCGATCGCGATCACGCCGAGTGCGTCCACGTGCGGCGTGTGGCTGTCGGTGCCGACGCAGGTATCCGGGAACGCGACGCCATCCTGCGCCTGGATCACCGGCGACATCTTCTCGAGATTGATCTGGTGCATGATGCCGTTGCCCGGCGGGATCACGTCGACGTTCTCGAACGCCCTCTTCGTCCACTCGATGAAGTGGAAGCGATCCTCGTTGCGGCGATCCTCGATCGCGCGGTTCTTCGCGAACGCGTCCGGATCGAAGCCGCCGCATTCGACGGCGAGCGAGTGGTCGACGATCAGTTGCACCGGCACGACCGGGTTCACCTTCGCCGGGTCGCCGCCGCCGTCCGCGATCGCGTCGCGCAGGCCGGCGAGATCGACGAGCGCCGTCTGCCCGAGGATGTCGTGGCACACCACGCGCGCCGGGAACCACGGGAAATCGCGTTCGCGCTTGCGCTCGACGATCTGCTTCAGCGACTCGGCGAGGATCGCCGGATCGCAGCGGCGCACGAGGTTTTCGGCGAGCACGCGCGACGTGTACGGCAGCGTGTCGTAGGCGCCGGGCGCGATCGCGTCGACCGCGGCACGCGCGTCGAAATAGTCCAGCGACGTGCCGGGCAGGGGTTTGCGGTTGGCGGTATTCATGATGTGGGGCGGGAATTCGGGGTATGACGCGCCGCGCGCGCCGGCCGCCCGCCTCGCGGGCGCCGGTGCGCGCGGCGGGCGTGTCAGCGCTTCTCGATCGGCACGAACTGCAGGTCTTCCGGGCCCGTGTAGTTCGCGCTCGGGCGGATGATCTTGTTGTCGATGCGCTGCTCGATGATGTGCGCGCTCCAGCCCGACGTGCGCGAGATCACGAACAGCGGCGTGAACATCGCGGTCGGCACGCCCATCATGTGATACGACACCGCGCTGAACCAGTCGAGGTTCGGGAACATCTTCTTCGCGTCCCACATCACCGATTCCAGGCGCTCGGCGATGTCGTACAGCTTCAGGTCGCCCGCTTCCTTCGACAGCTTGTGCGCCACGCCCTTGATCACCTTGTTGCGCGGATCGGAGATCGTGTAGACCGGGTGGCCGAAGCCGATCACGACTTCCTTGTTCTCGACGCGGCGGCGGATGTCGGCTTCGGCGTCGTCCGGCGAGCTGTAGCGGCTCTGGATCTCGTACGCGACTTCGTTCGCGCCGCCGTGCTTCGGCCCGCGCAGCGCGCCGATCGCGCCGGTGATCGCCGAGTAGATGTCCGAGCCCGTGCCCGCGATCACGCGGCCGGTGAACGTCGACGCGTTGAATTCGTGCTCCGCGTACAGGATCAGCGACGTGTGCATCGCCTCGACCCATGACTTCGACGGCGTCTTGCCGTGCAGCAGGTGCAGGAAGTGGCCGCCGATCGAGTCGTCGTCGGTTTCGGTCTCGATGCGCTTGCCGTTGTGCGAGAAGTGATACCAGTACAGCAGCATCGAGCCGAGCGACGCCATCAGGCGGTCGGCGATGTCGCGCGCGCCCGGCAGATTGTGGTCGTCCTTCTCCGGCAGCACGGTGCCGAGCACCGACACGCCCGTGCGCATCACGTCCATCGGGTGGGCCGACGCCGGAATCTGTTCGAGTGCGGCCTTCAGCGCGCTCGGCAGGCCGCGCAGCGCGCGCAGCTTGGCCTTGTAGGCGGCCAGTTCGGTCAGGTTCGGCAGCGTGCCGTGCACGAGCAGGTGCGCGATTTCCTCGAACTCGCACGATTCGGCGACGTCGAGAATGTCGTAGCCGCGATAGTGCAGGTCGTTGCCGGTCTTGCCGACCGTGCACAGCGCGGTGTTGCCGGCCGTCACGCCCGACAGCGCCACCGACTTCTTCGGCTTGAATGCGCCTGCGGCGGCCGGTGCTGCTGCGTCTTTCGTCTCGCTCATGTTTTCCTTCTCCAATGGGTATCGGGGGGTGCGGGCCGTGTTACTTCTTGCCCTGCGCGAACAGTTCGTCGAGCTTGCGCTCGTATTCGTGATAGCCGAGGAAGTCGTACAGCTCGGCGCGCGTCTGCATCGTCGGCACGGCTGCCTTCTGCGTGCCGTCGCGGCGCAGCGTTTCGTAGAAGTTCAGCGCAGCCTTGTTCATCGCGCGATACGCGCCGCAGCAGTACAGCGCGATGTCGACGTTCGCCTCGCGCAGCTCTTCGACCGTAAACAGCGGCGTCGAGCCGAATTCGGTCAGGTTCGCGAGGATCGGCACCTTCACGGCCGCCTTGAAGCGACGATAGTCGTCGAGCGTCTTCATCGCTTCCGGGAAGATCATGTCCGCGCCGGCTTCGACGTACGCGACCGCGCGCTCGATCGCCGAGTCGATCCCTTCGGCGGCGGCCGCATCGGTGCGCGCCATGATCACGAACTGGTCGTCGGTGCGCGCATCGACCGCGGCCTTCACGCGATCGACCATTTCGTCGGTCGGCACGACCTCCTTGCCCGGGCGATGGCCGCAGCGCTTCTGGCCGACCTGGTCCTCGAGGTGCACGGCCGCGACGCCGGCGTTGATGAACGAGCGGATCGTGCGCGCGATGTTGAATGCGCCGCCCCAGCCCGTGTCGATGTCGACCAGCAGCGGCAGGTCGGTCGCGTTGGTGATCCGGGTCGCGTCGATCAGCACGTCTTCCATCGTGCTGATGCCGAGGTCGGGGATGCCGAGCGAGTTCGCCGCGACGCCGCCGCCCGACAGGTACACGGCCTTGAAGCCGACGGCCTGCGCCATCTTGGCCGCGTACGCGGTGATCGCGCCGACCACCTGCAGCGGCTGCTCGGCCGCGACTGCCGCGCGGAACTTCGCGCCGGCGCTCTGAAGATGCGTATTGCTCATGAACGGCCTCCTGATGGAATGCCCGATAACAGCAAGGACCGGGCCAGCTTGCGAAACGCCGCTAACCCACTGATTCTTAAGCAACCGCCGAGGGCGTTGCATCGGTCGCTCATTTCAATTCGGCAATCTCATGTTTCAAAAATGAAATCGCGCGCGCATAATCGGCCGTCATGGACCTCTCTTCGACCAAGCCCGTCGGCCCTGCCGACCGCACGGTGCGCCCGCGCATCTGGGCGATGGGTATCAGCCGCCTGCGCGACCTGTTTCGCGAGATCGCCGGCGAATTCGACGAACGCGCCGACGTGCGCATCGTGACGCGCGCGTACGAGGACGCGCTGAGCGCGATCGCCGAGGCCGGCGCCGCGCGGCCCGACGTGATCGTCGCGGCCGGCTCGAACGGCGGCTTCCTGAAAACGCGCGCGCAGGTGCCGGTGGTGGTCGTGTCGCCGACCGGCTTCGACGTGATGCAGGCGCTCGCGCGCGCGCGGCGCGATGCAGCGCGGATCGCGCTCGTCAGCGCCGGCGAAACGCCGCCCGAGGTGCGCCGCTTCGTCGCCGCGTACGGCCTCGACGTGCAGTTTGCGTCATATCAGTCCGCGCAGGAAGCGGAAGCCTGCGTGCACGACCTGCGCGATCGCGGCATCGAGACGATCGTCGGCCCGGGCCTCGTCACCGATCTCGCGGCGAGCGCCGGCATGGGCGCGGTGTTCCTGTATTCGCATGCGTCGGTGCGCAAGGCGGTCGAGACGGCGCTCGAAGTCGCGTATGCGACGCACGCCGAGGCATTCCGCCGCCAGCGGCTCGACACGCTGCTGCAGCACCTGCGCGACGGCGTGGTCGCGCTCGACGCGCACGGCCGCGTCGAGGCGATCAACGAACGGCTCGCGTCGGCGCTCGGGGTCGAACCCGCGGCGGCCGTCGGCCGTGCGCTCGTCGACCTGCGGCCCGAGCTGCGCACACTGCGCGGCGAAGACGGCGACGCGCTCGCGACGATACGCGGCGTGCGCTACGTCGTGCATCGCGGGCCGCTGGTCGATCGCGGCGTCACGTCGGGCAGCGTGCTGACGTTCCAGGAATCGCGCGCGGTCGAACGGCTCGATCGCGCGTTGCGGTCGCAACCGACCACGCAGCAGTTCGCCGCACGCTACGCGCTCGACGACGTGGTCGGCGCATCGGCGCCGATGACGCGCGTGCGCGATCTCGTGCGCCGCTACGCGAAATCCGACGCGACCGTGCTCGTGCTCGGCGAAAGCGGCACCGGCAAGGAAATGATCGCGCAGAGCCTGCACGCGCTGTCCGCGCGGCGCAACTATCCGTTCGTCGCGGTCAACTGCGGCGCGTTTCCGGAAGCGCTGCTCGAGAGCGAACTGTTCGGCTATGAAGAAGGCGCGTTCACCGGCGCGCGGCGCGGCGGCAAGACCGGCCTGTTCGAGGCCGCGCACCGCGGCACGCTGTTTCTCGACGAGATCGGCGAGATGCCGCCGTCGCTGCAGAGCCGGCTGCTTCGCGCGCTGCAGGAGCGCGAGGTGATCCGCCTCGGCTCGACCGAGCCGATCCGCATCGACGTGCGCGTGATCGCCGCGACGCACCGGCCGCTGCTCGCGGCCGTCGAGGCCGGCACGTTCCGCGCGGATCTCTATTACCGGCTCAACATCCTGAACGTCGGCCTGCCGCCGCTGCGCGAGCGCGCGGCCGACATTCCCGCGCTCGCGGCGACGTTGCTCGTGCAGGCTGCGCGGCGCGAGCCGCGTCTCGCCGAACGCGTGCGCGACACCGACGACGCGCTGCGTGTGCTCGACGCGACGCAAGCGGCGCTCGCGCGCTACCGCTGGCCCGGCAACGTCCGCGAACTGCAGAACGTGGTCGAGCGGATCGCGGTGGAGCTGGCGGAGGAAGCCGACGAAAGCGATCCGGGCGCCGCGTGCGCGGCGCTCGCCCCCGGCGCGCTGCAGGCGATCGCGCCCGAACTGTTCGCCGCGCCGCCCGACGCCGACGACACGCAAACACTGCATGCGCGCCGCCGTCGCGCGGAAGCCGACGAGATCCGTGCGGTGCTCGACGCGTGCGGCGGCGACCGCGACCGCGCGTGCGCGATGCTCGGCATCAGCAAGACGACGCTGTGGCGGAAGCTGTCGGCGAAATAGGTTCGGGCCGCCCGGTCATTCGGCCTTGTGATAGTGGCGATACGCCTTCGCGCGATTGCCGCACGACGACATCGAGCACCAGCGTCGGCTGCCGTTCTTGCTGTCGTCGATGAACAGCCACTGGCATGCATCGTTCGCACAGCGCTTGACCTTCGCGAGCCGCGTGCCGCCGAGCAGGTCGATCGCCGACCACAGCACCGGGCTCAGCAGCCCCGCGAGCGTGGCGCCCGGCGCGTCGATCCGCCACGCATAGCGGCCATCGACGCGCACCGGCGCAACGCGCGGCGACGCTTCCGCCAGAAAGCCGCCGAGCAGCGCGAGATCGGCATCCCGCGGCTCGCGCTGCTCCGCCTGGGCGTGAAACAGCCGGTATAGCGCCTCGCGCAACGCGAGCGCCCGCGCGAGCATCGTCGGCGCGTCGCCCTTTTTCTCTTCGTCAGGCACGCGACATGCGTCGGCCAGCTCGGCCGGTACGCCCGCCTGTTCGCGGCACCACGCCAGCAGGTCGTCCAGCGTGCCGAAGGTTTCCGTCGGCGGGTCGCTGCCGCGCCAGTACAGCGTGTTCGCGAAATCGAGGCTCAGCGTTTCGGACGGCGCCGGGATCAGGCAGTCCGTCGTGACGGAAGGTTGCGTTTTTCTCATGGTGCGATCGTATCTAACCACCATGCCGGTTGACAAGCGTCCGAGCGATTTCTAACATAACCGCCATGGTGGTTAAAAACAGGGGGCTGCACTGCCCTTCCCTTCGATCCAAGGAGACACAGATGATCGATCGTCTTTCGTTCAACGTTATCCACATCGCCGCCGGCCGCACGTACGACGACATCACGCTCGGCGCGCTTCGCTACAAGCGGCTGGCATGGTGTCTATAAGCAGGTTCGCCGCACTGAAGTCCCCCTCAGTCCAAAGGAGCTACAGATGATCGATCACCTTTCGTTCGGCGTTGCACACATCGGCCGCAGCCGCACCTTCTACGACAGCGCGCTCGGCGCACTCGGCTACAAGCGTCTGTATAGCGACGACGGCGCCATCGGGTACGGCACGACCGAGCCCGAGCTGTGGTTGCAGCACGCGGCTCGCCCCGTCGTCGCCGATCCCGATTCGGGATTGCACCTGTCGTTCAAGGCCGCGTCGCCGGTCGAGGTCGATGCGTTCTACCGCGCCGCGCTCGAGCACGGCGGCAAGGACAACGGCGGGCCCGGCAAGCGCGAGCACTACGGCCCCGGCTATTACGCGGCGTTCGTCGTCGATCCCGACGGGTATCGGCTCGAAGCGCATTGCGAGCTCGACAACGTCGTCTGATCCGCTGCGTGCGGACGCCGACGAACGACAAAGGCCCGATTCCGCATCGCGCGGAATCGGGCCCATGGTTTCGGCTACATCGTCGTTCGGTGCGCGCCGGTCGCGGCGGCGGTCGTGCCCACGGGTCGGGCAGCATGGCCCGCGCGCGCGGCTACATGCTCCCGCCGGCCCGCGCCGTTCACGCGCTCATTGCGCGTTACGCGTGCTCTGCAACTGCTCGCCGAGCCCTTCGATCCCGAGGCGCACCGTCTGGCCGGCCCTCAGGAACACCGGCGACGGCTTGATGCCCATGCCGACGCCCGGCGGCGTACCGGTCGTGATCACGTCGCCCGGCTGCAGCGTCATGCAGGTCGACAGATACGCGATCAGTTGCGCGACCGTGAACACCATCGTGCGCGTGTTGCCGTTCTGATAGCGGTGGCCGTCGACTTCGAGCCACAGGTCGAGACGCTGCGGATCCGGCACTTCGTCGCGCGTGACGAGCCACGGGCCGAGCGGGCCGAACGTGTCGAAGCCCTTGCCCTTGTCCCACTGGCCGCCGCGCTCGATCTGCCATTCGCGCTCGGACACGTCGTTGACGACGCAGTAGCCCGCGACGTAATCGAGCGCGCGCGCTTCGTCGACGTCCTTGCACGTCGCGCCGATCACGACACCCAGCTCCACTTCCCAGTCGGTCTTGACCGAACCCTTCGGGATGTCGATGCCGTCGTTCGGGCCGCAGATCGAACTCGTCCACTTGCCGAACACGACCGGCTCCTTCGGCACCGCCATGCCGGCTTCGGCCGCGTGGTCGGCATAGTTCAGGCCGATGCCGATGAACTTGCCGACGCGACCGACGCACGCGCCGATACGCGGCTCCCCGGACACGAGCGGCAGCGTGGCAGGATCGATCGCGCGCAGCCGCGCGAGACCCGCGTCGGACAGCACATCGCCGGCAAGGTCCGGCACATGCGCGGACAAGTCGCGAATCCGGCCGGCCGCGTCGAGGATGCCGGGCTTTTCCTGGCCGGACGGGCCATAGCGAAGCAGTTTCATCGTGCTTAACCTCTGTTGTCGAATGGGACAGGATACCGGCCGACGCGGCCTTTCGCGGCCGCGCGCCGGACGGGTTGTCGATCGTCGAGTGCACACGTCGGCGCCGTATGCGGCGTGCCGTCGACGCGCGAGAGTTGCGCGGGCGCAGCGATCGCGGCGCCGTACGACGGTACGGCGCGCATCGAACGGGCGGCCGCCGGTCTGCGCATCGGCGACGACGGCCCGGCATCCGCGACGCGTGCCGGCCTATGCCGGCCGGCTGCACGCGCGGCCGCGCCGTCGCTGGCCCGCAAGCCTTTGTACCATCGGCCACGCGCCGTGAAATGACGCGCGACGGATACCGACTATTGGTGCGCCTGCCGACGCTGCGGCGCAGCACCCGCTGCACCCACGTCGATCGCTCGGCCGTCATTCGCGGCGGCGCCTGCCATCGGTGCATGAATACTGGCAATTCGGGGTGCCCCTGTCATCGAAAACGTTTGCCCATCCGTTCTTGTTCGGTAACGATCGGTAAAAAGACGCTGCATTGCACACTGTATGTTTATTGCTAAGCTCGCACGGATGGTTTCCATGGCCATCCGCGGGGCCGCCCTATACGCGTGCAGAACCGGCCAGCGTGCGTCGCCGACCGATCGACGGTAATCCCCCAACCTCACACCGACAATGCAGACAACCAACGACCCGCTTCCCGGCTGCGACGCACGGGAATCGATGGCCGCAATCGACCGCTATCGCGCACCCGCGCTCGACAAGGGCCTCGACATTCTCGAACTCCTGTCCGAGCAGAAGGAAGGACTCACCCGCACCGAAATCACGAAGGAGCTCGGCCGTAACGCGAGCGAGATCTACCGGATGCTCGAACGCCTCGTCGCGCGCCGCTACGTGATGCGTTCGACCGGCGGCGACCGCTACACGCTCAGCCTCAAGCTGTTCGCACTTGCGCACCGGCATCCGCCGATGAACCGGCTGATCGCCGAGGCGCTGCCGCCGATGCAGCGCTTCGCCGATGCCGCCGAGCAGTCGTGCCACCTGTCCGTCTACGATCGCGGCAACCTGCTCGTGATCGCGCAGGTGGACGGGCCCGGCCCGTGGGGCGTGTCGGTCCGGCTCGGCTCGCGCGTCGGCCTCGCCGATACGGCGTCGGGCTGCATGATGCTGGCGTACCAAAGCGCCGAGCAACGCGCGCACATGCTGGCCGAGCACTGCAAGGTCAAGGGCGAGGCGCCGCTGAACGAGCAGGAACTCGCGAATGCGTGTCAGTCGATCCGGCAGTCCGGCTATCTGCGCCAGGACAGCCGGCAAGCGTACGGCGTGACCGACCTGACCGTGCCGATCCTCGGGCCGGCTGGCCACGCGATCGCGGTGCTGACCTGCCCGTACATGCGCCGGATCGATGCGCACATGGCGCCGTCCGTCGACGTGGTCGTCGGCGCACTGCGCGATACGGCCGCCCATCTGTCGATGTGCCGCACCGAGACCTGCTGACGCGCGGGTTACCCGGCAAAATGCACGAGGCACGGCGCAGCGGCGCCGGCTCCGGGTATGCGCGACGCCCGTGCGGTGCCCGATGCGCGGCGTCGCATCGGGCACCCGCGGCGCTACGCTAGAATAGCGGCCCTCTCAAAAACTACGGCGGCCGGTTGTCACGGCCGTCGTATTCGATGGATGTCATGGCCAAACTTCTGAACGATCAAGAATTCCAGCGTTTCTCCGAACTTCAGCAGAAGCAGGCAAGCTTCACGATCACGCCCGAGGAAGCGGACGAGTTGCGCGATATCGTCGCGCGCGCGCAGAAAAAGCGCGACGATCGTGCCGCCGCAATGCAGGCGATCGAAAACTACATCGAGCAGTTCGACATCACGCCCGACGAACTCTTCTCGCCCGAGCAGATCGGCGACGCGGCGCGCACCTACGGACTCATCACGGCGACCAAGAAGGAACGCACGCTGCCGCCGTCGATCACGTTCAACGGCAAGCCGTACCAGTGGACCAAGACGCTTCCCGACGACGTGCGCGGCGCACTGTTCGACGCGTTCACGTCCGGCGAGTCGGTCAGGCGCTTCATCGCGATGCCGAAAGACACCGCGCGTTGTGCGCTCACGATCGCCCGCCTCGAACGCGAAACCGGTGCAGTCTATGCCGATGCACACCTCGAGGAACTCGCGATTTCGCGCGACCAGGTGAACGACGCGGCGTCGAAACTCGCTGCGTGAATGTAATCGCGGGCACGGTTCCTGCGTGCCCGCACTCGCGCTTCACGCCGGCACGGGCCGGCGTCGCGCCCACGGGAGCCGTGCGTCAGCATGCTCCCGAAAAAGCTCACCTCGGCATCCTGCAAGCGCTCACCATGGTCTCCCGAAAAGCCTCACCCGAGACTCCGGAGACGCTCACTGACGGCTCCCGAACGTCCTCACCAATCGCTCCCGCAGGTGCTCACCGAAGCCTCCCGGAAAGGCTCACCGGCGTCTCCCGCAGGTACTCACCGGCCGTTCCCGGGAGAGCTCACCGAACCCTCCCGTATCGGCTCACCATGCTGCCCCGGAAAAGCTCACTCGCCGCTCCCGAAAAGTCTCACCTTGGCGACGGCTTTGAAAACGCGAGGCCGGAACACGGCAGCGAATGCTTGCAGGCACATCGGTGGAAACGGCTGCGGCGGGCCAATATCGCAGCACGCTGCGAGCATCGCCGGACACCATGCGTGCGTTGCGGTATCGCTTCGACCGGCAGCTCCGACACGTTGCCGAACGCTTTGCTTCAAGGCCGCCCCGAATGCTTTGCATTCCTTATTTAGCGTGCGACATGGCGAGATGTTCGGACGCGTCGGCGCCATGCGCTGCCCCAAGCGCCGGACCTGAAACTGACGCCTACGGCTGCAACTTCATCCTGAAACCCACGACGCCGGGCTCCTCCGTCGTCGACACCGCAAACCCGCACGATTTCGCGAGCGAGATCATCGCCGAATTCTCGCGCAGCGCCTCGCCGACCATCCAGGTGGTGCCGCGCGAGCGCGCGTAGTCGATGATGCGGGTCATCATCAGCCGGCCGAGCCCCTTGCCCTTTTGATCGGGCCGTACCGCGATCGCGAACTCCGCCGTCTCGTTGTCGGGATCGGCGACCGCACGCGCGACCGCGAGCGTGTGGTCGCGCCCCGACACATCGGTGAACGACACGATGAAAGCCATCTCACGGTCGTAGTCGATCTGCGTCATGCGCGCCACCTGCGAGTGATCGAAACTGCGCACCGCGCCGAAGAAACGCATCCGCAGATCTTCCGGCGTCATCGCACCGAGCAGCTCGTTGTGTGCGGCCTCGTCTTCCGGACGGATCGGACGGATCGTCACCGTCTCGCCACGCCATTCGAGCGTCTGCTCGAGGTGCCGCGGATACGGCATGATCGCGAGCCGGCTACGCCCCGAAGCCAGCGTGATGCGTGGCGCGACCACCCATGTTCGGTCGGACAGCACGCGCAGCGTGATCGACATCGCAACGACTTCGCGCACGTCGCACACGACCTGCGACAGCGCCGTCAGCGCGTCGAGCGTCGGCTCGACGGACGTGCTGCGCGCATACGGCGAACGCTCCATCACTGCGCGGGCGAGCACCGTGTTCAGCGGCGGCAGGCCGTAGACGACGAGCGGCGCCGATACACCGTCGGCCGGTGGCACGGCATAGCGAAACACCGGACCGAAGTTCGAATCGTCGTACATGTCGACCGTGATGTCGACGACGTTCTTGCCGGCCGGTTCGTTGGGCTGCTCGCCCTGCAGACCGAAACGGGACAGCCAGCGCAGCGCGGCTTCGCCGGCCAGCTCATGCTGACCGGCTTCGACCATGCGACGTGCGTCGGCTTGGGCAGACGCCACGCACTCGGCCGGCTGCGGCGGCGTACCCTCCGGCGTCTGCATCAGCAATTGGCGCCCGAGGTTGTAGTCGACGAGACGCGCATACGCGCGGGCGAGCCGCTGCGGCGTCGTGTGCACCGGAATGCCGTTCGCGTGCAGCGCATCGCGCGTCGCCGCGTCCACCGCGCCGAAGAAACACGCGAGGATGCCGCGATGCGCATGCTGCCGCGCGTCGATCAGCGTGCGCGCGACCGAATCGGCCGGCGCGCTGTGCGAAGTGGAATGAACGACGAACAGCGTGCCCGTCTGCGGAAACGGGGCGAGCGCCTTGATTGCCGCGGCAAAGTGCTCGGGGCGCGCGTCGTCGCCCAGCGTGAGCGGATTGCCGGGCGCCGCGAGGTGCGGCAGCGCGGCCGCGACGGCCGACGTTGCCGCGGGCGACCAGGCGGCCAGCACGTCGCGCACTTCGGCAACCGCATCGACCGCGAGTTTCGCCACGCCCGCATCGCTCGTCACGAGCGTCGCCGCGCCCCGCGCGGTGACGCGGCCGACGCCGAGCGTCTCGATTTCGTCGAGCAGATCGTCGAGCGCGTCGACGCGCACCATGCCCGCGCGCTGGAACGCCGCCGTATAGAGCGCATCGCCGGGATCGGCACGGCCGGTGCGCAACGCGAGCACCGGCTTGTTGCGTGCGGCCGCGCGCGCCGCCGACATGAACTTGCGCGCCGCGCGCACGGTATCGAGCTCGAGCAGGATCGCGCGCGTGCCGGGATCGCTCGCCAGATAGTCGAGGACGTCGCCCGCATCGACATCGGATTCGCTGCCGAGCGCGACGACATGCGAAAAGCCGAGGCCCCGCGCATCGGCCCAGCCAAGCACCGCGTTCGTCAGCGCATTCGATTGCGACACCCACGCGACGCCGCCCGATCGCGCCGTATAGGCAGGCGCGCCGAAATGCGCATGCCGCGCGGGCGACGACACGCCGAGACTGCCGGGCCCGACGATACGGAGCACGAACGGCTTCGCCGCCTTCAGCGTGCGATCGACCGCGGCGCGATCGGCCTCGGTGCGCGCCTCGCCGACGATCACCGCGACGCGCGTGCCGAGCTCGCCGAGCTTGCGCACGATGCCGGCCCAGGTCGCGGGCGGCGTGCAGATCACTGCAACCGACGGCGGCGTGGGCAGCCGGTCGACATCGGAGACGACCGCATGCCCGTCCAGCTCGCGATATTTCGGATTGACCGGCCACACGGGCCCCCGGAACGCGCCGTCGAGCACACGGGACCACACCATCGCGCCGATACTGCCGGCGCGCGACGACGCGCCGACGACCGCCACGGACTTGGGCTGGAACAACGCATCGAGATGGCGAACGGTCACATCGGCTCCCTGCGGTGACGAAAGACGACACGATCGGCATGCGGCCACGCAGGCCGTGCGCCGATCGACGCGAATCCCAAGCATAGGCGAAGCGCCCGCGACTGCCTATATGCCGAACGGCCGGCTATTCGACGGACGTCAATGCTCGCACCATGGACTGCAACCCACGCGGCCGGCGTCGCAGCACCAGTTCTTCCCGCGATGCACGTAACGCGGCACGACGCTGCAGCCGCTTCTCAAAGGTGAGGATTTACAGGAGCCAAGGTGAGTATCTTCGGGAATCGCACGACACACCGCGCCAGCATGCGAAAGGTGATGAAAATCCGCGTCAGGCATGCACCGCGAAAAGCGCGAATGGCAATGCGCATGCATTGCGCCATTACGCGGCTGTTTACGGGAATTCGCGGCAATATGCGGCCGGATCGCGGCGAATTCGCAAAACGGGATCCGTTGATTGCGCGACGTTGCACTTCAATTCGCCCGGGAAAATCGCATGACGATTGCGCCAAAACAAAACGGTGCGAAGGCCGCATGGCCGTTCGCACCGTCGGTCGGCGCACGAAAGGTGAGGGTTTTCGGGAGTCAGTCCTTGATCAGGAAACGTCCGCGATTCTTGCCCAGCCATGCGGGCGCCCGCCCGCGGCCGCTCCAGGTTTCGCCCGTCTTCGGGTTCAGGTACTTCGGCGGCAAGGGTCGCTTGGGCTTCGCGGCGGTAGCGGTGGCAGCCGATTTTGCCGGAAGAAAACCGAGCTCTTCCGGCGTAATGTCGTATTCGTCGATTTTCGCGCGGATTTCCGCAATCGCGTCGGCAACCGCCTTTTCACGTTCCTTGTCGATTTTTTGCTGAAGCCGTTCGAGCTGCGCGCTCAGTTGCCTGTAGGTCGCCATATGGATGGGACTCCATGAGTGTTATTCGTGAAAAACAAGGGACTCAAAGCAAACAGAAAAGCACGTCGCCCGATCGTGATCTCCTCAGCCGGTCATTTCGGGATCAATAACCGCTCTTCTTCTTGCATGCGAAGAGAAGATTTCGCACGGCGTCATCCGTCGATTGCTGGATCACGTCGAAATCTCCGTTGCACATGGCCCGGGCATTGTCGGTGCAATTACTCCAGTCGCTGCCGATGCATTGCACCTGAGTGGTCGGACGCCCGTCCGAAGTGAACAGCGGAGCACTGCCGCCGCACCCGCCGAGCCCTGCAACCAGAGCCAACATCACGGCCGCCCGAGGCCACCGACAGACCGACGCAAGCATGTGTTTCATCGTTCTTCCCGTCAACCTTTTTTTGAATGTCGCGAGTATGCCATGGGCAGCCCTTCGGCCGTCAGTCCGGCGTGCGCTCGGGTTGCCCGCGCGCCTTGTACGGCAAGTGCTTGCGCGGATCCTCGGTGATGCGAACGAAAACCTGCTCGACGTCCGGAAGCGCCTCGAATTCGCGTTGCAGCGCCTGACGATCGAACGTCGTATCCGCGCATCCTTCGACGTAGATGAAACGTCGCTGTACGGTGATCCACAAGCTCGTGCCGCGCAGACGATCGGAGCCGGCGAAGTGCGCCTTCGCGGCATCGGCGATCGACGCGTCATACATATACGAGTTCGGCTTCGTGCAGCGATGGGCGAGCCAACAGGTCGTGCCGCGTTCGGCGCGGTAGTGCGCATCGTCCGTCATCTCGGCGCGCGTCATCCACGGGCCGAGCGGCAACGGGCATTCGGCCACGTCCTGCGACAGCGCGACGAACGGATCGTTGTACCAGTTGCGCCGCGCCTCGGGCGCATCGGCGTCGCCAGCCTGCGCGAGTGCGGCGCTCGCGAGCAACATGGTCAGCCATCCTGCAATGCCGATCCGCTTCATCGTGATCTCCCGTTCGATGCGTTACGTCGAGCCGCATCGGCATCGCCGATCGGCCTACCGGTCGATACCGAGCGCCGCCAGTTTCTTGTACAGCGTCGCGCGGCCGATCCCGATACGCGCGGCCGCTTCGACGACCTTCCCGTCACAGGCCGCCAGCGCATCGGTCAGAAACCGGCGCTCCCACGCCGCCAGCGCATCGGCATACGAGGCGGCCGGCGCACCGGATGCCGTCGACGCATCGCCCGCGCGCTGCTCGGCCGGTGCCGCGGCAACCCGCTGCGCCGGCGCGGCGCCCTCCGGCGAGATGCGCACCGGCCCCAGAAACGGCGCGAGCGCACGCGCGTCGATCACCGAACGGTCCGACAGCATCAGCGCGCGTTCGAGCGTATTGCGCAACTCGCGCACGTTGCCGGGCCATGGATACGCGCACAGCATCCGCAACGCATCGTCGGTCAGCTCGCAGTGCGCGGCGCGCCCGTGCTGGGCCGCCAGTTCCTCGAGCGTCGCGTAGACGAGCGCCGCGATGTCGGATGCGCGCTCGCGCAACGGCGGCGCATGAATCGTCAGCACGTTCAGCCGGTAATAGAGATCCGCGCGAAACCGCCCGGCTGCCACGAGCGCCGGCAGGTCGGCCGACGTGGCGGCAATGATGCGCACGTCCGCGCGCACGATCCGGTTCGAGCCGACCGGCTCGAACTCCTTGTCCTGCAGCACGCGCAGCAGCTTGCCCTGCAACGGCAGCGGCATGTCGCCGATCTCGTCGAGAAATAGCGTGCCGCGATCGGCCAGCTCGAATTTTCCGACGCGCCCCTTGCGATCGGCACCGGTATACGCACCGGGCGCCGCGCCGAAGAATTCGGTTTCGAGCAGCGTGTCGGGAATCGCGGCGACGTTGACGGTCACGAGCGGCTGGAGTGCACGCGCCGACGCCGCGTGAATCGCGTGGGCGAGCAGTTCCTTGCCGGTGCCCGTCTCGCCGAGCAGCAGCACCGGCGAATCGACCTGCGCGGCGCGACGCGCCTGGCGCTTGGTCTCGAGGCTCGCGGCACTCGTGCCGACGAAGCTCGCAAACGTGTATTTCGCGCGGCGCGCCTGGGCGAGCGAGCGCTGCGTCGCAATCAGTTGCTGCTGAAGCTGCGCGTAGCGGGAAAAAATCGGCGTGAGCGTCTTCAACTGGTCGAACAGCGCGAAGCCGATCGCGCCAACCGTCTCGCCGGCCTCGTTCTTCAACGGCAGGCGCGTGACGACGAGCGGCTCGCGGCCCGTCTCCATGATGTCGAGCAGGATCGGCTGCCCGGTCGACACGACCTCGCGCATCAGGCTGTTCGGAATCACGGCCTCGCAGTCGAGGCCGACGGCCTGCTGCGGATCGGCGAACCCGAAGCGCGCGGCGTAACGCTCGTTCATCCACACCACGCGCGCGTTGCGATCGACCACCACCGTGCCCGCACTCGAATCCTCGAAGGTCCGGAACAGCGACTCGGCAGCGCGCCGCAGCACGTCGCCGTAGTTGACGGGCAGGCGGGCCCAGTCGTTCATCATCGTGTCTTCGTCTCCGTTTATCGTCGGCCGGATGTCTCCGGAACGAGACGGATTATCTCACTCCGGAGACACGCCGCAATGCGTTGTCCGGGAAAGCCCTGCACGATTTCGACGGTCGACCGGATGGCTAAAACGTCTCCGGATGGAGACGTTTTATGTAGAATCGTCAGACCTGCACCGGCGCGAGGCCGCCGGCCGCAGGCGGACCCATGTCCGGCGGCGCAATCCGGCCGATGGCACGAAACCTGCACGAACCTGAGCCGGTCCGCGGCGCACCGCGCGATCGAACAACAACCAAAGCCATTAGGAGACTCCCTTGTCTTTCGTGATCGTCCTCGCCGCGCTGGCGTTCCTGATGTTTGCCGCGTATCGCGGCTACAGCGTGATCCTGTTCGCGCCGATCGCCGCGCTCGGAGCGGTGCTGCTGACCGAACCCGCCGCCGTCGCACCGGTCTTCTCCGGCATCTTCATGGAGAAGATGGTCGGCTTCGTCAAACTGTATTTCCCGGTCTTCATGCTCGGCGCCGTGTTCGGCAAGGTGATCGAACTGTCCGGGTTCTCCGAGTCGATCGTCCATGCGGCGATCCGCTACATCGGCCGCTCGCGCGCGAATGCGGTGATCGTCGCGGTGTGCGCGCTGCTCACCTATGGCGGCGTATCGCTGTTCGTCGTGGTGTTCGCGGTCTATCCGTTCGCGGCCGAACTCTATCGTCAGAGCAACATCCCGAAACGGCTGATGCCCGGCGCGATTGCACTCGGCGCGTTCTCGTTCACGATGGATTCGCTGCCCGGCACGCCGCAGATCCAGAACATCATCCCGACCACGTTCTTCAAGACGACTGCCTGGGCCGCGCCCGCGCTCGGCACGATCGGCTCGCTGTTCATCATCGTCGTCGGCCTCGCGTATCTCGAATGGCGCCGCCGTTCGGCGATGGCGAAGGGCGAAGGCTACGGCACGTCGCTCGTCAACGAGCCGGAGCGCGTCGAGGCAACGGCGCTGCCGCATCCCGCGCTGGCGATCCTGCCGCTGATCCTCGTCGGCGTGTCGAACTTCGCATTCACGAAGCTGATCCCGCAGTGGTACGGCGCCGCGTCTTACACGGTCGCGCCGGAAGTGCTGCCGGGCGTGCACGCGCCGGTCACGACGTCGATCAAGACGGTCGTCGCGATCTGGTCGGTCGAGGCCGCGCTGCTGCTCGGGATCGTGCTGGTCGTGCTGACCGCATTCAAGCGCGTCAGCGATCGCTTCGCGGCCGGCTCGAAGGCCGCCGTCGCCGGCGCGCTGCTCGCCGCGATGAACACCGCGTCGGAATACGGCTTCGGCGGCGTGATCGCCGCGCTGCCGGGCTTCCTCGTCGTCAGCGATGCGCTGAAGAGCATCCCGAACCCGCTCGTCAACGCAGCCGTGTCGGTCAGCTCGCTCGCGGGTATCACTGGCTCCGCGTCCGGCGGCATGAGCATCGCGCTCGCCGCGATGTCGGACCTGTTCATCAAGGGCGCGCAGGCGGCCAACATCCCGATGGACGTGCTGCACCGGGTCGTCGCGATGGCGAGCGGCGGCATGGACACGCTCCCGCACAACGGCGCGGTCATCACGCTGCTCGCCGTCACGGGCCTCACGCACCGCGAGTCGTATCGCGACATCTTCGCGGTCACCGTCATCAAGACGCTCGCGGTATTCTTCGTGATCGCCGTGTACTACGCGACGGGGCTCGTGTAAGCCTTGGCATCGGGGCGGCGTTTCGTGCGCCGCCGTCTCGCCTTTCAGGATCGGACCGCATGCGCACCGGAACGGATTCCGGCAAGCGCATCCGGTCCGATTTTCATTTTTCCTGCGCCAAATCGACACGCCGGCCGTCGTCCGAGCCATCACCCACCCATTGTTACCCGCAGCAAAACACTGCGTTGGGCGCGATCGCATTTTTCAGGCGCCCGCCCCGGCCTACACTGGTTTCAACGCTCGCGGCGCTTCGACGAACGAAGCGCCGCGATTCACCGGAAATCGTGGAGGTCCCCATCATGAAGCGCCTGATCCAAGCCATTGCCATCGCGCTGGCCGTCTCGGCCCCGTTCGCCGCGCAGGCCCAGTCGAACCCGCCGCTCACGCGCGCGCAGGTCCACGCCGAAGTCAAGGCGCTCAAGCAGGCCGGCTTCCAGTCGAGCGACTGGTTCTATCCGGCCAGCATCGTATCCGCCGAAGCGAAGATCGCCCGTCAGCACGACGCCGGATACGGCAGCGATCGCGGCGCGTCGTCGGAGTCGGGCCGGTAATCGTCGGCTCGCCCGGCGATCCCTCCGTGCGCCGTTACGCCTTCACGGGCTGGATCAGCTTCGCGCACGCCGCCGCCTGCGGATCTCCCGCCGGCAGCTTCCCGCACACGCCGTCGAACTGCTTCACGACCGACCTGACCGACGCATCGTGCGCGCCGCTGCCGCGCCAGCGGTTCAGTTGCGTGACGACCTTGGTCAGCGCGCGCAGGTTCGCGCCGTAGAACGCGTCCCGGGTCTTGTCGGCCTGCGCGAGCACACTGGCCGCAATCCCTTCGATGCGCGCCGAATCGTTCGGCGCCAGTTCGACCGCATTCGCAAAATAAGTCGCGCCCCAGCGCAGCTTCGTCGCCGGCCCGCTCGCCGCGTCGTACGCCTTGCGATACCAGTCGAGCGCGGCCGCCTTGTCGCCGCGCGCCTTCGCGTTCGCGGCCAGCCCCGACATGAAGTAGTACGGCGTGGACGAACGCGGCAGCTCGGCCTTCAGCAACGCATCCGATTCGTCGTACAGCCCTGCGTCGGTCAGCGTGTCCGCGCCTTCGCTGACGAGCGCCTGCCGCTCGTACGCGTTCGCCGCGCGCTGCACCGACGCGGCGATCTGTTTGCGCGCGGTGTCGGCGAGCGCCGGTGCGGCGGGCGGTGCGCCCTTGCGCGCGTCGCCGCGCGCGAGCAGCACGCGGCCGTGCAATGCCATCAGCCGATCGATCGACGACAGCGTGCCGTCGGTCGACAGGCGCGCCAGCGCCGTGTCGTACGCGCCGCGCAACTTCGTGCGCTGCGCGTCGTCGCCGCCGAGATACGCGACCACGCGCGCAGGCGCCGCGACCAGCACGTCCGAATCGGCCCGCGACAGCGCGGGATCGTGCAGCACCGTGCGCAGCGAATCGGCAAGCGCGGCCTTGTCGAGCGCACCGGCCTGCGCCGGGTCGTCCGACGCGGCGACCACCGCCGACTTCAGCGCGAAGCGCGCCGATTCGGCTTTCGCACCCGCCGCCCGGGCGCGTTGCGCAAGCGACTGCAGCGTCTCGGCGACGCGATCGGCCGGCACCGGCAACGCGCCGTCGGTATCCCACGAATAGTCGGCCAGCAGGCGCCATTCGTCCGGCGTCAGCGACGCGCCGTTCTTCAGCGCCGTCGCGAGCGTCTGCCGCACCGGATGCGCGGCCGTCATCCCGAGCGACAGCGCCTGCATGTAGCGGTCGAGATCGGCTTCGCCCGGCAGCCGCGTCACTTCGGTGCCGTCGGGGCGGAACAGGATCATCGTCGGATAGCCGTGCACCTTGAAACGCTCGCCGAGCTTCTGCGCGCTTTCGGTATCGCCGTCGAGATACACGGGCACGAAGAACGACGAACGTGCCTTGAATGCCTGCTGGCTGAAGATCGTCGACTTCACCTGGTTGCACGACGGACACCATACCGCGCCCCAGTACAGCAGCAGCGGCTTGCCCTCGCGCTTCGCGAGCGCGAACGCGGCATCGACGTCGCCGTGTTGCCACGCGATGCCGGGCGGCAGATGCGCGCCGTCGGGCGCTGCGTTCGCCGCCTGGACGCCCCCGGGCGCGGCAGCGGCAAGCGCCGCACCGGCGGCAGCGAACAGGCAGGCGGCGGTGAGATTGCGGAGAACGGTTTTCATCGAAGCAGATTCCGTTGAAAAGGACGGTTTCAGGGGGATGCCGCGCGCGCAACGAGGGCCGCGATGCGATGGCGATGAGGCCAAACGCCATGCAGCGCCGCGCATGCATCGATACGGAAACACGAAGCCGGCCGCAGCGACCGGCAAATCGTTTGAAGATACGACAGGTATAGCCGAAGGAAAACGAACGAATTCTCGATTGAATATGACGCGCGGCGCCGCGGCCGCGTGCCGTCACGTCCGCGACGGCCGGCCCTTCATTGCCGCGTCCTGATGCGGGCCATGTGATACACGGACGCATGCACGCCGTCGCGCAACGCGTAATCCGGCGATTCGCCTTCGATGCGGAAACCGTGTTGCTCGTAGAGTGCGATCGCCGCTCGGTTGTCGGTAAACACGGTCAGCTCGAGACGCGTGATGTTCAGCCAGTTCTCCGCGAGATCGATCGCGGCCGCGAGCAGCCGGCCGCCGATGCCGCGCCCGTGATGGGCCGCGTCGACCATCATGCCGAGCGCCGCCGCGTGGCGCCGGCGGGGATTCGGCTCGGGATGCAGGCCGAGATGGCCGACCACCGTACCGTCGATTTCGGCAACGAGGCTCACGCCGTGCTCGCGCACGTCGTCGAGCCGCTTCCGCCATTTCTCGAGCGACGGAAATGGCTGCTGCAACGTATTCGTGTACACCGCGGGATGCGCGGCGATCTGCCGGATCGCGTCGACGTCGTGCGTCTCGCTGTGCCGGATCCTGATATCGGTCATGGGTGGGCCGGTTCCGAAAAGTCGCGCCGAACGCGCGGACTGCGCACGTGCGCAGCAACGCGTCGAGCTTAGCCGATTTCACGCATTTGAAACATGGGCGTCACACCGGCGCACGTCAGGTTGCATCCGCAACGAAACGCGCGTGTGCCGTCCTCGCAACATCCGGAAAATTCCGACCGGTCGCCCCTGCGACGATCGGTAATTTCTTACCGTACTCGGCCTCGCATTCGCGCTTGAACGAATCGTTGCGCACACAACGTCACGCACGCGACACGCGATGTCATTTCTTCATCACGTCGACGTCATGTCGTGTCCCTAGACTGGGCGCCGCCTCAGCCCGGCCATGCGCCGGGACGGTGTGTGCCGGCACCTGCCCCGCGCATCACGAGCGTGCGGCGCACAGGATCGCGACGGCAAGGCCGCAGTATTCGCGCAACGTCGCGCGTCGGGCGCGATACGCGCACCGCCGCGACGCACGGCCGATGCCCCGAACACGCACGCATCGCGGATCGTCCCGGGGCGGGACCACGCGCGGGCACCGCCGGACGAACTCACGAACGCTCCCACCTTCACAGGATCCGAACGCCATGACGTCACGCCGCAAATTCCTTCAGCAGACCGCCGGCTCCGGCCTCGCCGCCGCCGCGCTGTCCGCGTTTCCGCCGAGCATTCGCCGCGCGCTCGCCATTCCCGCCTTCCATGAAACGGGGACCATCCAGGACGTCAAGCACGTCGTGCTGCTGATGATGGAGAACCGCGCGTTCGACAGCTACTTCGGCACGTTCAAGGGCGTGCGCGGCTATGGCGACCGCTTCGCGGTGCCGTCGCCGAACGGCCGCGACGTGTTCTATCAGACGTACACGAAGGCGGCGCCCGCCGCGACCGTGACGCCGTATCACCTCGACGCGCGCCAAGGCAACGCGCAGCGCGCGGGCGGCACGCCGCACACGTGGGCCGACGCGCAGGCCGCGTGGGATCACGGCCGGATGAACCGCTGGCCGGACGCGAAGACGCCGCTGTCGATGGGCTATTACGACGCGGCCGAAGTGCCGTTCCAGCGCGCGCTCGCCGATGCGTTCACGCTGTGCGACCACTATCACTGCGGGATGCACACGGGCACGATCGCGAACCGCCTGTTCTACTGGAGCGGCACCAACGGCCCGAACGGCATCAGCCCGGCCGACGGCAGCCGCGTGAAGATCGCCGCGCTGAACAACCAGTTCAACGGCGGCAACGACATCGGCCCGTCAAGCCAGGGCTGGACCTGGACGACCTATGCCGACCGGCTGCAAGGGGCGGGCGTGAGCTGGAAGGTCTACCAGAGCCTGATCGATAACTTCGGCTGCAACGAGATGATGAGCTTCCGCCACTGGCGCGCGGCGATCGAGCAGATGCCGGCCGCGCGCCGGCCCGCGTACGTCGCGTCGACCGATATCACGCAGCCGGTGACGGCGGCCGGCGCGTTCTACGACCCCGCGATCGACGATCCGCTGAGCCCGCTCGCGAAGGGCTTCGGCAACACGATGCCGTACGGCTTTCTCGAAACGTTCCGCGACGACATCCGCAACGGCAAGCTGCCGGAAGTGTCGTGGATCATCCCGCCGTCCGCGTACAGCGAGCACCCGGGGCCGTCGAGCCCCGCGCAGGGCGGCTGGTACGTGCAGGCCGTGCTCGACGCGCTGACGGCGAACCCGGAGGTCTGGAGCAAGACCGTGCTGCTGGTCAACTACGACGAGAACGACGGCTTCTTCGACCACATGCCGTCGCCGGCCGTGCCGTCGCGCAACGCCGACGGCACGCTCGCGGGCGGCCATACGCTGTCGGCCGCCGACGTCGCGGTCGAGTATCACGACTTCACGCCGGCCACGTCGAGCCAGCCGGCAACCGACGGCCGTCCATACGGCCCGGGCCCGCGCGTGCCGATGTGGATCGTGTCGCCGTGGAGCCGCGGCGGCTGGGTCAACTCGCAGGTGTTCGACCATACGTCGACGCTGCGCTTCCTCGAGGCGCGCTTCGGCGTCGCGGAGCCGCAGATCGGCGCGTACCGCCGCGCGGTGTGCGGCGACCTGACGAGCGCATTCAATTTCCGCACGCCGAACAACGAGCCGCTGCCGACGCTCGCGGGCCGTACGACGAAAAGCCAGGTCGACGCGCTGAGCGCCGCGCAGCAAACCGCGCCGAAAATCGTGCCGCCCGCGACGCCCGCGCTGCCCGCACAGGCGACCGGCGTGCGCCCGTCGCGCGCGTTGCCGTACGAACTGCACGCGAGCGCACGCACCGATGCCGGCGCCGGCACGGTCACGCTGAAGTTCGCGAACACCGGCCGCGCCGCCGCCGTGTTTCACGTCTATGACAAGCTGCACCTCGACCGGCTGCCGCGGCGCTACGTCGTCGAGCCCGGCAAGACGCTGCACGGCGACTGGGCCGCGCGCGCCGACGATGGCGGTAAATATGACCTGTGGGTGCTCGGCCCGAACGGCTATCACCGCCGCTTCACCGGCGACCTGAGCCGCCTGGCCGGCGCGCGCGCACCGCATCCGGAAGTACGCGTCGGCTATGCGGGCGCGAGCGGCAACCTGCACCTGCGCCTGCGCAACGACGGCGGCGGCACGGTGCGCTTCACGGTGAAGTCGAACCAGGTCTACGGGCCGCTGTCCGGACACGGCGGAAACGACGACCACGGTCATGGCCGCGACAACGAAAACGGTAACGACCAGGGCCGGGGCAACGGCCATGGCGCCGGCACCACGTGGACCGTCACGGTGCACGCCGGCGACCAGTCCGAACTGCACTGGAAGCTCGACTCGACCGGCTACTGGTACGACTTCATCGTCACCGCCGACAGCGACGCGAGCTTCTCGCGCCGCCTGGCCGGCCGCGTGGAAACCGGCCGGCACTCGGTCAGCGACCCGGCGATGGGGCTCGCCGACCGCTTCTGACGCCGCCGCGGCGACGCGCGGCGCAGCGCGCGTCGCCGCCCGTGTCGGCACGGCCGAGAACGCCGCTCGGGCACCGGTTTCGGCCGGCGCCCGATCCGGTGCAGACGCCCGCCCGGCGCGGCTCAAACATCAGAAGGATCGGTGGTTCAGCCCTCATTTCACCGCCACGAAAATGCTCCGTGTTGCGGCCCGTTCGCGTTAAACTGCGTCAAGCCGTATTCAACAAAGACATCTTTGCCGCCAAGGCATCCACGACACGAGGATAGGTTCGATGCGCACTACCGGCTCATCCGGGGCAATGACCCTGCTCACCGAACACGACGCGGCCGATGGCCGCGAACTGCGCTCGCTCCGGCTCGAAGCGACCGGCGACGGCAAGAGCGTGCTGCTGATCGAGATCGACGAACGCAAGCCCGGCATCCACCGCGAAGTCCGCTACGAGATCACCCCGGCCGAACTGATCGCGGCGATCCGCTCGCACGGCGCCGAGCTGCCCGGCGAAAACCACGGCGCCGCATCGCTCGCCCGCACGCCCTCCTGATTCCGAACGGTGAGCCGCGCGCAATGCGCTGGCTCACCCACATCCCCCTGCCGCCGTCAGGCGCTTTGCATCATTCCCGCCGCTGCGTTGAAAAAGGCCGATAATCGGCCCATCTGCATTTCCCGCCACGCGTTTCCTTTTCGGCCAGCCGTCATGCTCCTACGTGACCTCGTCGCCCAGTACGGGCCGCTTCTCGTGTTCGCCAACGTGCTCGCGGCGGCCATCGGCCTGCCGGTGCCCGCGATGCCGACGCTCGTGCTGTTCGGCGCGATGTCGGCGATGCATCCGGCGATGATCGGCTCGCAGCTCGTGACGGTCGTGGTGCTGTCGGTGCTCGGCGCGCTGATCGGCGACACGGTCTGGTACGTCGCCGGGCGGCGGTACGGCGGCACGACGCTGAAGACGATCTGTCGGCTGTCGCTGTCGCGCGATACCTGCGTGAAAAAGACCGAACGCTTCTTCGGCCGCTACGGCGTGCGCGTGCTCGCGGTCGCGCGCTTCATTCCCGGATTGTCGCTGGTGTCGGTACCGATGGCCGGTGCGCTCGGCACGCGCTATCGCACGTTCGCCGGCTACGACGCGCTCGGCGCCGCACTGTGGACGATCGTCGGGCTGGTAGCCGGCCTCGTGTTCTACCGGCAGATCGACTGGCTGTTCGCCGGCGCGAGCCGTCTCGGCCGTGCGGTGCTGCTCGTCATCGTCGCACTGCTCGCCATCTATGCGGCCGTGCGGTGGATGCGCCGCCGCGCGCTGATCCGCCAGCTCGCGAACGCGCGGATCGGCGTCGACGAGCTCGACGTGCTGCTGCGCGACACCGCCGCCCCGGTGGTGCTCGACGTCCGCTCGCCCGAGCACCGCAAGCTCGACCCGTTCGCGATTCCCGGTGCGCAGTTCGCCGACGAGCGCCAGATCGCCGACATCGTTGCGCGCTATCCGCTTACGCAGAAGTTCGTCGTGTATTGCTCATGCCCGAACGAGGTGACGGCCGCGCTGATGGCGAAGCGTCTGCTCGATGCAGGCTTCACCGATGCGCTCGCGCTGCGCGGCGGCCTCGATGCATGGCGCGATACGGGCCGCCAGCTCACGTCGCTCGTGGAAGAAACGCCCGCCGGGAGCGATCCTGTCGCGGGATGGCACAAGCCGGCCTGATCGCACCGATCGCAGGCCGGCCGTGCGAGACTGGGGGCCTTGCGCCCCCTTCCGTCAGAACGCGTGCAGCGGCAGGTTCACGACCAGACGGTACTCGGTGTTCGACGCGTCCGAGTAGTGTGCCGAGCCGTTGTGCCACATCGCGATGAACGTGACCTTCGTGTTCTTCAGCTTGCCGCTCTGGAACGTGTACGACGGGATGAAGCCGAACTCGTGGTGACGGCCCTGCACCGGCGCACCGTTGCTCCAGTAGATGCTCGACTTGCTCGGGTCGTTCGCCGCGCCCGCGCTGCCGTCCGCACCCCAGCCCGTCACGCCCCACACCATCGCCTTGAAGCCCGGCAGGCCCGCTTCCTTGCCGTAGAACGTGTAACGCAACTGCAGCGATTTCTCGTGCGGGGCGTTGTAGTCGACGTCCATCGAGTTGGTCAGGAAGATGCCGTTCGTTTCGTTCAGGTAGTCGAAGAACTGGTCGCCGAGCACTTGCTGGAAGCCCAGCAGCAGCTCGTGCGGGCCATGCTGCGCGGCCAGCGACAGGCTGTACGCGTTGTTGTTGATCTTGCCTTGCAGCGCATCGCCCGTGTCGTGCGTCGAATAGACGTTGCCGAAGCCGGTCCACTTGATCGTCTGCGGGCTGCCGATGCTGTGCTTCACCGACGCGTAGTACTGGTGCCACACGTCGTCGGCCTGGTTCGCGTACAGCGCGACTTCGCCGTTCGGCGAGTAGTCCCACGTGCCGCCGACATAGGTCAGGCGATTGATGCGCGTGCCGCCGTATTGCGTCGTCAGGTTGGTGAGCGTCGTATGGCCGCGCGCGTCGGTCTTCGTGAAGCTGCCGGCCTCGAGCATCACGTTCTTGAATTCGTTGCTGACGAGCGTCGCGCCGAGGAACGTCGGCGGCAGCGCACGGTTGTCGTGCTGCTCCATGAACGGATTGTCGACGGCCTGCAGACCGTACTTGACCACCGTGTTCGAAATGCGCGCCTTGACGTCGTAGATGCCCGGGTAGGCCCACGCGAGCTGGTTGCCGCCGCCGCCACCCTTCGCGATGTGCACCATGCTGCCGGCGCCCTGACCGCCGTCGAGCTTCAGCGCTGCATACAACGACGCATCGAAGCCGATCCCGATCAGGCCGGTCGTATAGCCCGACTCGAAGTTCGCCATCGCGCCCTGGATCCACGCATGGCGATGCGGCCCGCCCTTGGCGTCGAGCACGTCCGCATAGTTGCGGAACAGGAAGTCGAGATGGCTGTCGGCAATGAAGCCGTTCGATTTCGACTGCGCCGACGGCTCGTCGGGCGGCGTGACGGCCTGGGTCGCCTCGGCGTTGACAACGGCGTTCGGAGTCGTTTCCTGCGCAACGGTCGCGCCGGTACCGGCAGCGGGCGCGGCCTGCGCGACCGTCAGCGGCGCGCTCGCCGCGTCGTCGGCGTGCGCGACGCCCGTCAGCGAGACGCCTGCGAGCGCCGGCAGTCCCCATGCGAGCAGCATCTTCGATGCCGTCCCGATCGTCTTCTGCTTTTTCATCGTAATAATTCTCGTCTTGTGTTGATATCGTCCACACCGGTTGCGATCCGCTCCCGGCCCCCCGGCGAGCCCGGCTAAGGGCGCGCCTGTACCCGCGGCGCGAAGATCGTTCGCGCCGCACCTACCCCTGTTGACCTGCCTTGGTTATGTTTGCTGCGTCACTTCACATCACGCCGCGCCCGCGCGGATGCACGCGACGCGCGCCGCCGATCCCTGCCGCACTTCCGGCAGCGGCACGTCCTGCGCGCACGCGTCGATCGCGACCGGGCAGCGCGTGCGGAACGCGCAGCCGGACGGCGGGTTGAGCGGCGAGGGCATCTCGCCCGCCAGCAGCATCGGACGGCGAGCACGCTCGCGCGCCGGCTCCGGCGTCGGCGCCGCATCGAGCAGCGCCTTCGTGTACGGGTGTTGCGGCACGCCGTACACGTCATGCCGCGTGCCGAACTCCATCACGCGGCCGAGATACATCACGAGCACGCGCTGGCTGATGGCCTTCACCACCGCCAGGTCGTGCGCGACGAACAGATAGGACAACGACAGTTCGCGCTGCAGATCGCGCAGTAGGTTCACGATCTGCGCCTGGATCGACACGTCGAGCGCCGAGACGGGTTCGTCGCAGATCACGAGCTGCGGCTCGCCGATCAGCGCGCGCGCAATGCCGACGCGCTGGCACTGCCCGCCGGAAAATTCATGCGGATAACGCAGCAGGTGATGCGCGTTCAGGCCGACGCGTTCGAGCATCGCGATCACGCGGCGGCGCACTTCGGTGCGGCCGAGGCCAGGCTGGTGCGTGACGAGCGGCTCCGCGACGACCTGCTCGATCGTCATGCGCGGGTCGAGCGACGCGAGCGGATCCTGGAAGATCATCTGCACTTCGCGCCGCATCGCGGTGCCGCGCAGGTGATCGGGCGCCATGGTCTGGCCGCGCCATTTCACGGTGCCGGCCGTCATCGGCACGAGGCCGATCAACGCGCGCGCGAGCGTCGATTTCCCGCAGCCCGATTCGCCGACGAGCCCGACCGTCTCGCCGCGCCTGACGTCGAACGACACGCCGTCGACCGCGCGCAGCGTGCCCTTCGGCGACCACGGATAGCCGCCGAGCGGCACGCGAAAATGCACCTTCAGATTCTCGACGGACAGCAGCGTGTCGTCCGTCGCGCCGGCTTGGCGGCGTTCATCGACGCTCATCGCAGACCTCCCGTCAGATCGGCCACCGGGCGGTGGCACGCGCGCACCGCGCCCATGGCGCCATAGGTTTCGAGCGCCGGGCGCGCAGCGGCGCAGCGTTCTTCCGCATACGTGCAGCGCTTCGCGAACGCACAGCCGGCCGGCGCGGCGCCGGGCATCGGCGGGTTGCCGGGAATCGCGACGAGCGGCGCATCGTCCGCGTCGGTCAGGCGCGGCAGCGCGTTGAGCAGCCCGATCGTGTACGGATGCGACGGCGCCGCGAAGATCGATTCGGCCGGCGCGTATTCGACGGTGCGGCCCGCGTACATGACCATCACGTCGTCGGCGAGGCCGGCGACCACGCCCATGTCGTGCGTGATCAGCACGATCGCGGTGCCGCGCTCGCGGTTCAGCTCACGCAGCAGGTCGATGATCTGCGCCTGCACGGTCACGTCGAGCGCGGTGGTCGGCTCGTCCGCGATCAGGATTTCCGGTTCGGACAAGAGCGCCATCGCGATCATCACGCGCTGCCGCATGCCGCCCGAGAACTCGTGCGGATACATGCGGATGCGGCGCGCCGCATCGGGAATGCGCACCGATTCGAGCGCCTCGATCGCGCGCTTGATCGCTGCCTTGCGCGACAGCTTGCGATGCAGCTGCAGCGTCTCCGTCATCTGCCGCTCGATCGTCAGGAACGGGTTGAGCGACGTCATCGGATCCTGGAAGATCATCGCGATCCGGTCGCCGCGCACCGCGTTCAGCGCGCGCGTATCCATGTCGAGCAGGTTGTCGCCGCGGTAGCGTGCGGTGCCGGTCGTCGTGCCGTTGCCGGCCAGGAGGCCGAGCAGCGCCATCACGGTCTGGCTCTTGCCCGAGCCCGATTCGCCGACGATGCCGAGCGTCTTGCCGGCTTCGAGCGAGAACGACACGCCATTCACGGCGTCGATCGGCGGCGCGTCCTTGCGCGTGAAGCGCACGCCGAGGTTGTCGACTTCGAGTAGTGCAGTCATCTCAGCGATCCTTCGGGTCGAGCGCGTCACGCAGGCCGTCGCCGACGAAGTTCACGCAGTAGAGCGTCACGCACAGCATGACGGCCGGGGCCAGCAGCAGCCACGGCATCGATTCCAGTTTCTGCGCGCCGTCCTGGATCAGCACGCCCCAGCTCGTCATCGGTTCCTGCACGCCAAGGCCGAGGAACGACAGCACCGATTCGGTCAGCACGATATTGGGCACCGAGACCGTCGCGTACACGACGACCACGCCGAGCAGGTTCGGCACGACGTGACGCAGCACGATCGACGCCGGCGACACGCCGATCGCGCGCGCCGCATCGACGAACTCGCGGTTGCGCAGCGACAGCGTCTGGCCACGCACGACGCGCGCCATGTCGATCCACGAGAACGCGCTGATGGTCAGCACGACCAGCATGAACGAGCGGCCGAACAGGGTCATCATCAGGATCGCGATCAGCAGGTACGGGATCGCGTACATCATGTCGACGATGCGCATCATCACGGAGTCGACGCGGCCGCCCGCGAAGCCCGCGGTTGCGCCCCACGCGACGCCGAACAGGCCCGACACGAGCGTGCCGAGCAGGCCGACCTCGATCGATACGCGGCCGCCAATCAGCGTGCGCACGAGCAGGTCGCGGCCGAGTTCGTCGGTGCCGAACCAGTGCTGGTTCGCCCAGGTCGGCGGCAGGCTGATCGAGGCCCAGTCGCTCGCGGCGGGATCGGCTGCGAGCAGCCACGGGCCGACGAAACAGGCGAGCGCGATCAACGCGAGCAGCACGAGGCTGAACACGGCCGCGCGGTTGTGAAGGAAGCGCGCGAACGCGAGCTCGAGCGGCGAGCGCGAACGCGGCGGCGAATCGGTCTGCACGGGCAGGCCGACGACGGGAGTGGTCGGAGTCATCGCTGTGCCTCGCTCAATAACGGATGCGCGGATCGAGCCACGCGTACGCGAGGTCGACCAGCAGGTTGAACAGCACCGCGAAAACGGTCGTCAGCACGACGAGGCCGAGCACCAGCGTGTAGTCGCGGTTGATGGCGCCGTTCACGACGAGCTGCCCGAGGCCCGGCAGTGCGAACACCGATTCGGTGACGACGGCCGCCGTGATCGACGTGATGCAGACCGTGCCGAACAGCGACACGACCGGCATCAGCGCGGGCTTGAGCGCGTGGCGCAGCACGATCGTCGAGCCCGGCAGGCCCTTCGCGCGCGCGGTGCGGATGTAGTTGCTCGACAGCGTCTCGATCATCGAGCCGCGCATCACGCGCGCGAGCAGCGACACGTTGATGAAGGTGAGCAGCACGATCGGCAGCAGCCGGTACTGCCAGCCGCCGTCGCCCCAGCCGCCCGCCGGCAGCCAGCCGTTGCCGGCCGACGTCTTCAGCAGGATCGCGAAGATCCACACCAGCACCGGGCCGAGCACGAACGGCGGCACGACGTTGCCGAAGTTGCCGATCAGCATCACGAAGCGATCGATCACGCTGTCGCAGCGCACGGCCGCGACGGTGCCGAGCAGCACGCCGACCACGATCGAGATCGGGATCGACACGCCGCCCACGCCGAGGCTCACGGGCAGCGCCTTTTTCACGAGATCGTTCACCGACCAGTCGACGTAGCGGAACGACGGGCCGAGATCGCCGTGCAGCAGCGAGCCGAGATACAGCAGGTACTGCTTCCACAGCGGCTCGTCGAGGTGATACTTCGCGTTCAGGTTCGCGAGCGTCGCGGCGGACAGCTGCTTCTCCGTATCGAACGGGCCGCCGGGCGTGAAATGCAGCAGCAGGTAGCAGACGGTGATAACCGCGAGGATCGTCGGCACCGCCCACAACGTGCGCCTCAATGCGTAGGCCAGCATGATCGCTCCGCTCAGTGCTTGATCAGGTACATGTCCTGCGAAGCACGCATGTCGATCACGTTCTTCAGCGAATAGCCGCCCACGTAGGGCTTCACGAGACGGTCGGCCGAATACTGGAACAGCGGCACCATCGGCGTGTCGTTCATCGCCATGTCGTGCGCCTGCGTGAGCAGCGCGGCGCGCGCCTTGTCGTCGAGCTTCTGGTTGCCTTCGTCGACGAGCGCGTCCATCTGCTTGTTGCAATAGCCGACGGTGTTCTGCGAGCTGCCGCAGCGGATCAGGTCGAAGAAGGTCATCGCGTCGTTGTAGTCGGCGAACCAGCCGTCGCGCGCGATCTGCACCTTGCCGTCGTGCCGCTGCTTCATCAGCACCTTGAACTCGACGTTCTCGAGCTTCGTGGTGATGCCGAGCTTCGTGCGCCATTCCGATGCGGTGAACAGCGCGACCTTCTTGTGCAGGTCGTTGGTGTTGTACGTGAGCGTGAACGACAGCGGCTTCGCGTCCGAATAGCCGGCCTGCTTCAGCAGGTCCTTCGCGGTCGCGATGCGCTTGGCCATCGGCCACGACGCCCATTCCGGCGTAAACGGCTGCACGCCCTTCGTGCCGTTCGGCATCAGCCCGTACATCGGCTTCTCGCCGGCCTGCGTGAGCTTCGACGTCAGCACGTCGCGATCGATCACCATCGACAGCGCCTGGCGCACGCGCTTGTCCTTCAGCGCCGCGTCGCTGTTGTTCAGGTAGTAGTAGTAGGTCGCGAGCTGCAGGCCCGGGCGCAGTTCGCCGCCGAACTGCTTGCTCACCTGCTGGAAGATGCCCGACGGAATTGAGTAGCTGTAGTCGATCTGGCCGGCCTGGTACATGCGCATCGCGGTTTCGTCGCTTTCGATCGGCAGATAAGTGACCTTGTTGATCACGACCTTCGACGCGTTCCAGTACTTCGCGTCCTTCGTCGCCACGATGCGGTTGTTCGGCTGCCAGTCGACGAGCTGGTACGCGCCGTTGCTGACGATGTTGCCCGGGCGCGTCCATGCGTCGCCGAATTTCGCGACCACGTCCTTGTTCACCGGCGCGAGCGGCGCCATCGCGGTCAGTTCGGGGAAGAACGCGACCGGCACGTCGGTCGTTACCTCGAGCGTGTACGGATCGACGGCGCGCACGCCGAGCGTCGACGGCGCGGCCTTGCCGGCGATGATGTCCTTCGAGTTCTTGATGAACTCGACGAGGATCGTGTATTTCGAGCCCGTCTTCGGATCGACGAGGCGCTGCCACGAATAGACGAAATCGGCGGCCGTCACCGGCTGCCCGTTGCTCCACTTCGCGTCGTGGCGAAGCTTGAAGATCCACGTCTGCGGCGTCTTGCGTTCCCACGACAGCGCGACACCCGGCACGACCTGGCCGGCCGCATCGATGCGCGCGAGCCCTTCGAACAGGTCGAGGCCGATCGTGTTGCCGGTCCACGATTCGATGTGCGCCGGGTCGAGCGACTCGACTTCGGCCGGCACCTGGCGCGTCAGGTCCTGTTGGGGAGCGAGCGCGACGTTCGACGGAACGGTTACGGCGTGGGCGACGGGCGTCAGGGCGAGCGCGGCCAGCACGGCCGACATGGCATGCAAGGATTTCATCGTGGCAGTCTTGAGAAGGTTGTTCGGTGAGCGTCGCGCGGCGGATGCCGCGGATTACGCGTGAGACGCTGACGGGTGCAGCGATCGAGGAGGCCCGTGGTTCTCGTATTGCATGTTAGTATTCCTTACATTTCTTTCGACGGGCATTCCGTCGAAGAAACGAAGGAATACCCGTGCGTTAGAACAGTCGCGGCGTACCGACCCAGACCACCACCGACTCGATCTTCGCGGTGTTGACCCAGCTGTGCGGGACCGTCGACTGATAGTGCGAACTGTCGCCGGCCTGCAGGACGAACGTCTTGCCTTCCAGCGTCAGCGACACTTCCCCTTCAATCACGTACAGGAACTCCTCTCCTGCATGTGTCGTCACCTCCGACCGTTTCTGCCCCGGCGGCATCCTCACGAGGATCGCCTCCAGCTGGCGCCCTTCGGACACGTTGGTCAGCCTCGCGAACAGGTTCGCCGAATCGGCAAACCCGAAGAAGCGCAACTGATCGCCTCGGCAAACCGAGCGTTCCTCGCTCGGCGTATCCACGAAGTACTGCACCGTCACACCGAGCGCGTGCGCGATACCGGCCAGCGACGTCAGCGACGGCGACGCGAGCCCGCGCTCGACTTGAGACAGAAACGGCTTCGAAATCCCCGCGGCGGTAGCCGTGTCGTCGAGCGTGCGCTTCAGACGTTGGCGCAACGCGCGAATCTTGCTGCCGAGTGCGACAGCGTCTGCCGATCGCGAGTTTTCAGTGGGGGGAACCATAGCAGGCCGAAAAGTGGTCGTCAAAAAATGTTTGATGGAAAGTAACTAAGTTAATACGAGATAGCTTAATCTTCGGGTTCGCACACGCCTTCGGCGTTGAGCCCGGTGCACTAAACAGGGCCCGAAGCGAGCGAAACGACGCGCTATCTTGCCAGACTCGCCGGCTTCACAGGCAAGCTGCAAGCGGCTCTCCGGGAATCTGCGGAGAACGGGCGTCAAGCTTACAAGTAGATGATGAGACAAATGTTCCTGAAAGCTGCTGCCACATCGGGAGTTTCCCTAAGTGGCGCGGACCTGACGCACCGGACCGGCAAACGTTACCATTCGCGCGCCGGTCGGGGCCGCGCTCCGCCTTGTCGGGCGGAGTCCGACCCCGGCCCGGGCCAACCGCCCGACTGCTCCATCGCCGACGCAAGCCTACCCGGCCACAGTGCTCCGGCGCCAGTTCGACCCCCATGGCGACGCGCGATCCGCGCCGTCCGTTTCAAACGAGATTGATGATGCACGCACCTGTTTCACAGACCCGATCGTTTACGACGGTCTTCCTCATCGAAATGTGGGAGCGCTTCGGCTACTACGGCATGGCCGCGCTTCTGGTCCTCTTCATGGTCGACCGCCTCGGCTTCACCGACAGCCACGCGAACCTGACCTGGGGGGCGTTCACCGCACTCGTCTACGCCGCGCCGTCGATCGGCGGCTGGATCGGCGACAAGGTGCTCGGCGCGCGCCGCACGATGATCATCGGCGCGTCCGTGCTGTGCGCCGGCTATCTGATGCTCGCGGTGCCGAACGATCACCTGGCGTACATGTACGCATCGCTCGGCGTGATCGTCGTCGGCAACGGCCTGTTCAAGGCCAACGCGGCAAACCTCGTGCGCCGCATCTACGAAGGCGACGACGCGCGCATCGACAGCGCGTTCACGATCTATTACATGGCGGTCAACATCGGCTCGACGGTGTCGATGCTCGCGACGCCGTGGATCAAGGATCACTGGGGCTGGCACACCGCGTTCGCGGTCTGCTGCGGCGGCATGCTGCTCGCGATCCTCAACTTCATGCTGATGCACCGTACGCTCGCGCACATCGGCTCGCAGCCGGACGACGAACCGATCCGCTGGAAGCGCCTCGGCGCGGTCGCGGCCGGCGGCGTCGCGCTCGCGCTGATCACGCTGTACGTGCTGCAGCACAAGCAGCTCGCGGTCGCGAGCGTGTGGACGGCCGCGTTCGCGATCCTCGCGATCTTCGCGTACATGATCGCGAAGTCGGAGCGCTCGGAGCGCGCGGGCCTGATCGCGGCGCTCGTGCTGATCGGCCAGGTGATCCTGTTCTTCATCTTCTACGTGCAGATGTCGACGTCGCTGACGCTGTTCGCGCTGCGCAACGTCGACCCGCGCTTCATGCTGTTCGGCACGACGCTGTTCACGTGGAGCGCCGCGCAGTTCCAGGCGCTGAACCCGATCTGGATCATGCTGCTGAGCCCGGTGCTCGTGTGGGTCTACAACGCCGTCGCGAAGGGCGGCCGCGACCTGCCGGTCGCCGCGAAGTACGCGCTCGGTTTCGGCGCGGTCGCCGCGGGCTACCTGGTGTTCACGATCAGCGGCCGCTATGCGGTCGACGGCCGCGTGTCGTCGTGGTTCATGGTGTGGGGCTACGGCCTGTACTCGCTCGGCGAGCTGCTGGTGAGCGGCCTCGGCCTCGCGATGATCGCCCGCTACGTGCCGGCGCGCATGAGCGGCTTCATGATGGGTGCGTATTTCGTCGCGACGGGCGTGTCGCAGTATCTGGGCAGCGTCGTCGCGAACTTCGCGCAGATGCCGTCGCACGAACTGCCGGCCACCGAATCGCTGCCGCTCTACCTGTCGCTGTTCGAGAAGCTCGGCTGGCTCGCCGCGATCGGCATGCTGCTCGCGCTGCTGCTGCTGCCGCTGATGAACCGCCTGTCGCGCCAGCATCAGCGCTGCGCGGAAGAGCGCCGCGAGGAAGCGCTGCAGGCGCAGGTCGCCGCCGCGCAGTAAGTACTATCCCTCGGCGTGCGGCTTGCACGCCACATTCTCCCGCCAAGTGCGCGAACGCGTCCTACACTGGTTGCAGGCAATGCATCCGCTTCGCGAGATGCGCACTGGTGGGAGAGCACGATGAAAAGCAAGACGACGCGGCTTTTGCGGATCCTGTCGGACATCCGGCACGCGCAGCGCTGCACCGCGATGCGCGCCGCCCGGGCCGCGGCCGAAGCCGACGCGGTCCTCGCGGAGCGCGACGACCCGGCGCAGGACCAACGCGACGACGCCGAAGCCGACGACGCAACCGCCCCGCCCCGCTCCCGTATCGGCTCACCTCACTAACGCCGCGCGGCGCCTGCCGCGCCGCATGCCCCTCGCTCGCGCCTACGCCACCGCGCCACGCCATCGCGCGATCCACGTTCCCGAACCGGCCACCGCCATCATCAGCCCAAGCGCGCACGCGTCGGCCACGAGGCCCACGCCGACATGCCGCAGATCGGCGCTGCGCACAACCGGATGCAGCATCGAATCGATCACGAGCGAGATCGCCGCGCCCGCGACGAAGCAGATCAGCCCGCGCTGGCCGACCGCGACGACGGGCCGCACGCCCTGCGCGATCCGCGCGATCCAGCCGAAGCGCACGCAATCGGCCATCAGCCACGCGACGGCCGCGAAGCTCACGACGCGCGGCAGCGCGAGATCGCGCTTGAGCACGCCTTCGGGCACCGGCAGCCCCGAGAACAGCTTGTAGCTCGCGCAGCCGAGCACGATCGCGCACGCGAGCCCGGTCGCCGCGGCGCCCCAGCGGCCGAGCGCGATGTGCCGGTAGAACGGCTGGCAGCGCGCGAGCACGCCGGCGACGAACATCAGTTGCCATGCAAACGGGTTGAAGCTCCAGCGGAAGCCGTCGGTATCGAGCAGCTCCGGGCCGAGCCAGCCCGCCGCGAGCCACGACGCGGCGCTGATCGCGACGAGCAGCCACGGCTGGCGCCGCGCGAACGGCACCAGCACCGGCGACGCGAGCGCGAACAGCACGTACATCGGCAGCACCGACGCGAGATACGGCTGGCGCTGGAACGTCAGCAGCTCGGCTGCGCCCGTGAGCGGCGACGCGAGCATCACGCTGACGTCGTCGAGCGCGAGGTTCGGCGCATCGATGCCGTAGTGGTCGAGCACGGCCGACACGACGAGCATCAGCGTCGACGTCGCGAGAAACGCCCGGTAGATCTGCATCGCGCGCCGCACGAAACGCCGTTGCGCGGCGCGCGCGCCGTGCCGCTCGGCGATCGCGCCGTACGCGCTCGCGGTCGCGAAGCCGCCGAGGAACACGAACACCTCGGCCGCATCGCACAGTGCGAACGCATGCAGCGTCACGCGCGACAGCACGCTCGCGCCGATGTGATCGACGACGATCATCAACAGCACGAGCCCGCGGAAGAAATCGACTTCGATCAGGCGGCCGCTGCGCGACGACTGCACCGTGGCGGAGTGCAGCGGGCTCAACGACATGAGCGCACCTGTGCGGCGGCGGTGCGCCGCGCACCGGAGAAGGGATCGGGAAAAAGCAGGCGAGCGCGATCGGCGGCGATACGCGTATGCTCGCATCGCGCCAACCCGGCCGGCCCGGCACGGAGGTGACCGTTCATTGAAAAGCTGCATACGAAGGGAAGTCGGTCAGATCAGTTTAATGACCGATCGGGGGAGACCCTAAGTAACAAAATGCAACCGAATCTTCTCTTCGATTACAAGCGCGCGCGTTGCGCGGCGAAGCAGGCAGCATCGCCAGATTCGCGTCAGCGAGGCGCCAGTTGACGGTCAGTATCGACGGATTCGGCAGGGAAACGAGCGCTTTTCGATGGTCGACGATGCACGCGATGCCCGGCACGTTCCGCACGGCCGGCACATCGCGACGATGCGGTTAGCCGCACGCGGGCAGGCGCCGCATCAGCATCGCGCTGTGCCACGCGGTCAGCGCGACGGCGACCCAGATCGGCCCGTACGTCGCGAGCTGCGCGACGCTGAGCGTCTCGCCGAGCAGCAGCAGCGACACCACGACGAGCAGCACGGGCTCGACGTAGCCGAGAATGCCGAACAGCGCCATCGGCAGCATCCGGCTCGCCTTCAGATAGCTCGCGAGCGCGAGCGTGCTGAGGATGCCGAGCCCCGGCAGCAACGCGGCCCACAGCAGCGGATGGCCGTCGACGCGCGTCGCGCTCGTCGCGACCATCGCCAGCGCGATCGGGCACAGCAACACGATCTCGATCGCGAAGGCGGCCAGCGAATCGGCGTTGATGCGCCGGCGCAGCACGAAATACGGCGGATAGCCGAGCGCGACGACCAGCGTCGGCCACGCGAACGCGCGCGTCGCCCACACCTCGTGCGCGACGCCGAGCGCCGCGCACGCGACCGCCGCCCATTGCAGCGGGTCGAGCCGTTCGTGATAGTAGAAGCGGCCGACGAGCACCATCGTCAGCGGCAGCAGGAAATAGCCGAGCGACACTTCGAGCATGCGGCCGTGCAGCGGCGCCCACAGGAACAGCCACAGCTGCACGCCGAGCAGCGCCGCGCTCGCCGGCAGCGCGATCAGCAAGCGCCAGTCGCGCGCACCGCGCCGCGCAAGCTCGACGAGCGCCGGCCAGCGGCCGCGCAGCGCGAGCAGCGCGAGCGCGCCCGGCGCGGTCCACACCACGCGCCACGCGAAGATGTCGAGCCCCGTGAGCGGCGCGAGCAGTTTCGCGTAAACCGACATCAACGCGAACAGCGTCGACGCCATCACCGACAGCGTGAGGCCGCGCCCGGCTTCCGGATACCCCGTCACGATCGTGCCGTGCCGCTTACTGCTGCTGAAAGCGCTCGAAGCGCCGCTCGGTCGGGCGTTCCTCGAACGTCACCTCGGTCACGCGCGCGGCGGGCGGCCCGTGACGCAGCCATGCGAGCATCCGGTCGATCTGCGCGCCGGGCCCCTGGATCATCGCCTCGACGGTGCCGTCCTCGAGATTCGCGACCCAGCCGCGCAGCTTCAGCGCATGCGCCTCGCGCACCGTCGCATGACGAAAGCCGACGCCCTGCACGACGCCGCGCACCCGCACGTAGTAGGTCTCGATCCGTTCGTCCAGTTCATTGCGGCTCATCGCGTCGCCCTCCCGTTGCATTCAAGCCCGGCATTGTAGTCGCGTCGGCCGCTTCGCACACGCGCCGGCCGGGCGTCGCCGCGCACGCCGACCACGTACAATCTCGCCGATGCCCAACCGCCGCGCCGCGCGCGCGGCCCTGAAGGAAACGCATGACTGATACTTCCCGCGATCTCGTTCTCGTCACCGGCGCGTCCGGTTTCGTCGGCTCGGCCGTCGCGCGCATCGCGCAGCAGAAAGGCTATGCGGTGCGCGTGCTCGTGCGCCCGACCAGCCCGCGCACGAACGTCGCGGATCTCGATGCCGAGATCGTCACCGGCGACATGCGCGACGAGGCGTCGATGCGCGCCGCGCTGCGCGGCGTGCGCTACCTGCTGCACGTGGCGGCCGACTACCGGCTGTGGGCGCCCGACCCCGACGAGATCGAGCGCGCGAACCTCGAAGGCGCGGTCGCGACGATGCGCGCCGCCCGCGCGGAAGGCGTCGAGCGGATCGTCTACACGAGCAGCGTCGCGACGCTGAAGGTGACGAGCGCCGGCGACCCGTCCGACGAGAACCGGCCGCTCACGGCCGAGCAAGCGATCGGCGTCTACAAGCGCAGCAAGGTGCTCGCGGAGCGCGCGGTCGAGCGGATGATCGCCGACGAAGGGCTGCCCGCCGTGATCGTCAATCCGTCGACGCCGATCGGCCCGCGCGACATCAAGCCGACGCCGACCGGCCGCATCATCGTCGAGGCCGCGCTCGGCAAGATTCCCGCGTTCGTCGACACGGGGCTGAACCTCGTGCACGTCGACGACGTCGCGCACGGCCATTTCCTCGCGCTCGAGCGCGGCCGGATCGGCGAGCGCTACATCCTCGGCGGCGAGAACCTGCCGCTGCAGCAGATGCTCGCGGACATCGCGCAGATGACGGGCCGCAAGGCGCCGACGATCGCGCTGCCGCGCTGGCCGCTGTACCCGCTCGCGGTCGGCGCCGAAGCGGTCGCGAAGTTCACGAAGAAGGAGCCGTTCGTCACCGTGGACGGGCTGCGGATGTCGAAGAACAAGATGTATTTCACGTCCGCGAAGGCCGAGCGCGAGCTCGGCTACCGTGCGCGCCCGTACCGCGAGGGGCTGCGCGATGCGCTGGACTGGTTCGGCTCGGCGGGCTACCTGAAGTAACACAAAGCGGCGCATCTCGCGCCGCTTCGCGCACTTTGTTACACGTCGCGCGCGGACCGGTATCGGCGCAGCGGTTAAAATCGCGGGTCTTACGCAGAGAAGACACGCATGAACCTGAACGATCAGATCGCTTCGCTCGCCACGGGCGTCGATCAGCTCCTCCACGATCACCACGCCGCCCAGCAGGCGGCCCGCAGCGCGGAAGCCTTCGCGCGCGCCGCGGCGGCGGAAGCCCGGGCCGCGGCCGAGCGTCACGCGGCGGCGGAAGCCGAAGCGCAGGCCGCCGCGCAGCGCCACACGGCCGCTGCCGCCGATGCCGAAGCCGCGCAGCGGCGCCACGCCGACGCCACCGCCGCCGCCGAAGCGGCCGCCCAACGTCATACGGATGCAGCCGCGCAAGCCGAAGCCGCTTCCCAGCGCCATGCGGAAGCCACCGCGCTGACCGAGGCGCTCGCGCAACGTCACGCGGATGCCGAAGCCGCGTCGCAGCGCCACGCGGCCGCGATCGCCGAAGCCGAGGCCGCCGCGCAGCGTCATCACGCCGCCGCGACCGAAGCCGAAGCGGCCGCGCAACGCCATGCCGCGGCGACCGCCGAAGCCGAAGCCGCCGCACAACGCCACGCGGCCGCGATCGCCGAGGCCGAGGCGCTCGCTCAGCGTCACACGCAGGCGCTCGCCGACACGCAGGCGGCCGCCCAGCGTCACGCCGAAGCCACCGCCGAGGCCGAAGCCATCACGCGGCGTCACGCCGAAGCGATCGCCCAGGCCGAAGCCGCCGCGCAACGCCACGCCGAAGCCACCGCCGAAGCCGAAGCCATTACGCGGCGTCATACCGAAGCGATCGCCCAGGCCGAAGCGGCCGCGCAGCACCACGCGAAGGCTGTCGCCGACGCCGAAGCGCTGGTCGAGGCCGTCGTCAAGGAAGCCGCGACGAGTGCGGTTACCGCCTCGGCCGCGACAGCCGACGTCGTCGAGCCGGCAGCGGCGGCGCAAGCGCCCGTAAACGAGGCCGCACCAGCGGTGACCGAAGCGGCCGAAACGGTCGAAGCGGTCGAAGCAGCCGCCGCCCCGGCCGATACCGAGACCGCACCGGTCCCGGCAGCACAAGCCGAAATCGCGGTTGAAGCCGGCACCGCTGCCGCGCCGGCCGACAAGGCGACGCTGCACGTCGCGCGCCCGTCCCAGAATGAACTCACGCTGACCATCAACGGCGAATCGATCACGCTGCATCCGGAGCAACTGGGCCAGTTGATCGAGGAACTCGCGCACGCGCGCGCGTCGATGCAGCCGGAGCCGCCGCCCGGCATTCCGGCCGGCTGGCGTTTCGTGACGACGAAGAACCCGATGATGGCCGTGCAGAAGCAGTCGAACGGCGACCGCCTGCTGGTCGCCCGCCATACGGGCTACGGCTGGGTGCCGTTCACGTTCTCGCCGGACGTCGTGATCCAGATGTACATGATGCTGACGCAGCGGTAAGCGCGCGCGTCGGCCTGAAACCGGCCGGAAAGCAAACAGCCCGAATCGGCTTGCGTCGATCCGGGCTGTGTGTTTTCAGCGTTCCGGTTTATCGGGACGGCCGGTATCCGCCGTTGATGGTCAGCGCTCCACCGGCGCCTGCACGCGCGCCTTCCACTGGCCGCCCTTGCCGCGCCAGTAACGCCACGCGGACGCGAACGTCGCGCCGACGTAGAACAGCGCGACGAGCGGCAGCGCGGGCGCCCACAGCGGCGAGCGACGGTAGTAGCGCAGCATCGGCGCATACGCGGCGCACATCGACGCCCACGCGAGCCACGCCGGCCACGCGCGCGCGCCGTAGGCGAGCGCGGCGACGGGCGGCACCAGGTAGATGATCGTCATCCCGAGCAGCGTGCCTGCCAGCAGCAGCGGCGAATAGTGAAGTTGCGTGAACGCGGTGCGCGCGATCATGTTCCAGATGTCGCGCCAGCTGTCGTACGGGCGCAGCGACACGCTGCGATCGGCGAGATCGAGCCGGATCGGATGGCGGCCGCTGCCGCGATGCTTGATCTGCGCGGCGAGGCTGCAGTCGTCGATCAGCGCGCCGCGAATCGATTCGATGCCGCCCGCTTCCTCGAGCGCCGTGCGCTTCACGAGCATGCAGCCGCCGGCCGCGCCGGCCGTCCGGTTGCGCGGGTCGTTGATCCACGAGAACGGGTACAGCTTCGCGAAGAAGAACACGAACGCCGGGATCAGCGCCTTTTCCCAGAACGAGTCGCAGCGCAGCCGCACCATCAGCGACACGAGATCGCGATTCTCGGCCTGTGCGCGCGTGACGAGCTGCGCGACGGCGTCGGGCGGATGGCCGATGTCGGCATCCGTCAGCAGCAGGTAGTCGGCCGGCAGGCCGAGCGTCTGCACCGCCGTGATCCCCTGCGACTGCGCCCACACCTTGCCCGACCAGCCGGCCGGCAGCGGCTTCGCGCTCAGCACCGTCAGCCGGTCGGCGCGGTTGATCGCGAGCGCGGCCGCGCGGGCCGCATCGGCGGTGCCGTCGTCGCTGTGGTCGTCGACGATGATCAGATGGAACTCGCCCGGATAATCCTGCTCGAGCAGCGAAGTCGCCGCACGGGCGATCACGTCGGCTTCGTTGCGCGCCGGCACGACCGCCACGACGGCCGGCCAGCCGGCTTCGGCCGCGGCGCCGCGGGCGTCGGGCGGCAGCGGCCGCGCGGGCTGCGCGCGCCAGAAGCCGCCGCGCGCGACGAGCAGCACGATCCAGATCACCAGCGACAGGCCGGACACCAGGAAAGCGATCGCCAGCATCATCGGCCTGCCTCCCGCCGGGCGACGGCTTCGACGGCACGAATAAGGGTCGGAAACGAAACATCCAAACCCGCACGGGCGGACGGGCAATACGCGTAAGAATCGACGGTCATCGAATGGCCTTGAAATGAGCGCGATGGCGGGCAGCCGGAGCGGCCGACCGCGAAACCGCGCAGTTTACCGGGTTCCGCGCGCGCCAGCGCCGACGCAGCTCTCCCGCAATTGCAACGGTTCGACACGGCACCGAAGCAAGGACGGCGCGATAGGGTTAAAATGCGCGATTAATTCGGGGTTCCGGGGCCTGGCCGGCCGGTTCGTTCCTGCCTTCATAACATCAAGCCGGGGCGAGCAAGCGTGTGCCAGCGCCTCGAACCCCGGCGTCTGTCGTCGGAGTTCGCTCACTTATGCGAGTCATCCTTGCCCAGCCCCGCGGCTTCTGTGCGGGGGTTGTCCGTGCGATCGAGATCGTCGATCGCGCGCTGCAACAGCACGGTGCGCCGGTCTATGTGCGTCACGAGATCGTGCATAACCGGCATGTCGTCGAAAATCTGCGTAATAAAGGGGCACGATTCGTTGAGGAACTCGACGAGGTGCCGCACGGCGCCGTCGCGATCTTCAGCGCGCACGGTGTCGCCCAGACGGTCGAGCACGACGCGCAAGCGCGCGGGCTCGACGTGCTCGACGCGACCTGCCCGCTTGTCACGAAAGTGCACGTGCAGGGCCGCCAGTACGTCGCGGCGGGCCGCCGGCTGATCCTGATCGGCCACGCGGGCCACCCGGAAGTCGAGGGTACGATCGGCCAGATTCCGGCCGAGGTGATCCTCGTGCAGAGCGAAGCCGAAGTCGATACGCTGACGCTGCCCGTCGATACGCCGGTCGCGTACATCACGCAGACCACGCTGTCGGTCGACGACACGCGCGGCATCATCGAAGCGCTGCAGCGCCGGTTCACCGACCTCGTCGGCCCGGACACGCGCGACATCTGCTATGCCACGCAGAATCGCCAGGCCGCCGTGCGCGAGCTGAGCGAACAGGTCGACGTGCTGCTCGTCGTCGGTGCGACGAACAGCTCGAACTCGAACCGCCTGCGCGAGATCGGCACCGAAAGCGGCGTGCCGAGCTATCTCGTCGCCGACGGCTCGGAAGTGAAGCCCGAATGGTTCGCGGGCGTGCAGACGGTCGGCCTGACCGCCGGTGCGTCGGCGCCCGAGGAAATGGTCGAGGATGTAATCGGCGCGCTGCGCGCGCTGGGGCCCGTCGATGTCGCGACGATGGCGGGCCGTGAAGAAAAAGTCGAATTCAAGTTGCCGGCGAAGCTCACGCAAGCTGTCGCCCGCGAAGTTTAAGGAGGACATCCCTTGTCTATTCCGCTGCTCCAGCAAGTCCGTGTCGGCGCCTACATCGTGCGCCAGCACCTGTCCGGCAACAAACGCTATCCGCTCGCGCTGATGCTCGAGCCGCTGTTCCGCTGCAACCTCGCGTGCAACGGCTGCGGCAAGATCGACTATCCGGATCCGATCCTGAACCAGCGTCTTTCGGTCGAGGAATGCCTGCAGGCCGTCGACGAGTGCGGCGCGCCCGTCGTGTCGATCGCCGGCGGCGAGCCGCTGCTCCACAAGGAGATGCCGGAAATCGTCAAGGGCATCATGAAGCGCAAGAAGTTCGTGTACCTGTGCACGAACGCGCTCCTGATGGAAAAGAAGATGGACGACTACCAGCCGAGCCCGTATTTCGTCTGGTCGGTCCACCTCGACGGCGACAAGGACATGCACGACCATTCCGTGTCGCAGGAAGGCGTGTACGACAAGGCGGTCGCGGCGATCAAGGAAGCGAAGCGCCGCGGCTTCCGCGTGAACATCAACTGCACGCTGTTCAACGATGCGATCCCCGAGCGCGTCGCGAAGTTCTTCGACACGCTGGGCCCGATCGGCGTCGACGGCATCACCGTGTCGCCGGGCTATGCATACGAGCGCGCGCCGGATCAGCAGCACTTCCTGAACCGCGACAAGACGAAGAACCTGTTCCGCGAAATCCTGAAGCGCGGCGAAGGCGGCAAGCGCTGGTCGTTCAGCCAGTCGTCGCTGTTCCTCGACTTCCTGGCCGGCAACCAGACGTACAAGTGCACGCCGTGGGGCAACCCGGCGCGTACGGTGTTCGGCTGGCAGAAGCCGTGCTATCTGGTCGGCGAAGGTTACGTGAAGACCTTCAAGGAACTGATGGAAACGACCGAGTGGGACAACTACGGCGTCGGCAACTACGAGAAGTGCGCGGACTGCATGGTCCACTGCGGCTTCGAGGCCACGGCCGTGATGGACACGATCTCCAACCCGCTGAAGGCGCTGCGCGTGAGCCGCAAGGGCATCAAGACCGACGGCCCGTTCGCACCGGACATCTCGATCGCGAAGCAGCGTCCGGCCGAGTACGTGTTCTCACGCCATGTCGAGATCAAGCTCGAGGAAATCCAGCGCGCCGGCAAGGGCAAGCTGCAGAAGCCGGCGAAGTCGGCGACGGCCGCTTAAGCGCGTTGCGCCGTGCGAAGGTTCGCGCCTTCGCAGCGGCCACGCATCGAAAAGCGCCACGGAGTTCGCTCCGTGGCGCTTTTTGTTTTGGCGGGCGCCGAGTCACGCATTGCGCTTGCGCGCCTGCGCGCAGAAGCGCGCCGTCGATTGCCTAGCTTCGCGACTCCGCCGCGGCGATCAGTTGCCAGGCGGTCGGCCCCGGATCGAGCAGCGGGTCGGACGGCGGATCGAGATCGTGCGGATGCGCTTCCTCGGACGGCAACGTCTGCGCTTTCGCAATACCGATTTCGTCGCCGCACACGGTGCATCGATAGATGCCCGCCACCGTCACCTTGCTGCCCGGCGGCAGGTTCTCGCTGAATGCGCGGCCACTTCCGCACGTGAAGTAGCCGCCGCTCCTGTATAGCGCCATCGCTCCTCCCTGACTGAAACGAATACGTTCGCGTCGACACGCACGTTCGTCGTCAACGCGAGGATGAATCGTCGTCGCCCGGCTCGCCGGGGTTCCAGTCATGTCATTAGACGGCACGCGGCCGCGCGATGAAATGAGACGCGTATGAAACACGGCCCGCGGGCCGCCACTCAATGCAGAACGGCCGGCGCCCGCATCTTCGCCGCGGCCTGCGCGACCAGCCCCGGCTGTTCGGCTGAAGCGAAAGTGCAGACATGACGCCACAGCTCCGCCAGCCGATGGCGCGTGAGCGTCGCGACGCATGCGTCGTTCGCCGCGAGCACACGTTCGAGCACCGCGCATTCGTCGTCGTGCAACGTCCAGGCACCGCTTTGCGCAGCGCGCGCCACGCTCGCGTCCAGCACGCGCTCCGCGTCGACGCACAGGTCGATGGTCGCGTCGGGCGAGACCGCATCGTCGAGCGCGAGGAACACCAGATACACGCTCGTGCGCAGCCGCATCAGCAACGCTTCGCTACCGTGCTCGCCGCGCAGCGCGACCAGCGCCATATGGCATTTCAGCGAGATGTCGCGTGCATGCGCGGGCGGCAGCGGCAGCAGCCATTCGCGCGTCAACGGCGAATGGCGACGGCCTTTCCGGGCAGCCTTCATGATTCGCCCTCGCTCGCGGATGCGCCGCCCTCCGCCGACCCGGGCCACACACTGCGGCACACGACAGCGCTGCGGCCCGCGTCGCGCAGGGTGTTCGCCCGATGTCGCATGCCGTGCACATCGGCGCGCCGTCGCGTCGCGCACGCTTGCGGCAGCCTGCGTATCGCCGACACACGCAACACGCCGCACCATCGGTCGGAGCATGCCATATTCGTCTCCTGCGTCAAAACGTGTTCTCGCCCTTCAGGTAGTACGCGGTTTTCACGAAGAACGCCTTCACCGGATGGCCGCTCTGCGCGTCGCGGGCCGCCCGCGCTTCCATCGCGGCCTTTTCGTCGCGCCACCGGTCGGGCATCGGGTTGTTCACGCGCTCGAGCGCCCGCTGCATCGCGAGCGGGTAGTTCTGGTTGCCGGCCGCCGTCGCGCGATAGCCGGCACGCGTCATCTGCATCAGTTGCACATCGGTTTCGGCACGCGCCGCCGACCAAGTCAACGGCGCGGCATGCGGCGTGTCGCCGGCACCGATCGACTGCGCGAAGCCGACGGCCGGCAGCGCAGCGAGTGCGCAGGAAAGAACGGCAACGGGAACGAGGGATCGCATAGTGGCCTCCAGATGGTTGTCCCCGCATCGATCCATCATCGATGCGTTGAAATCATCGTATGTCGGGGCGCATGTCGCTTGAATAGCCGAATCCGAAATTGTTATTTTCAGCCGCGCATTCGGCGTACGAACGGCGCCGCTCGCGAATCCCGTCGAAATGGAATTTCTTTATTTCATTCAACGATCTGATCGGATTTTTATCGGCGATTCGACGGGTGCTCATTCCGCTCTTTCGATTTCGGAAATGACGTGTTGCCTGTGCGATTCCGGTCGCTGTGCCCGCCCACAAGGCGTCGGCGTGATATCGCGCATGCGGATACTGCCGAGACGACCTCATCGGATCAGCCGATTCTTCGATATAGGACAAATCATCTGCATCGGCTTGCCGGATTGAGACACGACGCAATCGGCGAGGACGCGCGATAATCACGCATCGGCCGTTTCGCACGGCATCTCTGGCATTCCCCTTTTTAATCGAGTCTCTCCATGGCCGCCTTCGACACTACCGCCATCGACAGCTGGCACGCGCACGTCTATTTCGATGCGGCGAGCCGCGACGCGGCTTGGGCATTTCGCCAGGTCGTCGACGCGCGGTTCGGCACGACCATCGAACTCGGGCGCTTTCACGAACGCCTCGTCGGCCCGCATCCGGCCTGGTCGTACCAGATCGCGTTCGGCGCCGCGCGATTCGACGACATCGTGCCGTGGCTCGTGCTGAATCACGGCGCGCTCGACATCTTCCTGCATCCGAATACCGGCGACGATCTGCGCGACCATCGCGATTGCGCGGTGTGGATCGGCAAGTCGCATGAGCTGAACCTCGGCGCGCTGGGCGGCTGAGGGCCTCCGGACCGAGAGGTCTGCGGAGCGAGGGGCTCGCAGGCCGCACGATCGTGTCCGGCACATGCAGCATCCACGTTTCGGCCCACGCTGAAACGTCCGGCGGCAGGGCGTCGATACAGTGGTTCCGTTATCCACGCTTGCCGCCATCGCCATGACCCTCGCAGACCATACCGATGCGCACCGCATTCATCAGAACTGGCACGCCGCCGTCGTCGCACACGATCTCGACGCGTTGATGTCGCTCTACGCGGACGACGCGATACTCGAAACACCGCTGATCGTCGTCGCGCTGCCCGGCCACGGCTCCGGCATGCTGCACGGCAAGCCGGCGATCGGCGAATTCTTCGCGGCCGGCCTGCGTAATCTGGGAAACCGGCTCGGACGCTGGTACCGCACCGGCGTGTTCTTTTCGAACGGACGGCAACTGACGTGGGAATATCCGCGCGAAACGCCGGAAGGCGATCAGGTCGATCTCGTCGAGGTGATGGATCTGCGCGACGGGCTGATCGCTCATCATCGCGTCTACTGGGGATGGGTCGGGTTCAACGTGCTGCGCGGCGCAGCATCGACGGCCGAGCGCGCATGACCGCCATCGCGCCGAAGCGCTCGTCCATGCGGCACGGCGCGCCGCTCACGCGACATACATTGCGACACTGACGAACTGGCACAGGCTGCCGGCCAGCACGAACAGATGCCAGATGCCGTGCCCGTGGCGAATGCGTTCGTCGTTGATGAAGAAGTAGATCCCCGCGCTGTAGATCACGCCGCCAGCCACGAGCCATGCGGTGCCGATCGGGGGCAGCGCATGGATCAGCGGCCGCACGGCGACGAGCGCGAGCCAGCCCATCAGCACGTACAGGATCATCGACAGCAGGCGCGTGCGGCGCCCGAGCGTGAGTTCCTGCACGATGCCGAACACGGCGAGCCCCCAGCTCACGCCGAACAGCGACCAGCCCCACGGGCCGCGCAGCGTGACCAGCGTAAACGGCGTGTAGCTGCCGGCGATCAGCAGGTAGATCGCCGAATGATCGCATTTCTGCAAGATCGCCTTCAGGCGCGGGTTGCGCACGCTGTGATACGCCGTCGAGATCGCGTAGAGCAGGATCAGCATCGCGCCGTACACGCTGAAACTCACCACCTTGTACGGATCGCCTTCGAGCGCGCCCATCGTCACGAGCGCGACGAGACCTGCCACCGACAGCACCGCGCCGACGAGATGGGAAATGCTGTTGAAACGCTCACCGACATGCACGACGTGTTCTCCTGCGGTCCATCGGGAAAAGAAAGAGCCCTCATGATACTGGCGGCTGGATGCCGCCGCGCTGCGGCCGGGCAAACGGCGCGCGGGCGCCGTGCGATGCGCGCCGCCGGCCCGCCAAAGAAAAAGCGCCGCGATAGCCATCGCGGCGCTTTCCGTTTCGATACCGAACCGATTCGTCAGTGCATTGCAACGGCCCGGTTCAGCAACACTTCCCTGCTCCCGACCCGTACCGCGCATTCTGACGCTCGCGGAAGAATTCCTCGTACGTCATCGGCTCGCGGTCCGGGTGGGTGTCGCGCATGTGCGCGACGTAGGTATCGTAGTCGGGCAGGCCGACCATCAGCCGCAACGCCTGCCCGAGGTAACGCCCCGCACTGCGCAGGTCGCTGCCGAGATCGGTGAACATCGCGGCCTCCCATCAACGTCCGCTGCCGAGCGCCTGCGCGGCCGGCATCGCTTCGTACGGCGTCTCGCGCACGGTCGGCTTCGACTCGCGGCGCGCGCGCAGCACGGCGATCAGCCCGTACACCGCGATGCTGAGCACGACGAAGATGAACAGCCCGGCCAGCGCCGCATCGATGTAGTCGTTGAAGATGATGCGCTTCATCTGCGCGATCGACTTCGCCGGCGCGAGCACCTTGCCTTCGTCCACCGCGGCCTGCAGCTTCGCGGCGTGCGCGAGGAAGCTGACCTTCGGGTTCGCGTCGAAAATCTTCTGCCAGCCGGCCGTCAGCGTGCAGATCAGCAGCCACACGGTCGGCACGATCGTCACCCACGCATAGCGCTCGCGCTTCATCTTGAACAGCACGACGGTGCCGAGCACCAGCGCGATCGCGGCGAGCATCTGGTTCGAGATGCCGAACAGCGGCCACAGCGTGTTGATGCCGCCGAGCGGATCGACCACGCCCTGGTACAGGAAGTAGCCCCACGCGGCCACGCACAGCGCGGTGGCGACGAGGTTCGCGGGCAACGACTCGGTGCGCTTGAGCGCCGGGTGGAACGTGCCGAGCAGATCCTGCAGCATGAAGCGGCCCGCGCGCGTGCCCGCATCGACGGCCGTCAGGATGAACAGCGCCTCGAACAGGATCGCGAAGTGATACCAGAACGCCATCATCGCCTCGCCGCCGATCACCTGGTGCAGGATGTGCGCCATGCCGACGGCCAGCGTCGGCGCGCCGCCCGCGCGCGCGATGATCGTCGTTTCGCCGACGGCCTTCGCGGTCTGCGTGAGCATGTCGGGCGTCAGCACGAAGCCCCATTGCGTGACGGTGTTCGCGACGGCTTCCGGCGTCGAGCCGAGCACGGCGGCCGGTGCGTTCATCGCGAAGTAGATGCCCGGCTCGATCACGCACGCGGCCACCAGCGCCATGATCGCGACGAACGATTCCATCAGCATCGCGCCGTAGCCGATGAAGCGCGCGTTGGTTTCGTTGTCGATCAGCTTCGGCGTCGTGCCCGACGAGATCAGCGCGTGGAAGCCCGATACCGCGCCACACGCGATCGTGATGAACAGGAACGGGAACAGATTGCCCGACCACACCGGGCCCGTGCCGTCGACGAACTTCGTCAGCGCGGGCATCTTCAGTTCCGGTGCGACGACGAGGATGCCGATCGCGAGGCCGAGGATCGTGCCGATCTTCAGGAACGTCGACAGATAGTCGCGCGGCGCGAGCAGCAGCCACACCGGCAGCACCGACGCGACGAAGCCGTAGCCGATCAGGATCCACGTGAGCTGCGTGCCGCTGAACGTGAACCACGCGGCAAGCGCCGGCGAGTCGTGCACGGTCTGGCCGAACGCGATCGACGCCATCAGCAGCACGAAGCCGATGATCGATACTTCGCCGATGCGGCCCGGGCGGATGTAGCGCGTATAGACGCCCATGAACAGCGCGATCGGAATCGTCGCGGCGACGGTGAACGTGCCCCACGGCGAATTGGTCAGCGCCTTCACGACGATCAGCGCGAGCACCGCGAGGATGATCACCATGATCAGGAACGCGCCGAACAGCGCGATCACGCCGGGCACCGTGCCGAGCTCCATCTTGACGAGGTCGCCGAGCGAACGGCCGTCGCGGCGCGTCGAGATGAACAGCACGATGAAGTCCTGCACCGCGCCGGCGAACACGACGCCGGCCAGGATCCACAGCATGCCGGGCGTGTAGCCCATCTGCGCGGCGAGCACGGGGCCGACCAGCGGCCCGGCGCCGGCGATCGCGGCGAAGTGATGGCCGAACAGCACGTACTTGTTGGTCGGCACGTAGTCGAGGCCGTCGTTGTACTTGACCGCCGGCGTCATCCGCAGCCCGTCGAGCTGCATGACCTTGCTGGCGATGAAACGGCTGTAGAAGCGATACGCGATCAGATACACGCAGACTGCGGCGATCACGATCCAGAGGGCACTGACGCGCTCGCCGTGTGCAAGCGCGATCGTGCCGAATGCGAACGCGCCGAGCAGCGCGACCGCGATCCAGAGCAGGGTACTGGAAGCCCGATTCATGGCGTCTCCTGGTCTCCAATGTGTTTTTGAGTGGATGCGGCGAGGGGCCGAACCCGCGTGACGTCGATGCGTCGTGCCGCGGCCTCGCAGAGACCGCGGCGATGGGCCGTAGTATTCCGCGCGACGGGGGCCCCTTACAAGCGGATAACTACGTATGAGGATCTACGTAGAATTACGTAGATGCGCGCGAAGCATTCGGGAAGCGTCGGTTTGCATGGACGCGTGCCTTGCCAGCGACGTTCACAAACGTTCATGTTTTCGTCGAAACGATCAGTCCGTCTCGGCGAATCCCGCGAGGGCGGCGCACGCGCAAGGACCGGTGCCGGGCGCACGATACTTTGAAAGTCCCGCTCACGCGACTTAAGATCGTGGCGCTTGGTGCCGCACTTTTTTCAACCTTCGATCATCGGTCATGCACTTCACTCGACTTGCCGTTACGACGCTCGCCGGTTTCTGTGCTCTTTTCTCTACGAACGCGCTGGCGGAGGGCACGCTGCATCTTGATGTCGAAGCAGCCCATGTGGACGAAAATTCACCGCGCGTGTCGCTGCTTGTGAAGGTCACGGATACTGACGCCAGCAAGGACAACTTCGGTCAGGTTACCGGAACGTCGCTTCCCCCGCCGGGTACTTGCATTGCGCGGTTCGACGGTGACGAACAGCACCGGGTGGGGCCGTGTGCCGCAGTGCACATCCGGGAAAACGGGAACCCTGTCAAGACGGTCAACGTGCGCGTTCTGGATACACACGGCGACCATAACTGGATGGTCTTGACGTGGAATTCCGAATTTGCGGTTCCACGTTCGCAGCGGTCGGTCAAAATGATCGTCGGCGTAGCCAACGGCTGGTATTCCAACAATCCGGAAGAAGCTTTCCCGTTCGGCAATTTCCCGTCATTCGATCCCGCACGTCCCCACGACTGGCTCTATCAACGGGCCGATCGGGCGCTCAACGATACCTACCGCCGCATTCTTTCCCGCTATGCAAAAAACAGCGATGAGGCTCAGGCTCGCGGTTTGCGCCTCTCGGAGCGGGTCTGGGTAGACCACAAGGAGGAGGAGTGTCGCGATGATGGCGAGCCCGAACGTTGCCGCTGGCTGGCGACTGAAGATCGGCTCGATATTCTCGAAGGCGACGACAAGTAGCCAATTCATCGTCACGCCAAGGCTTCCGCACGCGGCATGAGGCAAAACGGCGGGCATCGGATATGCCGGCCGCCAGCGCGAATCGAATGTATCCCGCGTCGCGGAACCGAGCGCGTGTCAAACCGGGTCGTCGATGCAACGACGTGACCGCCAATCGGGCAGCCCGCCGGACGTCGGGCGCATCGAATCTTCCGGCGCCGCGCCGTGCCCGAACGGCATTGATCGCGGCCCGCGCACCCCGTACAGTGTTCACCTGCCTCCATTCCGGAACCGCCATGCCGATCGGATTTCAGAAGATGAACGCGAATGGCGATGACTTCGTCATCGTCGACCTGCGCGGCCGGGAACACGATCCCGCGCAGCGCATTGATCGCGACCTCGTGCGGCGCATGGGCGATCGGCGTCGCGGCATCGGTTTCAACCAGCTCGCGGTGATCTCGGACGGCGACGACGCAGCCGCGCGCGTCGCATTCTGGAATCCCGACGGCTCGGCGCTCGATACCTGCGGCAGCGCGACGCGCGGCGTCGCATGGAAGCTGATGCGGGAAACCGGCGCGGCATCGGTCGTGCTGCGCACGAATCGCGGGCGCCTGCACTGTGCGCAGGAGGCGGACGGGCTGATCGCGGTCGAAATGGGCGCGCCCCGGCTCGGCTGGCAGGACGTGCCGCTCTCGGAAGCCGTCGACACGCTCGCGCTGCCGCTGCCCGGTGCGCCGGCCGCATGCAGCATGGGCAATCCGCACTGCACGTTCTTCGTCGACGACGTCGCCGCGCTCGACATCGAAGCGCTCGGCCCGCCGATCGAAGCCCATCCGCTGTTTCCGCTGAAGACCAACGTCCATTTCGTGCAGATCGTCAGCCGCACGCATATCCGTCTACGCATCTGGGAACGCGGCGGCGGCGTGCCGCTCGGCTCCGGCTCGTGTTCGTGCGGCGCGGTGGTCAACGGGATCCGGCGCGGGCTGCTCGACGACACCGTGCGAGTGACGTGCGACGGCGGCGACGTCACGGTTCGATGGGACGGCGCAGGCAGCGCGTTCCTGAGCGGGCCCGTGACGTTCGGGTTCGACGGAGTGTGGCTGTGACGCCCGACGACGCACGAACTTTCCACGCGCTGCGCCCACGCCTGCAGAAGATCGCGTACCGGATGCTCGGCTCCGTCGCGGACGCCGAGGACATCGTGCAGGACGTATGGCTGCGCTGGCACGACGCGGCGCGCGACAGCATCGAGAACGCCGAGGCATGGCTCGTCGCGGTCACGACGCGGACGTCGATCGATCGCCTGCGCGCGGCGAAGCTCCGGCGCGAGCACTACACGGGTATCTGGCTGCCCGAACCGGAACTCGGCGAATCGCCCGCGACGCCCGAGGAAATGGCGGAGCGCGCGAACGACGTGTCGGTGGCGTACCTGCTGTTGCTCGAACGGCTGACGCCGGAAGCGCGCGCGGCGTTCCTGCTGCATGAAATCTTCGAGTTCGACTACGACCGGATCGCCGAGGCGGTCGGCAAGACCGAAGCCGCGTGCCGGCAGCTCGTCAGCCGGGCCCGGGCGCGGCTGCGCGACGATACCCTGCCGCGGCATGCGGTGCCGCACGAAACGCATCGCCGGCTGCTGCAGACGTTCACGCAGGCGCTCGCGCAAGGCGACTTCCCGTCGATCCAGGCGCTGCTCGCCGAAGATGCGATGCTGATCGGCGACGGCGGCGGTCACGTCCAGAGCTTCCCGAAGCCGATGGTCGGCGGCCGGCGGATCGCTCAACTGTTCTATGCGACGTGGTTGCGCTGCGGCAGCGGTGTCGAGATGCGGCCGGTCGTGCTCAACAGCCAGTGGGCGCTGCTGCGCTTCATCGACGGACGACTCGAAGCGGCGATGTCGTTCGAGACCGACGGTACGCGCATCGGCCGGATTCTCGTGCAACGCAACCCCGACAAGCTCGCCCGAATCGCGGCTGCCTCCGCCGCCGGCTGACGCGTGCATCGCGCGCCGGCCGCGGCCACGGTCGAGCGCGGATTGGTGCAGCGCGCGCAACACGATGCGTCCCCGTGCGTGGCTACCGCGCACCGGCGCACACTCCTAAGATGATTTCGCGCGGCGCCCTGCCGCCCACGACACCCGCGCAGCGCGGGCCAGCCTCTTCGTCGCCAGGAGAAATCATGACGCAGCGTATCAACTACATTCAACAGTCGCCCGAGCTGTTCAGGACATTCCTCGAACTCAGCAACCAGCTGCGCAACAGCGCGATCGAGGAATCGATCCGGGATCTCGTGTCGCTCCGCGCATCCCAGATCAACGGCTGCGCGTTCTGCGTCGACATGCACGTGAAGGAAGCGCGCATCCACGGCGAGCGCGAACTGCGCCTGCACCATCTGGCGACGTGGCGCGAATCGACGCTCTTCTCGCCGCGCGAGCGGGCCGCGCTCGCATGGACCGAAGTGCTGACGAAACTGCCCGAGCACGGCGTGCCGGACGATCTCTACGATCGTGTGCGCGGCCAGCTCTCCGAAAAGGAATTGTCGGACCTGACGTTCGAAGTGATGGCGATCAACGGCTGGAACCGCGCGAACGTCGCGTTCCGGACCGTGCCGGGGTCGTCCGACAAGGCGTTCGGCCTCGACAAGGCGAATCTCGCTTAACGGCCTCCCGCCGCCCTCCTTCGCTGCCGGCCGTCGGCCGGCGGCCCACCGGAAGCCACCACCATGATTCGCATGAAACACGTGATCGCGTCCGCGCTCGTCGTCGCGGGCGCCGCGACCGGCGCCGTTCGCGCGGCGCCCTCGGCCATCGTCACGCCGCTGATGACGAAGCCGCTCGACGCGTACCCGGGCAAGGAAGCGCTGATGATCTCGGTCGAGTACCCGCCCGGCGCGGTCGATCCCGTCCACCGCCACCACGCCGACGCGTTCGTCTATGTGGTCGAGGGTTCGATCGTGATGCAGGTGAAGGGCGGCGAGCCCGTCACGCTGAAGCCGGGCGAGACCTTCTACGAGGGCCGGAACGACTTGCACACGGTCGGACGCAACGCGAGCCGGACCCGGCCCGCGAAGTTCATCGTGCTGCTGTTGAAGGACAAGGGCGCACCCGTGCTCGTGCCGGAAAAATAGCCGGCTCGCACGTCGCCCGCACCCTTTTCGAAAAAATGCGGCGGGCGGTGTCACAGGCGGCAACGCTGAAACGTCTAGTCGCATACGGACACCACGATTCCAGCGCCTCCATGCCCGACACCTCCATTCGCCGCCCCGATGCCGACGATCCGTTCGCGCGCAGTTTCTCGACCTGCTATGCCGGCGTGGTCACCTTTCTGGCCGTCGTCACCGAAGGCAGCTTCGCGCGCGCCGCCGATCGCCTCGGCGTCGGCCGCTCGTCCGTCAGCCGCCACGTGCAACGGCTCGAGGACCGGCTCGACGCACGCCTGTTCCAGCGCACGACCCGCAGCGTGTCGCTGACGCGCGAAGGCGAGCTCTTCTACGAAAACTGCCGGCCCGGCATCGAGCATCTGGCGCAGGCGCTCGAGGACATGCGCGAGCTGCGCAGCGGGCCGCCGAGCGGGCACCTGCGCATCGGCTCGACGCCGGGTTTCGGCCGCAAAGTCGTCGCGCCGCTGCTGCGCGATTTCCATGCGCGGTATCCGGACATCACGCTCGACCTGCTGTTGAACGACCGGCCGGCCGATTTCTCGGCCGACCGCATCGACGTCGCGTTTCGCGACGGCCGCATGGAGGACAGCGCGATCGTCGCGCGCCGGCTGATTCCGATGCAGATGATCGTCTGTGCGTCGCCGTCGTATGCGCACCGGCACGGCTTGCCGCGCCACGTCGACGACCTCGCTCGGCATCGCTGCATCAACCTGTGCACCGCGTCGGGCCGCGTGACGGAATGGGAATTCAGGATCGACGGACTGACGCAACAGCGCCAGATCGCCGCGCATCACACGTTCAACGACATCGATCTCGTCGTGCGCGCGGCGCTCGACGGGCTCGGCATCGCGCAACTGCCTGCGTACCAGGTGTGCGACCTGCTCGCCGACGGCCGGCTGGTGAGCTGTCTCGGCCAGCATGCGCCGGACGACGGCGGCCACTACCTCTGCTACCTGAGCCGCAAGCACCTGCCCACGCGCATCCGCGTATTCATCGACTACATGATCGAACAGACGCGTGCGCGCGACCTGCAGTGCCCGACCACGATGACGACGATGGTGCCGCTGGAGACGGTCGATTGATGCATTCGCAGCAACACGGTGAGGGCTTGCAGGCCTCTACCGGATCACGCGGCGCATGCCTACGATGCGGGCTGTTCGACACGCACGCGAGTACGGCGCTGCGCCGTTCGGCAAGACACCGGCCCGATCGCGCGAGCGCGACGGACGCCGGTTTCGGCAGGTTCAAGCGGCGCGCATGTCGCGCGCCCGTTCAAGGAGAGCAATCGTGAAAATCGTCGTGATTGGCGGTACCGGCCTCATCGGCAGCAAGGTCGTCAGGAACCTCATCGCACGTGGCCACGACGCGGTGGCGGCCGCGCCGTCGACCGGCGTCGATACGATCACGGGTACGGGGCTGGACGACGCGCTCGCCGGCGCGGAAGTCGTCGTCGATCTCGCGAATTCGCCGTCGTTCGAGGAAGCGGCCGTGAAGGCCTTCTTCGAGGCGTCGGGGCGCAACCTGTTCGCCGCGGAGCGCGCGGCCGGCGTACGCCATCACGTCGCGCTGTCGGTGGTCGGCACCGACCGGCTGCAGCAGAGCGCGTATTTCCGCGGCAAGATCATTCAGGAAAACCTGATCCGCGACGCAGGCGTGCCGTACACGATCGTGCGCTCGACGCAGTTCTTCGAATTCGTCGGGGCGATCGCGCAGGCTGGCACGCAAGGCGACACGGTTCGGTTGACCACCGCGCACTTCCAGCCGATCGCATCGGACGACGTCGCGGCCGCCGTGACCGACTTCGCGCTCGACGCGCCGCGCAACGGCATCGCCGAGATCGGCGGCCCCGAGCGCGTGCGGATCGCGGATCTGGTCGAGCGTTTCCTGGCGGCCACGCACGATGCGCGGACGGTGACGCGCGATGCGGAGGCCGACTACTTCGGCGCGCTGCTGCAGGACGACACCCTCGTGCCGGCGCCCGGTGCACGCCTCGGCGCGACGACCTTCGACGCATGGTTCCGGCAGAACGCGCTCGTGCGCTGAACGCCGCAGCCGGATCACGCACGCCATGACGCCGCTGCGCCCGCCGCCGCTGTCGCTGCTCGACCGGTATCGCGGACGGGAACCGCAGACGCTGTACTCGACGACGGTGACCGTCACGGGCGGGGCGGCCGAGCACGGCCGCGCATCGGGCGTCGCCCGTTCCGACGACGGACGCCTGGACATCGAGCTGCGCCTGCCGTCCGCGCTGGGCGGGCCCGGCGACGGCCCGAACCCGGAGCAGTTGTTCGCCGCCAGCTATGCGGCGTGCTTTCACGGCGCGCTGAGCCTGCTGGCTGCACGGGCGGGCGTGTCGATCGCCGGCGCATCGGTATCCGCATCGATCGACTTCTGTCGCGATCCGATGGACGGGCTGTTCATGCTGAACGCGACCATTCGCGTGCAGTTGCCGGGCGTCGAACGCGCGGTGGCAGAAGAACTCGTCCGCAATACGGAGCGTTTCTGTCCGTACACGAAGATGGCGCACGAGGGAATCAGCCACGTCGTGGCGCTCGCGCCAGCGGACGATGCGCCCGAACGCTAAACGGCACGCACATTCAACCCATCGTCTTCACGGGAAAGTCATGCAGTCATTCGACAACAAGGTGGTCCTCATTACCGGCGGCGGTGCCGGCATCGGGCTGGCAGCGGCCGTCGCGTTCGCACGCGAAGGCGCGCGCGTCGTCATCACGGGCCGCCGCGAAGATGCGCTGTCCGCAGCCGCGCGCAGCGCGCCAGGCATCGACTACGTGGTCGCGGATGCCGGTGATCCGGCCGACGCCGCGCGCACGATCGACGAAGCGGTCGCACTGGCGGGGCGGCTCGATGTGCTGGTCAACAATGCGGGCGCGGGTGCAATCCTGCCGCTCGAGCAGGCTACCTTCGAAACGATCAGCGCGATTTTTTCGGTCAATACGCTCGGACCGTCGATGCTCGCGACCGCCGCGTTGCCGCACCTGAAAGCAGCCCGCGGCAGCATCGTCAACGTGTCGAGCACGTTCGGACACAAGGCCGCGGCGCTGTTGTCGCACTATGCAGCGAGCAAGGCCGCGCTCGAGCATCTGACGCGCTGCTGGGCGCTCGAGCTCGCATCGGCGGGTGTACGCGTGAACGCCGTCGCGGCAGGCCCGACGGAAACGGACTTCCTGTCGGAACGGATGAAGCTGTCGGCACCCGAGATCGAAGCGATCAAGGCGCAGGAGCGCACGCGCATTCCGCTTGGCCGGCGCGGCGAGCCCGCGGACGTCGCAAACTGGATCGTGTCGCTTGCGTCGCCACAGGCGGCATGGATGACGGGGCAGGTGATCACGGTCGACGGCGGACTCGACGCAACCTGACCGTCGCGAGGACGCGCGGCACGCGACGTACGACGCGTGCCGCGCGAGATGGCCAATCAGTGCTTTTCGTCGAGCTTCTTCGGCTTCGGCGGCGACGGCACCTTCGCGTACTGGAACGCCGGCGTGGCCTTCAGCGCATCCTTGGTCGCACCGGGCAGATAGATGTTGCCGTTGCGCACGTCGAGCGACGCGATCGGCACCGCGACGTCGTGCGCGGCCACGCCGAGGAAGCCGCCGGCCGACACGATCGCGGCCGACACCGAGCCGTCCGGCGCGACGATCAGGTCGCGGACCTTGCCGACCTTCTGGTTCTCGTCGTTGTACACGGTCTTGCCGAGCACGCTCTTCTTCACGCTCCAGCCTTCGAGCAGCGCCTGCGATTGCTCGACGGTCACGCTGATCGGCTGCGCGCCCGCGATCTGCGCGTGCGCGCCGACGCTCGAGGCGAGGACGGTTGCTGCGAGGAGGGTCTTGTAGAACTTCATATGCGTTGCACTCCGGTTCGGTTGTTGTGGATTCCGGGAACGAAGCGACACGGGTGCAACGGCTGACCGGTGAGCACCCTGCGGATGGCCGCCCCGCGGATGGCCGCCCCGCGGATGGCCGCCCCGCGGATGGCCGCCCCGCGGATGGCCGCCCCGCGCTTCGTCGGTCGCGTGGCGGCCGGCCTCGCCGCCACGGCGTGTGTGCGTGGCGGACCGGCATGGCCGGGCCGCAGCGTGCAACACGTCGTTCATGGTAGCGGCAATCGACGGATCGTGCGTTCGGAGTGCGATGCGGCAGGTGGGGCGACCCGGATCAGGATCAATGACCACGCAGAATGGATGGGCGCGCGGCGCGAAAAAATGACGCCGCGGCCCGTCGATCAGGACAACCTCGCAGATGGCCACCCGATCTTCGCGGCGCGCCGAACGACGCGGTGGCCGGCACGCCGCCGCGCCGCCCCGCTGCGTCACGCATTGCGCGAATACACCCTGCGATGCCGCACCGCCTCCGCCAGCACGTCGAGCACCGGTTCCGTCTGCGTCCAGCTCAGGCACGCATCGGTGATCGACACGCCGTACTGCAACGGCACGCCCGGCTTCAGATCCTGGCGGCCGGCCTCGAGATGGCTCTCCACCATCACGCCGACGATCCGGTGCTCGCCCTGCGACAGTTGCCGCGCGAGATCCTGCGCCACCTCGATCTGCCGCTCGTGCGACTTGTTCGAGTTCGCATGCGAGCAGTCGACCATCACCTGCTCGCGCAAGCCGGCCTTGCGCAGCACCGCGCAGCTCGCTTCGACGTGCGCCGCATCGTAGTTCGGCCCGTTCTTGCCGCCGCGCAGGATCACGTGCGCATCGTCGTTGCCGCGCGTCTCGAAGATCGCGGCCATCCCCATCTTCGTCATCCCCATGAACGCATGGCTCGCGGCTGCGGCGACGATCGCGTCCGACGCGACCTGCACGCCGCCGTCGGTGCCGTTCTTGAAGCCGATCGGGCAGCTCAGCCCCGACGCGAGCTGGCGATGGCTCTGGCTCTCGGTCGTGCGCGCGCCGATCGCGCCCCACGCGATCAGGTCGGCAATGTACTGCGGGCTCAGCAGATCGAGGAATTCGGTCGACGCAGGCAGGCCGAGCGCGTTGATGTCGAGCAGCAGTTGCCGCGCGGCGCGCAGCCCTTCGTTGATGCGGAAGCTGCCGTCGAGACGCGGATCGTTGATGTATCCCTTCCAGCCGACCGTCGTGCGCGGCTTCTCGAAGTAGACACGCATCGTGATCAGCAGGTCGTCCTTCAGCGCGTCGGCGGCAGCCTTCAGGCGGCGCGCGTAATCAAGCGCCTGGTCGTGATCGTGGATCGAGCACGGGCCGACGACGAGCAGCAGCCGGTCGTCGCGACCGTGCAGGATATCGCCGATCGCGCGGCGCGTATCCTCGACGAGCGTCTGCGTGGCGGCCGGCACCGGCAGTTCGTCGAGCAACAGCGCCGGGGAAATCAGCGGACGCACGGCACCGATGCGGACGTCGTCGATGCGCGTGGTGTCCTGCGTCGCGTCGGCGCTGCCTACCTCGCGATCGTGGGAAGGATTGTCGAGGTTCTGCATGGCGATTCTCCGGGGACGTCTATCTGGAATGATGGGCAGGCTCGATTATGGCACCCGGGAGAGGCGGCAGCCGACACGCCGGCCGAAGACGGGCCGCATGGCATCGTCCACGACCTGTCGGAGCAGTTCGCACGGAACAGGGGCGGCGCGTCAACGCGGACCTCGGCTCCGCGCCCGAGATGGCCGCCGACGGCATCAAGCTGAAGTAACGCGGCGGTGCGCGAGCCCCGCCATCACTGCATCGGAACGCGATCAGCCCGCGTCGCCCTGCGCGCCGACGTCGATGCCCAGTTCGCCAGCCATCCGCTGCACCAGCGCATTCAGCCGCGCCACTTCGTCCGCGAGGCGTTTCTGTTCGGCCTTCAGCGCTTCGAATTCGGAAGGCGGCACCGCATCCGCGCCGCCGGCATCCGCGCTCGCGAAATCGGCCACGTTCACCGCGCCGCACATCAGATGCATCCAGCGGTTCTCGCGTGCGCCCGGTGCACGCGGCAGCCGGACGACGAGGGGTTGCGCGCGCGCCGCGAGCTCGTCGAGGAACGCCTCGACCGACGAGATATCCGCGAAGCCGTGCAGGCGCGCGCTGTTCAGGCGCAACTCGGCGGCCGTCTGCGGGCCGCGCAGCAACAGGATCGTCAACAGCGCGATCGCCTGGCTCGGGATGCCGAGCACGCGGTTCATGTTGTGCTCGAAACGCGGCACGCGGCTGCTGCTGCCCTCCATCACGAGGCTCAAGTGCTTCAGCCCGTCGAGCGCGGTCGTGACTTCGTCCTCGCTGACGTTCATCACCGGCGAGCGCGCGGTTTTCTGGTTGCAGCCCGCGGTCAGCGCGTTCAGCGACAGCGGATAGGTATCCGGCACGGTGTGCTGTTTCTCGACGAGCACGCCGAGAATGCGGGCCTCGAGAGGCGTGAGTTCGCGAAGAGCGCGGGGCGTGGGCGTATCCGGCGTGGTGTTCATGAGTGGCGTCGCAGCGTGCAGCAGGTGAAGGGAAACAGTCGCTGCCCGTCCGGCATCGCGCACGGGCGAGCCATATGATAGCTCGCGACGCACGGCCCGGCGCCACTCGCCGCACCGGCGCGCGCACGTGCCGCAGCGGGCTTTCGTCGGACGTAGCGGCGCGCCCGATAGCGGGCGACGCAACGCGGCGATGCATGTGCACAGCACCGCAGATTCATCCTTCGCGCACGCCCGGGCGTTTGCGCGACGCGCATGCCGGCGCTACGATAGATGTTCATCCCGATATCGGCGGCGCCGCGCGCGATCGCCTTCACGCGTCGATACCACGCATTACCCGCGTTGAATGCGCTGCCGCCGTGCCGCGCGCCGCTCGCCAAACCCGTTCACTCCCTCACCGGTTCACCACCATGACTGCATCTTCTTCCGCACCCGTGCGCGCCATCGTCACCGGACACACGCGCGGCGTCGGCGCGGCGCTCGCCGAACAACTGCTGCAGGAAGGCATCGCCGTGCTCGGCGTGTCGCGCAACCGTCATCCGTCGCTCGCGTCGCAGGCCGGCGAGCGCTTCGCCGAGGTCGAACTCGACCTGTCGGACTCGAAGACCATCGCGACCTGGCTGGCCGGCGACACCCTGCGCCGCTTCGTCGACGGCGCGTCGCTCGTGCTGCTGTTCAACAACGCGGGTATCGTCGATCCGATCGGCCCGCTCGCCGCGCAGGACCCGGCGATCGTCGCCCGCGCGGTCGGCCTGAACGTCGCCGCGCCGCTGATGCTGTCGGCCGCGCTCGCACAGGCCGCGTCTGCCGCGACCGAATGCCGGATCGTGCACCTGTCGAGCGGTGCGGCCCGCAACGCGTATGCGGGCTGGAGCGTCTACTGCGCGACCAAGGCCGCGCTCGATCACCATGCGCGCGCCGTCGCGCTCGACGCGAACGGCGCGCTGCGCATCTGCAGCGTCGCGCCGGGCGTCGTCGACACGGGCATGCAGGCCACGATCCGCGCGACCGGCAAAGACAATTTCCCGATGCGCGACAAATTCGACGAGCTGAAGTCGAGCGGCGCGCTCGCCACGCCCGAGGCAACCGCCCGACAACTGATCGGCTATACGCTGAGCGACGCATTCGGCAACGAGCCGACGGCCGACGTGCGCAACCTGCCGACGAAGTAGCATCGGACGCGGCGCGTCATCCTTCGAGCCGCTTCGTCCAGTCTTCGACCTGCCGCTCCGTCCGGCGCTTTTCCAGCATGCTGCGCCAGCCGGGCGGCAGCAACGGCACGTCGCACAGCGCATCGAGCGCGGCCATGTCGAGCGTGCGTCGATACAGCACGTCGAGCACCGTCGACAGCGGCCATTGCGGGTAGCGGCGCTCGTGCAGCGCGAGCACATCGCCCGCCGCCACCCAGCCCTCCTGCAACACGCGGTAGTACCAGCCCGTCCGGCCGCTTTGCTGCACGAGCGCCGCCATCCGCGGATGGTCGAAACGCACGTTGAGCTTCCAGCACGGCTGCCGCGACTGCGAGACCTGGAGTACCGCGCCGCCGAGCGTGAACACGTCGCCGAGACACACGTCGTGCTCGGTGATGCCGCGCGTCGACAGGTTCTCGCCGAACGCGCCCGGACGGGCGAGCACGTCGCGCGCGCCGATCTGCCCGGCCCACCACGCATAGTGATCGTGCGCATAGTGATGAACGGCCTTGTCGGGGCCGCCGTGATGCCGCGCATCGGCCTGCGCGTCGCCGGCGAAGCCGAGCGCGCCCAGCCACAGGCGCGCATCCACCGGCTGCTTGTCGATCGCGCTTGCGTGCGGCGTGCCGGCGAGCGGACGGCTCGCGCCGATCCGCACCGCGCCGATGGCGGCCGCGATCGCCGGCCGGGCGTCGTCGCTCATGCGGCCACACCGTCCGGCAGCGCCGCGAGCAGTCGTTCGAGTTCGCGCGTGCGTGCTTCGCCGAGCGGCAGCAGCGGCCGTCTCGGTTCGCCGGCGTCGAAGCCGCGCAGCCTCAACCCGGCCTTCACGGTCACCGGCAACCCGCCGTTGACGATGAACTGCAGCAACGGCAACTGCGCGTGAAAAACCGATCGGGCGCGCTCGAGATCGCCGGCGCGCATCGCGTCGAACAACGCGAGCGGCAACGCGGCATTCAGGTTCGGCGCGGCCGTGCACCATCCGGCCGCGCCCGCGGCCAGCGCGGCGAGCGCCATCGGATTGCTGCCGTTGTAGAACGGGATCGTCCCGTCGCTCAATTGCGCGAGCCGGTGCATCCGGCCGATGTCGCCGGTGCTCTCCTTGACCATCGTCACGTTGTCGACGGTGCGGCAGATCGTCGTGATCAGGTCCGGCGACATGTCGACGCCACTCGTCGCCGGGTTGTTGTACAGCATGATCGGGATGCCGATCGCTTCGCCGATCGCGCGGTAGTGCGCGACGATCTCGTCGTTGCCGAGCTTCCAGTACGACACCGGCAGCACCATCACCGCATCGGCGCCGGCCTGCTCGGCGAAGCGGGCGCGGCGCACCGCGCCAGCCGTGGTGAGATCGGAAATTCCGACGACAGTCGGCACGCGCCGGCGCACCGCGCGGATCGACGCGGCGGCGACGGCCTCCCATTCGGCGTCGGACAGGTAGGCGCTTTCGCCGGTACTACCCAGCGGCGCGATCGCGTGAACGCCGTCGGCGATCAGGCACTCGATCAGCGCATCGAGCGCGCTCAGGTCGACGCCGCCATCGGCGGAGAACGGCGTAACCGGGTAGGCAATGATGCCCTTCAGCAGAATTGACACGATTGGTATTCCTCAATGATTGTCTGACAGAATCGGAACGGTATGCCCGCTTACGCGACGCAGTCCCGATGCGTACGCAACGCGCGGCGCGCGTAGTAGTCGAACGTCACCGCATCGCGTTTCGGCTTCGAGATCCAGTCGTGCGCTTCGCGCGCGAGCGCCGGCGGCACCGGCTTGATCTCGCCGGCCGACATCGCGAGCAGTTGCAGCTTCGCGGCGCGCTCGATCAGCAGCGCGAGAATGCACGCCTCCTCGATCGTCTTGCCGACCACGAGCTGGCCGTGATGCGACAGCAGGATCGCGCGCTTGCTGCCGAGCGCCTTCGAGATGATCTCGCCTTCCTCGTTGCCGACCGGCACGCCCGGCCAGTCCTTCAGGAACGCGCAATCGTCGTACAGCGGGCAGGTGTCCATGTGCGACACCACGAGCGGCTGCTCGAGCATCGACAGCGCCGCGACATGCGCCGGATGCGTGTGGATGATGCAGTTCACGTCCGGGCGCTCGCGATAGATCCACGTATGGAACCGGTTGGCCGGGTTCGGAATGCCTTCGCCATCGACGACGTCGAGATCCTCGTTGACGCGCAGCAGGTTCGCGGCCGAGATCTCGTCGAAGCCGAGCCCGAGCCGCTGCGTGTAGTAGGTGCCGGCCGCATCCGCGCGGCAGGTGATCTGCCCGGCCAGGCCCGAGTCGTGGCCGGCGTCGAACAGGATCCGGCACGTCAGCGCGAGCTTTTGCCGCGCGGACCAGCCGCTGTCGCCCGCTTCGTTTTCAAGACGCCGCTCCGCCAGCGCGACCAGCGCTTCCTTCGTCAAATTCAGCGTTTCCGCCATGTTCGCCTCCTGAATGCACCGGGTCTGCCGCGCCGTCCGCGGCCGTTTCCCCGAGCGCATGACACACAATACACCGAATGACACTTTGTGTCATGCGTTACAATCGGTTTTTCGAAGGACACCTGCCGCCCCATGACGATTCGCCTGAAGCTGCTCAGAAAACAGAAAGGCTGGACGCTCGACGTGCTGGCCGACGAGACCGGCCTCACCAAGAGCTACCTGTCGAAGGTCGAGCGCGGCCTGAGCGTGCCGTCGATCGCGGTCGCGCTGAAGCTGTCGAAGGCGCTGAACGTCGACGTCGAGCAACTATTCTCGGAAAGCGGCAACCGCGAGCTGATCACGGTCACGCGCGCCGGCGAGCGCACCGCGATGGGCGGGGCGACCGACAGCCACGCGCACCGTTTCGAGAGCATCGCGGCCGGCGTCGCGCCGAAGAAGATGCTGCCGTTCGTCGTGCATCCGCCGCACGAATTCGTCGCGTCGACGTTCCGCGAGCACGAAGGCGAGGAATTCCTGTTCGTGCACAAGGGGCGGGTCGAAATCGAATTCCCGAACGAGACGGTGCAACTCAGGACCGGCGATTCAGTCTATTTCAACGCACTCATTCCCCACCGCACGCGCAGCCTCGGCACCGCGCAGGCGGAGATTCTGGTCATCGTCAGCCACGACGACTAGCCTCGTCACTTCTTCGCGCAAGGATCTTCCGATGGTCACCAGGACCACCGCACCGTTCCAGCAGATCAAGACGCTCGTTCGCCAGAACGTCGAGTCCGGCGACTGGCGCCCCGGCGACCGCATTCCGTCCGAACTCGATCTCGCCGCGCAGTTCGGCGTCGCGCGCATGACGGTCAACCGCGCACTACGCGAGCTGACCGAGGAAGGCGTGCTGAAGCGCATCGCAGGGGTCGGCACGTTCGTCGCCGAGGCGAAGCCGCAGTCGAACCTGCTGATGATCGCGCATATCCGCGACGAGATCCGTGCGCGCGGGCACGAATACCGTTGCCGCGTGCTCAGCCAGGCGCGCGAGCCCGCGTCATTCGACGTCGCGGCCGCGTTCGGCCTGCCGGTCAATACGCCGGTCTTTCACGTGGTGTGCGTGCACGAGGAAAACGGCCGCCCGATCCAGCTCGAGGATCGCTACGTCAACCCGGCTGCCGCGCCCGGCTTCATCGATCAGGATTTCCGGATCGAGCCGCCATCCGAGTACCTGTACAACAACGTGTCGCACTACGAACTGGAAATCGAGCACGTCGTCGACGCGTCGCTGCCCACCGGCGAACAGGCGCGGCTGCTCGACATGCGCGCCGACGAGCCGTGCCTCACGCTCACGCGCCGCACGTGGACGAACGGGCTGCCCGTCACGTTCGTGCACTTCCTGCATCCGGGCAACCGCTACCGGCTCGGCTCGCGCTTCAAGCCGGGCGCGGGGCGCCACCCGACCTGATCCTTCGTCGCACGCCCCCGACACGCACGGCGGCCGTTTCATGATGAAACGGCCGCCGTGTTCATTCGTGACGTCGGGTCAGATCGCGCCAACCTGCCCCGCCTCGCGCGACCACACGACCGGAAACAGCGGGTGATCGAGCGGCGCGCCGTCGGCCAGCTGTTCCGCGAGCCCGGGAAAATCGGGCGACGTTTTCCAGCGGCGCGGCGCGTGACGGACATCGTCGCCGACGAAGCGGATCGAGAACGCGCGCCGGCGGTTCCGCGTGCCGCCCGACGCATGCAGCGTCAGCATCCGGAAGCACACCATGTCGCCGGGTTCGAGCGCCCAGCGGCGGATCGGGAAGGCCGCACGGTCGGCTTCGATGTCGGGCAGATCGGCGAGGCTGCCTTCCGGGAACCACTTCGCCTCCTTGTCCATGAACGTGCGCGGCATCAGCCACGGCCCGCGATGCGAGCCGGCGACGAATTCCAGCGTCGATTCGAGCGGCACCGGGTCGACCGGAATCCACATGCTGACGTTGTCGTCGCCTTCGATGTTGTAGTACGGCTGGTCCTGGTGCCACGGCGTGCGCTGCCGCGTGCCGGGCTCCTTCACGAGCAGATGGTCGTGATGCAGCCGCACGTTGTCCGTGCCCATCAGCGCGGCGGCGACCGACGGCGCCGGCGAGCGCACGATGAAGTCGCGATACGCGTCGTTGTGCTGCCAGTTGCAGAAATCCTCGAAGAACCAGCCCGGATCGTCGGGCCGGCTCGCGACTTTCGCGCGTTCGCTCGGCTGCGCGAGGTTCGCGTCGATGCCGGCCCGCAACGCGGCCACTTCGTCGGGCGAAAAGATGCCCTTGATGCAAACCGCGCCTTCGTCGCGGAACGCGGCGATCAGTTCGGGCGTCACGGCTTGCGCGACGCGCTCCTGGATATTCGTCATGGTGTACCTGTCGATCGAATGGGTCACGGGGGTCACGGCGCCGAAGTCAGTTGCTGCTTCGCGCCGTAGATGTCGAAGTCGAAGTATTTCGCGGCGATCTTCTGGTACGTGCCGTTCGCACGAATCGCGGCGATCGCGTCGTTCAGCCGCTTCTTCATGTCGGCGTCGCCCTTGCGTATGCCCATCGCGACGCCGTAGCCGGTGATCCGCACGTCGGTCACGTCCGGGCCCGCGAACGCGTAGCCCTTGCCGCGCGGCGTCTTCAGGAACGAGTAGCCAGCCTGTGTCTTGTCCTGGAAGGTCGCGTCGAGGCGGCCGTTGACGAGATCCTGATACACCTGGTCCTGATTCTGGTACGAGACGATCGTCACGCCCTTGGTCGCCCATTCGGCCTTCGCGTACGCCTCCTGCGTCGTGCCCTGGTCGATCCCGACGCGCTTGCCGGCGAGCGACGCGGCGGTCGGCAGCAGCTTCGAGCCGGCCGGCGCGACGAGCGCGCCCGGCGACGCATACAGCTTGTTCGAGAAGTCGATCTGCTTGAGCCGCTCGTCGGTGGCCGTCATCGCGGACATGATCACGTCGAACTTGCGCGCGCGCAGCGCCGGGATCATCCCGTCGAAGCCCTGCTCGACCCACACGCACTTCGCATGCAGTTGCTCGCAGATCGCATTGCGCAAGTCGATGTCGAAGCCGGCGAGCGAGCCGTCGGGCTGCTTCGCCTCGAACGGCGGATACGTGGGATCGATACCCCAGCGGATCGTCGACGTGTCCTGCGCGAACGATGCGAGCGGCGCGAACGCCAGCGCGGTAACGAGGAACTTGGCGGTACGGTTCATGGCGTGTCCTTGAAAGTCTCGACGCGGCGGGCGGAGCCGGCGTCCGGTGAAGGCGCCGCGACGGCATGCCGGTACGAGGCGCGAAAGATGGGGACTTCGATGAAACTGCGATGCAGTCTAGACCGCTAGATTTTCGAGCGCAAGCGGAAGGAAGCGGAGACGGGATGGACCGAGGTCAAGCGGACGCGGAAAGACCGGGCGACGCTTTATTTATGGCTGATTTACGAGATTGGCGGGTGTTTACCCTGTGTGTCGCACGTCCCCCATAGCGGGCGCTTGTCCGAATATCCACCGCGCACCCGATGTCTGGACATGCGATCAGAGCGGAGCCTCAACGAGGAGACCTCAGCGGAATCGACGAGGCAGCCTATACCGCATCGAAAACGACCTCAGAGGCAGTCGTAACCAACTCGCCCCTCCCGCCCCCACCCGATCTGCGCCGCCCGTGGCGTCGCGAAACCCCGCGCCGGGTCCGGCGAAACCGCGATTGCCTGCGATGTGCGGCCATGTTAAAAGTCGTCGCACGCATTTGAAAACGAAATGCTCGAATCCACAGAAGTACAAAAATGAATAGACCCCTGTTCGACATCGACCTGCTGCGCGCGCTGGTGATGGTCGCCGACTGCGGCAGTTTCACGACGGCTTCCGCGCGCCTGCATTCGACGCAGTCGACGGTCAGCCAGAAGGTGCGCCGGCTCGAGGAAATCGCCGGCCACCGCCTGCTCGACCGCGGCACGCGCGACGTGCGGCCGACCGACGCGGGCGTGACGGTGCTCAGCTATGCGCGGCGCATGCTCGCGCTGAACGACGAGATGCTGGAGGCGCTGTCGGGCGCGACGGTCGCGCTGACGATCCGGCTCGGCGTACCCGACGATTTCGCGGCGGGCCGCACGACCCATGCGCTCGCGGCGTTCAAGCGCGAGCATCCGCAGGTGAAGCTCGAAGTGACGTGCGGGCTGAGCCGCGACATCAGCGCCGCGTACGATCGCGGCGAACTCGATCTCGTATTGATCAAGCAGCGGCGCGACAGCCGCGAGGCGGTCGTGCGCTGGCCCGAGAAGTTGCGCTGGATCGACAGCGCGAAGCATCCGTCGATCGATCTCGACCCGGTGCCGATCGTCGTGTTCCCGCCGCGCGGGCTGTACCGCGACGACATGATCAAGGCGATCGAGGAGCGCGGCCGCCGCTGGCGGATCAGCTTCACGACGTCGAGCCTGAGCGGGATCCAGGCGGCCGTCGCGGACGGCCTCGGCATCAGCGTGCTGCCCGCGCGCGTGGTGACGGACGAGCATGTGGTGCTGACCGCGAAGCAGGGCTTCGCGCCGATCGAGCACATGGACATCGCGATCCTGCACCGGCCGACGGCCGACCCGATGGTCGGCGCGCTGACGAAGACGCTCGCGGCGATGCTGGAACTCGAAGGGCGGTAAGCGAAATGCGCCCGATCCGGGCGCACGGCCCCGCGTCAGAACATCGTGTTGCCGTTCGCCGCCTGCTCGGGCACCGGCTGGTTGACGTCCCAGTGTTCGACGATCTTGCCGTGCTCGAGCCGGAAGATGTCCATGATCGCGCTGCCGCGCGTGCCGGGTTCGCGCACCGCGTGCACGTGCAGGATCACGTAGTCGCCGTCGACGAACGCGCGTTTGATCTCGCTGTGCGACTGCGGATATTTGTCGCGCAGAAACGCGACGAACTGGCGAAAACCGTCGCGCCCGTCGGCCGCGTTCGGGTTGTGCTGCACGTAGCGATCGCCGACATACGCGAGCGCGGCGTCCGCATCCTTCTCGTTCAAGCCTTTCTCGTAGAACGCCAGCACCGTGCGGCGATTGGCCTCCTGCTGCGCGTCGCTCGCGCCGGCTGCCGCGGCATGCGCGGCCGTCACCGCGAACATCGCCGCCGCGATCCATCGTGTCGCCCGTACTGCTGCCATGCGTCGCATCTCGATCTCCCGGTCGAATCGTTGAAGGCCCGATCATACCGAGGACACCGCCCACGCACGCCCGGACGCGTTGACGCACCCGAGCGGGCCACCTGCTCTCAGACCAGCGCGCCGTTGCGCGCGACGATCTTCCCGGACGACACGACGAGACGCCGCACCGGCCGCGCGACGACGGCCTCGGCGAAGGTCAGCGCATCGACGAGCACGACGTCCGCGCGGCAGCCCGGCTGCAGCCCGTAATCCGCGAAGCCGCAGCCGCGCGCTGCGCCGTGCGTCACGCAGTCCAGCGCGACTTCGAGCGCATCGTCGCGGCGGAAATCGTTGCGCATGCCGATCAGCATCGCGCGCTCGAGCATGTCGGGCGAGCCGTACGGCGTCCACGTATCGCGCACGCCGTCGTTGCCGCCGATCACGGTCACGCCCGCCGCACGGCACGCGGCCACCGGCGGCACCGGCACCGAGGCCGGCGCGGTCGTGACGATCGCGACGCCGAGCTCGGCCATCCGCGCGAGCAGCGCATCGCGCTCGCGTTCGGCGATATCGCCCAGGCAGAAACCATGGCTGATCGTGACCTTTCCCTGCATGCCGTGAGCCGCCGTGCGCTGCAGGATCAGGTCGAGCGAGTACGCGCCCATCGACCCGCGCTCGTGCAGATGGATGTCGAGCCCGCGGCCGTGGCGCGCGGCGATCGCGAACAGCACGTCCACCGCCTCGACCGGATCGCCTTCGATCGCACACGGATCGAGCCCGCCGAGCAGGTCGGCGCCGGCGTCGAGCGCGTCGGACAACAGCGCATCGGTGCCCGGCCGCTTGAGGACACCCGATTGCGGAAACGCGACGATCTGGATCTCGACCTGCCCGCGCAGCGTCTCGCGCGTGGCCAGCACGCCGTTCAGGTGGCGCAGCCCGGCCTGGGTATCGACGTCGACGTGGGTACGGATGCGCGTCGTGCCGGCCGCGAGGAATGCGCGCGCCAGCGCGAGCGATGCGGCGCCCGCGTCATGGCCGCTCGTCGCGCGATAGTGGCGCTCGTTCTCGATGCGGTCGACGAGGCGCGGCCCGACCTGGTTGTGATACCACGGCATCCCCCAGTGGGTCTTGTCGAGGTGCGTATGGCCTTCGACGAGGCCGGGCAGCGCCAACGCGCCCGCGCCGTCCTCGATCGCGCAGCCGGCGGGCGCATCGAGCGACGGGCCGACGCGCGCGATGCGATCGCCTTCGATCAGGATATCGAGCGCGGCGTCGGCGTTCGTGCGGACATTGCGGATCAGCAGGTTCGTCATGTCGGGTCGGGTCCGGTCGGGTCGGTCGGTGCAAGCCGGGCACGGCGCGCGCCGTGCCGCCGCTCGGGTGGGTCAGCGCGTAAAGCGCAACGACGGGGCGAACGGGGCGCCCGTATCGCTTTCGCCGCGGCGGAATACCCAGCGTTCGGCCGGCACGCCCGCGACGGCCGCCGCCGCATTCGGCGCGCGCACCGCGACGAAGCTCGCGTCGCAGCCGACCGCAATTCCGTAGTTGTCCTTGCCGATGGCGCGCGCGCCGGCGTGCGTCGCCATGTCGAGCGCGACGCCGAGCGCCTCGTCGGTGTAGAAGCCCGACCGGTAGCCGACCATCATCGCGCGCTGCAACATGTCGCCGTTGCCGTACGGCCACCACGCGTCGCGGATGTTGTCGTTGCCCGCGAACACGTGCACGCCCGCGTCGCGCAGCCGTTGCACCGGTGGGAACGCGCAGTCGCCCGGCGCATTCGTCAGGATCGATACGCCGGCTTCGGCCAACACCACAGCCGTACGCCGCACGTCGTCATCGCTCACCTGGCCGAGCGCATACGCATGGCTCACGTTCACGCGCCCGCCGAGCCCGGCCGCGCGCGTGCGCGCCGCGATCCGCAGCAGTTGCGCAATGCCGGTTTCCCCCGGCTCGTGCAGGTGGATGTCGATTTTCGCGCCGCGCTTCTCGGCGATGCCGAACACGATGTCGAGCTGACCATCCGCATCGCCGTCGAGCGTCGTCGGGTCGATCCCGCCGACCACGTCCGCGCCGTCGCGCACGGCGGCATCGAGTAGCTCGGCGGTGCCCGGGCACGCGATCACGCCGGCCTGCGGAAACGCGACCAGTTCGATGTCGACGATCCCGCGCCATCGTTCGCGCGCGGCCATCACCGCGTGCAGGTTCGACAGGCCCGTCGTCGCATCGACGTCGACGTGGCTGCGCATCGCGATCGTGCCGAACGCGGCGGCCTGCGCAATCAGCGCGTTCGCACGCTCGACGATCGGCGGCGCGGCCGCGAGCTGGCGCTTCTCGGCCGCAAGCCGCTCGCGCAGCGAGCCGGCCGGTTCGTGCGACACCCAGCGATCGCCGACGAAGCTCTTGTCGAGATGGATATGGCCGTCGACGAAACCGGGCAGCACGACGCGGCCGTCGAGGTCGATCGTCTGCGCGCCGGGCGCGGCTGCGCAATCGGCGCCGATCGCGGCGAAGCGGCCGTCGCGGACGACGAGGTTGACGGGTTGGCCGCCGGCGTCGACGGCGTTGATGAAGAATCGTTCGGTCATGGCCTGGAATATGGGGGGTCGCGGCGCGACGCCGGCGCGGACAGGGGAAGGAACCGCGGCCGGCGCGGCGCGACCTTTGGCAGGAATCCGGCCACGATATCGGACGCCGCTGCCCGAGGCCAATTAAATGTCGCGATGCCGCGCATTCGATTTCGCGATGTGCGGCGCGCAGGCGCGCCGGACCGGACGCGACGGCGGGCACGATCGACGTGGAAAGGGCCGACCCGGTCGGCGGCCGCGCATCGCCCGAATCGCCCGAATCGCCCGAATCATCCGAATCACCCGGATCACCCGGATCACCCGGATCATCCGCACGCGAGCGCCGGGAGGAAGCCGCGTCGCCGCGTTGCCGGGCGGGGCTTCGACGCCCCGCCCGATCGGCGATTTACGCGGCAACAGACTTTACACGTTGTTACCCGGCCGCACCGGACGCGCATTCGCCCATTCCTTATACTCACGCCGAGTTCGCCACCCGTGTCGGGAATCCATCGGCGGACACGTTGCCGATGCAGGAAACACATGATGCGCATGCCTTCCACGAAGACCGTTCTGTTCGCCTCGCTCGTCGCCGTGGCGGCGCTTCCGCTCACCGCGTGCGTCGCGCCGGGCTACTACGGCGCGCAGCCGGGCTATCCGCAACAGCAATACGCGACGCCCGGCTATGCGCAGCCCGCGTATTCGCAACCGGGCTACGTGCAGCAGCAGCCGGCGTATCCGAACCAGGCGCCGCAACCGTACGATCAATACGGCAACCCGTCGCAATACGGCTCGCAGCCGTATGACTCGTATGGCAATCGGCAACAGCAATACGCGAACCTGTACGGCACGCAATACGGCACCGTCGCGAACATCCAGCCGGTCAACGGCTCGGTCGGCCCGTCGGGTGTCGCCGGCACCGTCGTCGGTGCGCTGGTCGGCGGCCTGGTGGGCAACCAGTTCGGCCGCGGTCATGGCCGCGATGCGGCAACGGTGATCGGCGCGCTCGGCGGTGCGGTGGCGGGCAACCAGATCGGCCAGCAGATGGGCGCCGCGCAAGGCCCGAGCAGCTACCGGATCGACGTGCAGGTCAGCGACGGCTCGATGCGCTCGTTCGACGTGCAGTCGCCGGGCAACCTGCGTCCGGGCGACCGCGTGCAGATCAACGGCAATCAGCTGTCGCGCTATTGATGCCAGCGGCGTGCGCGTGAGCCGATCTCGCGCATGCCGAGCATTCGACGTCGGGTGCAGGTTCGGCGCAACGGCACACGCGCCCGGCGTCCCTCGTCGACGGCGGCACGACCCGCCGTCATCACCGTCTTCCCGGTTCACGTTCGTGCCCGCAGCGGGCATCACGTCGCGACATCCGGATTCCCGTTAGGATAAGGACGAGCATCCCGCGCTCGCCGCAGCGGCGCGCGCGGGCAAGCACGCCCCTCAACCGGAACGCCCCCGATGACGATCACGATCCGCCTGCTCGACGCGGCCGACGCCGCCTGTTTCCGTGCCGTCCGCCTGCGTGCGGTCGACACCGCGCCCACATCCTTCCTGCCGACGCTCGACGAAGAATCGCAGGTGCCGGTCGACGAATTCGCGAAGCGCCTCACGCCGACGCAGGTACAGGCCGTGTTCGGTGCGTTCGACGGCGAGACGCTCGTCGGCATCACCGGCGTGCGCCGCGATGCGCGCACGAAGATCGCGCACAAGGCGACGATCTGGGGTGTCTACGTCGACGCCGCATATCGCGGGCAACGCATCGCCCAGGCGCTGCTCGACAGCGCGACCGCGCATGCGGCGAACGCGTGGGGATGCAGCCAACTGATGCTGTGCGTAAACGAGGTCAACCACACCGCGGAGCGGCTGTATGCATCGCAGGGGTTCGTGCGGTTCGGCACGGAGCCGCGCTCGATGTGCGTCGACGGCCGCTTCTACGACGAGCACTACATGATCAAGACGCTGGCATGACACATCGGCGTTCGCGTGCAGGCGCCGGCCGGTTGCACGCGAACGCGGCGACGTGACGTCATCTCACCGCGTGTCGGTGATCGTCGCGTTGACGATCTGCCCGGCGATCGTCACGTTCGTCAGCGTCATCGCGCTCACGTTGAACGCATAGATCGGCCCCGGCGACGTAACCGTCGGCGTGCCCGACGCCACCGGCGTGCCGAAGTCGCAATTGGCGATCGTCACGCCGGAGATCGGCTGCACCGCAGGCGTGGGCGGCGTGCCGTTGTAGTCGAACGCGACCGGCCCCTGCGCGACGATCGCCTGGAAGCACGACGCGCTCACGCCGTTCAGCGTCACGTTGTTCGCCTTCACGTCGGCGATCGTCACGTTCTGCACGACCGGCGCGCGCGTGCGTACCGCATCGTTCGCCGGCTGATAGTCGCAGTCGAACGTGACGATGCCGCCCTGCGCCGCGGACGGATTGCCGGCCGACGGCGTGACGACGCCGAGCGGGACGCTCGCGTTGACCGGGCTGCCCGCGAGCAGCGCACTGCCGTAGCCGCCGCCCTTCAGCGTCACGCCGTTCGGCAGCGTGACGCCCTTCACGTGGAAATCCTTCACGTAACCGCCGCGATTCATGTTGGTCTTCACGCGAATCGCGATGTTCAGCGGGTTGGTCTGCCAGTTCGCGTTCAGCATCGACAGGTTCGTCGCATAGATCTGCTCGACGCCGCCGCCCATCTCGCTGCCGAGCGTGATCCCGCCGTGCCCGCTGTTCATCGTGCAGTTGCGGATCAGGTGCCGCTTCGCGGGCCCGTATTCGGTGTCGCGGTCCTTGCCCGACTTGATCGCGATGCAGTCGTCGCCGGTGTTGAACGTGCAGTCCTCGCACAGCACGTCGGTGCACGCGTCCGGATCGAAGCCGTCGTTGTTCGGGCCGATGCTGTTGGTCGTCACGCCGCGAATCACGACGTTGCGGCTCGCGGTCGGATGGTGCTGCCAGAACGGCGTGTTCTGGGTCTGGTAGTTCGCCATCAGCACGTTCGTGCAGCCGATGAATTCGACCATGCATGGCCGCAGGTAATGACCGAGGCCGAAGATGCGTTTCTCCACCGGCACGCCGGCCTCGGACAGCGCGGGCAGGTAGTTCTGGTCCTGCTGCCACGGCGTGACGGGCGACGTCAGCAGCGCATAGAGCGCGACGGGAATCGCGGGCGCGACGATCCGCAGGTCGACGTTGTTCGGGTTCGCGTAGTTCTGGGCCGGCACCGTCGCGCCTGCGCCGTACGCGCCCGACGAGCCCTTGTAGGTCCACCAGCACACGCTGTTCGCGCCGCTGCCGGAGAACGGCGTCATCGCCTGCCCGTTGAGCACCGACGTCGGGCCTTCTCCGGTCAGCGCGATGTTCGTCGCGTGGCGCGCGTAGACGGGCGCACCGAAGTTCAGGCAATCGTTCGCCTGCCAGCGGCTGTAGTACAGCCGGCCGTTCGCGCCGCAATCGACCGGGCCGTCCTTCGCGTAATCGGCCGGGTTCGGGCTGAAGTAGATCGTGCAGTTCGCGCTCAGATGGAACGTGACGTTGCTCTGCAGCACGATCGGCCCCGCGCAGTACCAGGTGCCGGACGGCACGACGACCCGGCCGCCGCCTTCCCGCCGGCATGCGTCGATCGCCGCGAGAAACGCCGGGCGCGCATCGAATGCGCCGGGCGCGACCGTCAGCTCGGAGCCGGGGCTGACCGGCGATTTCGCTGCCGGGTACGGCGACGTCTGCGCGACCGTCGCGCACCGTCGCGCGCCGTACTGCGTCACGTCGAAGTCGCGCCCGCGCCGCGCGAGCCGCGACACGTGCGCGAGCGATGCGGCGATGCGCGCCGCCGCGCCGTGCTCGCCCCACACGAGATCGACCGCCGACGCATCGGGTGTCGCGCCCTTCGCCAGCGCCCTGCCGGCCGCGAACGGACCGCCGAGCATCGCGCCGCCGGCGAGCGCGCCGGTCCAACCGATGAAAGCGCGGCGCGATACCCGTTTCGATGCGGGCGATCGGGCGGACGAAGACGAACGGCGGCGATGGGCGGCCATGGGCACTCCTTCGGGGTAGAGGGGGTCGATGCGCCGGTCGGCGGATCGCGATTTATACGTCGTCGTACTACGTGATGGAGTCTAGACGCGATTGGGGTGACGTATGTATTTGTCGTTTACCCTGTTATATATGGGGTTATATATCGAATGTGTGCGCACACTCACATCGACGGATGAGGCTCCAGAGATATGTTGTCGTATGTTTATGCGCAAAAACTTCCACTCAATCCTCTCCGGCCACCACTCTCCAACGGTACGGTTCCTGCCCGCGCGCCGCCGACCCGCCTCGGTAATTCCGCCTCTGGTCAGCCCCGCGCCACCCGCGCTATCGTTTGTCCATTCCCACAGTCGAGGAGCCGCCTTTGCCTACCCGCCACGGAGTCGACCTCATCCGCGCCCGCGCGCTGTTCGATCGCGAGCGCCACGCGTTCGCCGAAGCCATGCCGGTTTCCCGCGCACTGTCCGCGGAAGCGTCCGAGCACTTGCTGTTCGGCGTGCCGTTGCACTGGATGCAGGACTGGTCGACCCCGTTCTCGCTCTACGTGAAGGAGGCCCGCGGCGCGACCTTCACCGACGTCGACGGTCATCGCTACGTCGATTTCTGCCTCGGCGATACGGGCGCGATGTTCGGCCATGCGCCCGAACCCGTCGCCCGCGCGCTCGCCGAGCAGGCCACGCGCGGCTACACGACGATGCTGCCGAGCGAGGACGCCGCCTGGGTGTCGCGCGAACTCGCGCGCCGCTTCCATCTGCCGGTCTGGCAATTCGCGCTGAGCGCGAGCGACGCGAACCGCTTCGTACTGCGCTGGGCGCGCGCGGCCACCGGCCGCAACACGATCGTCGTGTTCAACGGCTGCTATCACGGCACGGTCGACGACGTGTTCGTCGATCTCGTCGACGGCCGCCCGGTGCAGCGCGACAGCCTGCTCGGACAGTCGTACGACCTGCTCGCGCACACGCGCGTCGTCGAATTCAACGATCTCGACGCGCTCGAAGCGGCGCTGAAGGACGGCGATGTCGCATGCGTGCTCGCCGAGCCCGCGATGACGAACATCGGCATGGTGCTGCCCGACCCGGGCTTCTGGGAGGCCGCACGCGAACTGACGCGCCGCCACGGCACGCTGCTGGTGATCGACGAGACGCACACGATCAGCAGCGGCCCCGGCGGCTACGCGGTCGCGCACGGTCTCGAACCGGACATGCTGGTGGTCGGCAAGCCGATCGCGGGCGGCGTGCCGTGCGCGGTGTACGGGTTCAGCGCCGAATTCGCGGAACGCGCGAAGCAGGCGAAGCTGAACGCGCCGCCCGGCCATTCGGGAATCGGCACGACGCTCACCGCGAACATGCTCGCGATGCATGCGATGCGCGCGACGCTCGCCGAAGTCGCGACCGACGCCGCCTATGCGCACATGTTCGCGCTCGCCGCGCGGCTCGCGACGGGCCTCGAACATGCGATCGCGAAACACGGGCTGCCGTGGTGCGTGACGCGCATCGGCGCGCGCACCGAGTTTCAGTTCGCGCCCGTACCGCCGCGCAACGGCACGCTGGCCGGCGCGCAGCTCGACAGCGAACTCGAGCACATCGTGCACCTGTACCTGCTGAATCGCGGCGTGCTGATCACGCCGTTCCACAACATGATGCTCGTGTGCCCGCAAACGACCGCCGACGATGTCGACCGGCTCGTCGCGCAGTTCGATGCGTGTCTGGGCGAACTGGTGTAACGCGCTGACGCAAGGCCCGGTACTCGCGCGAGCGCGTACCGGGCCCTCCCGCCCGCTACGCGGCCCGCAACGCGCGCCGCGCCACTTCCGCGAAATACCGCGCGCCGACCGGCAGAATCTCGTCGTTGAAATCGTACGTCGCGTTGTGCAGCGGCACGCCGCCCAGCCCGGCCGCTTCGCCGTTGCCGATGAACATGAAATTGCCCGGCACCGCCTGCAGGAACGCGCCGAAATCCTCCGAGATCATCATCGGCTGCACGTCGGCGTTCACCGCGTCGGCGCCCGCGACCTGCGCGGCGGCCTGCACGGCCGTCTCGACCCATTCCGGTGAATTCACCGTCGGCGCGAACTCGTGCGTGTACTCGAACGTGCAGGTCGCGCCGTGCGTGCGGCAGATCCCTTCGCTGATCTCGCGCATCCGCGTGGCCAGCAACGTCTGCACGTCGCGCGAATAGCTGCGCGTGTCGCCCTTGATCGTCACGGTCGACGGCAACACGTTGCGCAGCCCGTCGGTGATGAATTCCGTGCACGAAACCACCGCCTGCCGGCCCGGGTCGAGATTGCGCGACACGATCGTCTGCAGCGCGAGCACGATCTGCGCGCCGATCACGATCGGATCGATGCCCATGTGCGGCCGCGCCGCGTGCGTACCGCGCCCGTCGATCCGGATCACGAAATTGTCTTCGCTCGCCATGATGCCGCCCGCACGCGTCGAGAACGTGCCCGCGCGCATGCCCGGCATGTTGTGCGCGCCGAAGATCGCGTCGACCGGAAAGCGCTCGAACAGCCCGTCGGCCATCATCGCCTTCGCGCCGCGGCCGTGCTCTTCCGCCGGCTGGAAAATGAAGCGCACCGTGCCGTCGAAATCCTTGCGTTCGGCCAGCAGCTGCGCGGCGCCGAGCACCATCGACATGTGGCCGTCGTGCCCGCACGCATGCATCTTGCCCGGCGTGCGCGACGCGTGTTCGCGGCCCGGCGCGTGCTCGGCGATGTTCAGCGCATCCATGTCCGCGCGAATGCCGATGGCGCGCGTGCCCGTGCCGGCCGTCAGGTTCGCGACGAGCCCGGTGCCGCCGATGCCGCGATGCACGTCGAGCCCGAGCGTGGTCAGGATGCGCGCGACGTAGTCCGATGTGTTCACCTCTTCGAAACCCGTCTCCGGATACCGGTGCAGATGGCGGCGCCAGGTCTTCAGTTGCGCTTGCAGCGTGCTTGCTTCGATTGCGTCGGTTTCGTCCATCGCGTTCGCCTCGTCGGTCGTCATGTCGTTCAGGCTGCCACCGCCACGCGGCCGAGCCACTCGCGCTGACGCGCGAGCACCGCGTCGGCCGTCTCGCCGACGCACTTCCGGTACACGGACGGCGCGGTCGCCCCTTCCGTGTTGATCGCCAGCACCCGCGCATGCGCATCGAGCCCGACCTGCCGCGCGAGCGCCGGGTCGCGCATCAGCACGTCCAGCCCGGCCACGCCGGCCGCGCCCGATTCGCCGGCGACGAGCGGCACGTCGCGTTCGCTGCCGGCCGCGAGGCTGCGCATCGCCTGCACCGCGTCTTCGTCGTCGATCAGCATGAAATGATCGATGCACATCTCGAGGAAATCCCACGCGAGCGGCGACGCCTCGCCGCACGCAAGCCCCGCCATCACCGAATCGACGCTGCCGGTGGCCTTCGTCGCGCGCCCGGCCAGCGCGCTCTGGTACAGACAATCGGCCTGGCGCGGCTCGACGACGACGAAGCGCGGCCGCTGCACGCCGTCGCGCTCCCACAGGTAGCTCGCGACGCCCGCGGCGAGGCCGCCCACGCCGCCCTGCAGGAACACGTGCGTGAACGGTCGCCCGTCGTCCGCGGCCGCCTGCGCGGCCGCTTCGGCGGCGATCACGCCGTAGCCCTGCATCACGTCGCGCGGAATCGCTTCGTAGCCGTCGTACGACGTATCCGACACGACGTACCAGCCGTTCGCCTGCGCGAGCTGCGCCGCGCAGACGACCGATTCGTCGTAGTTCCCCGCGATGCGCACGATCCGCGCGCCGTACGCCGCGATCGCGCGTTCGCGCTCGGCGTCGACGTTCGCGTGCAGCACGATCACGCACCCGCAGCCGATCGCGCGCGCGGCGGCGGCCAGCGCACGGCCGTGATTGCCGTCGGTCGCGCTGATCACCGTCAGATCGGCCAGAGTCGACGCATAGCGGCCGGTGACGAGCCCCCGCGGATCGAATTCTTGCGTGCGCCGCAGCCGCTTCACGAGCCGCACCAGCGCGATCGGCGCGCCAAGCGCCTTGAAGCTGCCGAGCGACGAGCGGCACGACTCGTCCTTCACGCTGACGCTCGCGACGCCGAGCCGCGCGGCGAGATCGGGCAGCGCGCGCAGCGGCGTGCGCGTGTGGCCGACGAGCGGCCAGTGCGACAGCCACGCGCCGCTTTCGTCGGCCGACGCGATGTTCATCACGCGGCGCAGCGCGTTGGGATAGGGTGTGCGCGATGCGCGCGGGTTGGCGATCAGCATGGCAAAGGGCTCCGGAGCGGGACCGCTGACGGTCCGTCGGGTGAGTCGGATCAGGCAGACGCAGGCTGCGCTCGCCATCGGTTGGAAAAATAATATTGCGTACACTGGCGAATGAAATCGCCAAATCGACGTCTCACACGCAAAAATTTCTCATTCTTTCGAGGCTCGACACACCATCATGACGCCCCCTCTCGATGCGTTCGATCGCAAGCTGTTGATGGAAGTCCAGCGCGACGCGCAGACGCCGCAGGCCGAGCTCGGCGCGCGCGTCAATCTGTCGACCGCCGCCGTGAACCGGCGGCTGCGCCGCCTCGCGGAAGACGGCGTAATCGAGCGCTATACGGCCGTCGTCGCGCCGGACAAGGTCGATCATCCGCTGACGATCGTCGTGAACGTCGAGGTCGAAAGCGAGCAGATCGACCAGCTCGACGCGATGAAGCGCGCGTTCGAGCGCTGCCCGCAGATTCAGCAGTGCTATTACGTGACGGGGGAATGGGATTTCGTGCTGATCCTCGCGGTGCGCAACATGGATCAGTACAACGCGCTCACGCGCGAGCTGTTCTTCGCGAACAACAACGTGAAGCGGTTCAAGACGCTGGTGAGCATGAGCCGCGTGAAGGTCGGCCTCGACGTGCCGGTCGATGCCGGCGAGTGAACGCTGCGGTGAAACGGCCGGCGCACGACTGCCTGCGCCGGCCGCTTCCCATCGACGGCTACGTCAGCGACAACTGAAGCTCGCCGCCGAATTCAGGTCGCCCGAGCCGTTGTAGCGCGCGATCTGCGGATACGGGCACAGCGGCCGCGTGCGCCCCGCGCCCCACGATGCGGGCACGTCCGCGTTCGGCACCGCGTTCGTCGTGTCGCGCGCGGCAGCAACGATCGCCGTCGGCGCCTGCCCCTGTTCGACCCACTCGACGAGCGGCGTCAGCATGTCGAACTGGTCGGCGGCCGGCCCGCCCGAGCAGTGGTTCATCCCCGGCACCGGATAGAAGCGTGCAAAGCTCGACGCGTCGCCGCCGTTCGCCTGCGCGACCTGCGCGTACCAGTCGCGCGTGTCGTTGAACGAAAACACCGGGTCGCCCGTGCCGTGATAGACGAGCAGCTTCGCGCCGCGTGTCTTCAGCGCGGACAGGTTCGTCTCGTCGGGCGGCGTCATGAACGACCACGCCGATTGCGTGTACACGCCGCTCGTCGCGAAGATCGCCGGCGCGTCGTTGTCCATGTCGAAGCCGAGCGCGAAACCGGGCAGGTTCGCGAGCGCCGCGGCGGTTTTCGGCGGCGTCATGAACGTGAACGCCATCGCGGCCGGATCGAGCGTGATCGACGCCGATTGCTTCCACGACGCCCAGCCGCCGGCAGCCACGCCCGGATCGTACGGAAAGCTCGCGTACAGCGCCGTACCCGCGCCGTTGCGCGCACCGGCGAACACGTTCTCCAGCGCGGTTTTCTGCGCAGGCGTCAGGCAGGCGCCGGTGCGCGTGCCGTTCGCGCAGGTCGGGATATCGGTATCGATGCTGAAGTGCGCCTGGCACGCGGCGACGTCCTGCACCATCCCGTCGGCCGCGCCGTCGAGCGCATCGCATTTGTCGAGGATCCTCGCGCCGACGAACTGGCGTTCCGCATCGTTGAAACCGCTGCGGATATCCGGCAACCCGTTCGATCCGGTGGCCGACGCGATCCTCGCGAACTGCTGCGCGCCGTACATCTCGCCGATCGCCGCCTTCGGCAGATGGAAGCCCGGATCGCCCGCGATGATGCCGTCGTAGTCGGCCGGGTTGCGCACCGCCGTGACCATCGCGTGACGGCCGCCGTTCGAGCAGCCGCCGAAATAGCTGCGATCGGGCGCCTTGCCGTACGCGAGCCGGATCACCTGCTTCGCCATCGGCGTCAGCGCATCGACGGCGCCGTAGCCGTAGTCGATCCGCGCCTGCGGATCGAGGCCGAACAGCGGATTCTGCGCGGCGCTGTGCCCGGAATCCGAGCTGATCACCGCGAAACCCTGGTTCAGCGCGTTGGTCAGCGGCCCGCCGCCGCCGATCTCGCCGGTCGCGGTCACGACGTTACCGTCGAGCCCGCCGTTCGCCTGGTAGAAGAAGCGGCCGTTCCACGCTTTCGGCAAGCGCATCTCGAAGCCGATCGCATAGGTCTTGCCGTCCACCGCGCTCACGCGCTCGTTCATCTTCCCTGCGATCACGCAGTGCTCGGCGACCGGCTTGCCGGCCACCGTCAGCGCGCCGGCCGCCGCGGTCGTCACCGACGTGAACGACGTGTTCGCATACGCGAGCTTCGCGGCGAGCGCGTCGCAGGTCTGCGCCATCGCGGCCGGCGTCGCGGCGCTCAGGTGCGTGGGCGCGGCACCGATCGAATCGTCGCCGCCGCAACCGGCGAGCATGGCGGCGGCGGACAGCGGCGCAATACAGAGGATTGCAGATTTTCTGTTCAAGATAACTCCCGTTCGGTTCGTCACGCCGGTGAATCAGAACATGTGCCGCACGCCGACCATCGCGCCGAGCTGCCCCATCCCGGCGCCGGGCGTCGTGCCCGGCCCACCGCCGCTGACCGAGTAGCGGGCATGCGCGCTGTTCCACAGATACGACGACTGTGCGTAGACGGCCGTGCGCTTGCTCAGCAGATAGGTCGCACGCAGCGTCGCCATCGTCGCGCGCGTGTCGTGTGCGCTGTTGACGATCCGGTAGCCTTCGCCGTCGACGATGAAAGCGGGCTTCACCGCATACGACGCACCGACGAAGAACAGGTCCGAATGCGCGCCGGCCGCGGCCGGCGAACCGGTCGACACGCGCCGGCCGATCCAGCCCGCGCCGATCTTCGCGCCGCCCGCCTGCGCATACGCGCTCACGTGCGTGCGCGTGTCCTTGCCGCCGCTGCTCGTGAAGGGGACGGGCGCGACGCCGTCGAAGAAATTCGCGGCCGCGCCGGTGCCGCCGCGCTGCTCCTCGTACGACGCCGCCGCGCCGAAATACGCGCTGTCGTACTTGAGCATCACCGACCAGTTGCGGCACTGCACCGCGTCGCCCGGCACCTGCCCCGCGCACGTGCCTTGCCCCGGCGAGTTGCCGGTGCCCGCGCCGTCGCGGCCGAACGAATACGCGGCGCCGAGCGTCACGCCGCGGTACGTGCCGAGGTAAGTCACCGCGTTGTCGGCGCGGCCGTTCGGCACGTACGCGTCGAACGAGCCGAGCCCGTAGATGTCGGGGCCGATGATGTCCGCGCCCTGCAGCGCGAGATAGGTCATCGTGTACTGACGGCCGAACGCGAGCGTGCCGAAGCCGCTCTTCAGACCGACGAACGCCTGCCGCCCGAACAGCCGTCCGCCTTGCCCGAGATCGCCGCCGCGCACGTTGAAGCCGCTTTCGAGCGTGAACACCGCCTGGTAGCCGCCGCCGAGATCCTCGGTGCCGCGCAGCCCCCAGCGCGACGGCAACTCGCCCGTCACGGCCGGCATCCGCACCACATGGTCGCCGGCCGCGTTCGCGTGCGACACGAATTCGACGCCCGTATCGATGATCCCGTACAGCGTCACGCTCGACTGTGCGTGTGCGCCCGGCGCGGCGAGCGCGCAGCACGCGCCCGCGGCCAGCAGGCCGTTCCTTGTCTTCGTTTTCATTTCGTTGCGTCTCCAGACCGTGTTGAATCGCGCGCTCTGACGGCGCGCATCGAAAAAAGCGAACCGTCAGTCGCCGGCTTGCGGGCGGCGAATCAGCACGAATGCGGCGAAGGCCGCGACGAGCGTGACGGGGATGCTCGCGCCGATCACGACGGGCGCGCTGCGGCCGGCGGCCAGCAGCGTCGCGGCCGCGAGCGGCCCGACGACGGAGCCGAGCCGGCCGACCGCCACCGCCGCGCCGACGCCGGTACCGCGCATCGCGGTCGGGTAGTAGATTGCCGCGAGCGCATACAGCACCGACTGCCCGCCGACCACGAACATCCCCGCCGCGAACGCGGCCGCCGCGAGCGACGCGAAACCGGGCGCGGCCGCGAGCGCGGCGAGCGACAGCACGATCCCGACATACATGCCGCCGACCACGCGCGACGCGCGCATCCGGTCGAGCGCCGCACCGATGCCGAGCGCGCCGAGTCCCGCGCCGACGTTGAATGCGATCTGCACGAGGCCGACGTGCGCGCGATCGAGCCCGCGCGCGGCCATCAGCGACGGCAGCCAGTTCAGCAGGAAGTAGAGGACGATCAGCGTGCAGAAGTAGCTGACCCACAGCGCGACCGTCGACGTCGTGCGGCCGTCGCCGAACAGCGTGCGTGCGACGCTGGCGCGCGCGGCCGGCGTGCCCGCGACGTCGAGATACGCGCGCGATTCCGGCAGGAACCACACGAGCAGCGGCACGAGCAGCAGCGGCCCCACGCCGCCGACGTAGAAGATGTGCCGCCATTCGGTGTCGCCGGCGAGCAGCACGCCGATCAGCGACGCGATCACGCCGCCGAACGGGATCCCGCAGTACATCGTCGCGACCGCGCTACTGCGCGAACGCGGCTCGACCGCTTCGGACGACAGCGCGATCAGGTTCGGCATCGCGCCGCCGAGGCCGATGCCGGTCAGCACGCGCACGACGACGAGCATCGCGAAGCTCGAGACCTGCGCGGTCGCGATCGACAGCAGCCCGAACAGCACGGTCGACGCGATCAGCACGCGCTTGCGGCCGATCCGGTCGGCGAGCCGCCCGCCGAGCATCGCGCCCGGCAGCAGCCCGAAGGTGCCCGCGCTGAACGCGATGCCCATCTGCGACACGGACAGCCCGAATTCGCGCGCCATGCGCGGCGCGGCGACGCCGACCGACTGCAGGTCGAGCCCTTCGAGGAGTGCGATCGCGAAACACAGCGCGAGCGTGGTCGCGACCGTGGGTTTTTCGGCAACGTAGGTATTCATTGTGTCTCCAGTCCCATGTCTTGTAGTCGGTCGGCCGTGCAACGACCGCCGCGCGCCGCCGCCGGCCAGTGGCGGTTCGGCGCGCGAGGTGCCGCATGAACGGCCGCCTTTATCAGGCAACCTGATTCACTGGCCGCAAGCATGCCCGCCGGTGTCGTGGCCGGCCGGTCGTTGTGTGTGCTCGTTGCTGCTGACTGCTTCTGCGTACTGCTTACGCGTAAATCACGTCGGGATCGCGCCGCGCCGGGTCGTACAGCGCGTCGATCGTCGCCGCGCGATGCTTCTGCACGGCCGCCTGGTTCAGCGAACCCTTGTCGGTCACTTCGCCGAGATCGAGCGACGGCGGCGTGTCGATCAGCCGGATCCGCGCGACGAACGTCGAGCCGCCGCTCGCGTTCCGGTTCAGCTCGGCGAGCCACGCCGCGAACGCCGCCCGCACGGCCGGCGCGCGCAGCACGTCGGCCACGGACGCATCGGCGGCAAGCCCCGCGAGCGCACGGCATGCATCGACGCGCGGGAACACCAGCAAGCCGATGTCGTCGCGATCGATCCCGGTCACGACCACGTCCTGCACGTACGGGGCACCCGTCGACACGGCATTCGCGCGCAACGGCCCGACGCTGACGAACGTGCCGCTGCTCAGCTTGAAGTCCTCGGTGAGCCGCCCGTCGAACAGCAGCCCGAGTTCCGGCCGCGCCGGATCGGCAAACACGCCCGCGTCGCCGCTGCGGTAATAGCCTTCTTCGTCGAACACGTCGCGCGGATCGACGTCGGCATGCCAGTAGCCGCGCATCACGTTCGGCCCCTTGAAGCGCAGTTCGTGCTTGCCGCCGCACGGCACGAGCTTCGCGTCGCAGCCGGGCGCGGGCAGCCCGATATAGCCGGCGCGCATCAGCGGCCCCGTGGTGAACAGGCACGACGGCGACGCCTCCGTCATCCCGAGGCCGGCCATGATCCGGATGCGCTCGCCGCAATGCGCTTCGGTCACGCGGTCGAGCCGGTCCCACGCGGCTTGCGACAGCCCCGCGCCGCCGAAGAAATACAGCTTCACGCGCGAGAAGAACGTGTCGCGCAGCTCGGCATCGCGTTCGAGCGCGGCGGTCAGCTCCTCCCAGCCCTTCGGCACGTTGAAGTAGATCGTCGGCGCGATCTCGCGCAGGTTGCGCACGGTTTCGTCGAAACGGCCGGGCATCGGGCGGCCGTCGTCGATATACAGCGTGCCGCCGTTGTACAGCGCGATGCCGAGGTTGTGACTGCCGCCGAACGTGTGATTCCACGGCAGCCAGTCCACCAGCACCGGCGGCTCGCGCGTGAGTTCGGGCATGGTCTGGCGCAGCATCTGCTGGTTGCTGCACAGCATCCGGTGCGTGGTCGGCACGGCCTTCGGCAGCTTCGTCGAACCGGACGTGAACAGGATCTTCGCGAGATGGTCGGGGCCGACCGCATCGTGGATCGCGTCGATCGTGCGCGGGACGGTGGCGACGAGGCGCGACAGCGGCACCGCGCGGCCGTCGGCATCGACGTCGGCATCGCGCGCGACGATCAGCGCCGCATCGGCCGGCAGCGTCGCGTCGAGCGCGCGCGCGAACGGTGCGCGCTCCGCGACGAACACCGCACCCGGCCGCAGCACGCCGAGCGTGTGACGCAGCTTGCCGTAGTCGGTCGACACCAGCGAATACGCGGGCGAGATCGGCGAGTACGGCACGCCGGCCAGCATCGCCGCGAACATCAGCTGCAGATGTTCGAGATCGTTGCCGGACAGCACCGCGAGCGGACGGTCGGCCGACAGCCCGAGATCGACGAGCCCCTGGCCGAGCGCGCGCGCGCGTTCGAGCATCCGCGCGTAGGTGATCTCGATCCAGCGCCCGTCTGCACCGCGCCGCGCGGCCAGCACGCGATCGGGGTGCGCTTGCGCGCCGCGCACGAGGCAGTCGGTGATGCGCGTCGGATAAGCGCCGAGCGGCTCGCGCGAGCGCAGGTACCAGGTGCCGTCGTCGTCGCGGCGAATCTCGGCCGCGCCGACCGCGACGGCCGCCGCGCGATAGCGCACGCCGCCCGTGTCGGCCGCCGGCCCGCCGGCGGGGTGCGAGACGTTCATCGTGACCTCGCTCATATTGGGTAGTGCCGCGGCGCGGTCTGCACGGTGATCCAGCGCAGCTCGGTGAATTCGGCGATCGACGCGCGGCTGCCGAAGCGGCCGTAGCCGCTCGCCTTCGTGCCGCCGAACGGCATCTGCGCTTCGTCGTGCACGGTCGGCCCGTTGATGTGGCAAATCCCCGATTCGATCTGCCGGGCGACCGCCATCGCACGTGCGACGTCGCGGCTGAACACGCTCGCCGACAGCCCGAACTCGCTGTCGTTCGCGAGCGCAACCGCTTCGTCGTCGCTATCCGCACGCAGGACGGCGACGACCGGCGCGAACGACTCCTCGCGATAGAGCCGCATGTCGCGGGTGACGCCGTCGACGATCGCGGGCTGCATCGTCGCGCCATCCACACGGCAACCGAGCGGCAGTTGCGCGCCGTGCGCACGCGCATCCTCGACCAGCGCCGCCGCGCGCGCGGCGGCCCGCGCATCGACCATCGTGCCGAGCGGATGGCCGGCCAGCGGATCGCCCGCGACCAGCGTGCGCGCCTTCGCGGCGAGCCGCTCGACGAGCGCATCGGCGATCGGCCGCGCGGCGATCACGCGCTCGGTCGACATGCAGATCTGCCCCTGGTTGAAGAATGCGCCGAACGCGATCGCATCGACGGCCGCGTCGAGATCGGCGTCGTCGAGCACCAGCACCGGCGCCTTGCCGCCGAGTTCGAGCAGCACGGGCTTCAGGTGCGCGGCCGCGTGGCGCGCGACGATGCGGCCAACGTGCGTCGACCCGGTGAAGTTGATCCGCTTCACGTGCGGATGCGCGATCATCCGCTCGACGAGTTCGGGTGCGTCGGCCGCCGCGTGCGTGATCACGTTCACCACGCCCGCACCGAGCCCCGCTTCGTCCAGCACCGCGCCGATCAGCGCATGCACGCCCGGGCACGCCTCGGACGCCTTCAGCACGACCGTGTTGCCGCACGCGAGCGGCATCGCCAGCGCACGCGTGCCGAGAATCACCGGCGCGTTCCACGGCGCGATGCCGAGCACCACGCCGCACGGCACGCGCATCGCGAGCGCGAGATTGCCCGGCACGTCGGACGGGATCACGTCGCCGGCGATCTGCGTCGTCATCGACGCGGCCTCGCGCAGCATGTTCGCCGCGAGCGTCACGTTGAAGCCGAGCCAACCGGGCGTCGCGCCGGTTTCGGCGACGCCGGTTTCGATGAACGCGTCGATGCGCGCATCCATCAGGTCGGCCGCCTTCAGCAGCCGGCGCCGCCGCTCGGTCGGCGCGAGCGCCGCCCACGCGGGGAACGCGCGGTGCGCGGCGTCGATCGCCGCGTCGGCGTCGGCGTTGCCGGCCGCCGGCGCGCGCGACGCGAGCGCGCCCGTCGCGGGGTTGAGGCGGTCGAAGGTCCGCCCGTCGCGGGCGGCGCACCACTCGCCGCCGATCAGCATCCGTCTGTCGGTCATGTCGTCTCCTGCCTTGCCTGTCTCTTGCGATTACGCCGGCGGTGACGCCGGCGGCTGCGTCGGCGCTTGTATCAGCGCTTGTATGCCTGCAGGCCCGGCTTGATCGTCTTGTCGTCGAGGAACTGCTTCAGCCCCTGCTCGCGGCCGCGCTCCGGGTCGCGCAGCTGCGCCTGGTCGAGCTTCGCGTACAGGTAATCCTCGCACTGTTCCCACGTGAGCTCGCGCGAACGCTTGAAGCCGTGCTTCGCCGCGCGCAGCACGACCGGGTTCTTGTCCATCAGCCGCGCGGCGAGCGCGATCGTCGCATCGCGCAGCCCGGCGAGCGGCACGCTGCTGTTCACGAGGCCCATTTCCGCCGCTTCCGCGCCGGTGAACGTATCGCCGGTCATGATGAAGTGCAGCGCGCGGCGATGCCCGACCGTGTCCGCCATCGCCTTGCTGACGAGGTTGCCCGGCGGGATGCCCCAGTTGATTTCCGACAGCCCGAACACCGCGTCGTCCGCCGCGATCGCGAGGTCGCACGCGACGAGCGGCGAGAACCCGCCGCCGAAGCACCAGCCGTTCACCATCGCGATGGTCGGCTTGTTGTACATCCGCAGGCGGCGCCACTGCCATTCCGATGCGTCGCGGCGCACCTTTTCCTGCAGCGCGTCGGGGCCGCCGTCGATCTCGCGGAAATATTCCTTCAGATCCATGCCGGCCGTCCACGCGGCGCCCGCGCCGGTCAGCACCAGCACCTTCGCCTCGTCGTCGAACTCGATCGCGTCGAGGACTTCCAGCATCTCCCGGTTCAGCGTCGGGCTCATTGCGTTGCGCTTCTCGGGGCGATTCAGCGTCACCCACGCGATGCCGGCCTCCACTTTCACTTCAACGGTCTGCCAGCGATTGTCGTACTTGCTCATGTCTGTTCCTGTCGTTCGTTCCTGTGCGATTCGGTGCGCAGCATTCCTGCTGCGGACGACTTCATTTAATATCAGGCTACCTGATATTGCAAGCGGCACGAGCGCCGGTGTAAACCCGGAGCGGAAGGCTGAGAAAGCGTCGGGAAATCGGGGAGCGGTCGGGCGACCGCCTCTGGCGCGTACGAAGCGAGCGGACCGGCAGGCCCGCGTCGTAAAAATCGGGGAAGCGGTCAGCCGCGCAGGTTGCGCGAGAACAGTTCGAGCGCGCGCTGCACGTGCGCGGCGTCGTCGGCCGAGATGTCGCCGAGCATGCGTGCCTCGAGCGGGCGCAGCACGGCTTCGCATTCGCGCAGCATCGCCGCGCCTGCGTCGGTCAGCGTCAGCAGGATGATGCGGCCATGCGACGGATCGGCTTCGCGCGTGACGAAACCGCGCGCGGCCATCACGCTCATCACCTCGTTCGCCGATTGCGGCGTGATCCACGAGCGCTCGGCCAACTGCGCGTTCGACGATGCGCCGCGCGCCTCGAGCACCGACAGCGCCGTGTATTGCGCGAGCGTGATGCCGAGCGGCGCGAGCGCGTCGGTCATGTGACGCCGCAGCAGCCGGTCGAGGCCGCCGATCACGTAGGTCAGGCGTTGTTGCACGCGCGCTTTCGGCTTGTCGCCCGTCGCGCGGGCGTTCTTCGCGGCGTTCTTCGGATTCGCGGGCTTGGTCGGTGCGGAACTCATGGTGCGGGCAGGATGGAATTGCAGGCCATCTTACCAGCAGGTGGGGAGATGAACGGATGTTCGGGGATGGCGGTCGGCCGCCGTGCGCGCGCGCATGTGCAGCGGATCGCGGGCCAGACCGCGAAGACCGTCGCGTCGGCCCGATCCCATGGACGGGAACCCGTATGCGACGACGCGATCAACCGCGCGGCGTGCCCGCGAACCGCGCGGTCGGCAGCCCCGCATGCCGCGCCTGCGCGACGAACACGCCGCCCGCGTGCGCGTCGCCGGCCAGCGCGTCGTCGCTCAGCCCGACACGCGCACTCGTCACGTACAACCGGCCGTCACCGTCGATCGCGACGCAACTGGGCTGCGCGGTCGGCACCTCGACGCGGTCCGTCTCGATCCCGTCCGGCCCGTAACGCACCACCCGCCGGCCGCCCCACTGCGCGTTCCACAGCCCGCCGTCGCGATCGACGATCGAGCCGTCCGGGTCGCCGTGCGCATCCGTCAGCCGCGCGAACGGCCGCACGTTCGCGACGTCGCCGCCTGCCCGGTAATCGCACACGAAAATCTCGCGCACCAGCGAATCGCAGAAATACAGCTTCGTGCCGTCCGGCGAGAACGCGATGCTGTTCGCGATCGCTGCCGCCGGCAATGCAAGCCGTTCGAGCGTGAGATCGGGATTGAGCCGGTAGAACCCGCCGACCGCGCGCGGCGGCTCGGCGCCCTCGTCCTTCATCCCGAACACGAATGCGCCGAACGGGTCGCAGCGCCCGTCGTTCAGCCGCGTGGGAAGATCGGGTTCGACGTCGACGATCCGCGTGAACGCGCCGCGGCGCAGGTCGAAGAACGCGAGATGCGTCGCGAGCCCGACGAGCAGCACGTCCGGGTCGTCGGTCAGCGCGAAGCACGCGAGCCGTTCGGGCATCGCCCATTGCGCGAGGTCTGAACCGTCCGCGCGGCAGCGCCACAGCTGCGCGCCCTCGATGTCCACCCAGTACAGCGCGTGCGTCCTGTCGCACCACGTCGCGCCTTCGCCGAGCGTGTTGCGGCTGTCGACCAGCAGCGCCGCCGCCGTGCCCGGTTGAGTCTGTTGCATGCCGTCTCCCGATATTCGTCGTAAGTGCAGGCGGCCGCGCGTGAGTCGAAGTCAGATCTTCATCGCGCGCCGCTGGTTGCGACGATACTGGTCGAACAGCACCGCGAGCAACAGAATTCCGCCGCGTATCAGATATTGGTAAAAGGTCGGCACGTTCAGCAGGCTCATCGCGTCCTGCACGGAGCCCATGATCAGCACGCCGACCAGCACGCCGGAGATGGTCGCGACGCCGCCCGTCAGCGACACGCCGCCGAGCACGCACGCGGAAATCACGCCGAGCTCGAGGCCGACCGACGTCTTCGGATCGCCGAGGCTCATCCGCGACGCGAGCATCACGCCGGCAAAGCCCGTCACGAGCCCCTGCAGCACGAACACGGCGATCTTGATGCGCATCACCGGCAGCCCGGCGAGCAGCGCGGCCTCGCCGTTGCCGCCGACGGCCAGCACGTTCTTGCCGAACACCGTCTTGCGCAGCAGGAAGCCGAACACGACGAAGCCGACGATGTTGCTCCAGATCGGATACGAGATGCCGAGGAACGACCCGCCGCCGAGATCGAAGAAGCGCTCCTCGGAGATCATCACCGCGTCGCCGTTCGACGTGATGAACGCGAGCCCGCGCACGACTTCCATCATCGCGAGCGTGACGATCAGCGAGTTGATCCGGTAGCGCGCAATCAGCACGCCGTTCACGAGCCCGACCGCACCGCCCGCGAGCACGCCGGCCGCGATGCCGAGCACGACGCTGTGCGTCGCGGTGATCAGCGTCGACGCGACGACGCCCGCGAACGCGACGATCGACGCGACCGACAGGTCGACCTCGCCGAGCGCGAGCACGAACATCATCGTCACCGCGATCGAGCCGATCAGCGTGACCGACAGCAGCAGGCCCTGGATGTTGCGCGGCGTAAGGAAGTCCGGCACCGTCAGCGACAGCGTCGCGAACAGCACGAGAAACACCATCACGATGCCGGAGCGGTTGATCAGCTGCCATACGCCGCCGCGCGGGTGTGCGGGCGTGGCCGCGGCGGCGGCCGCATCCGGGGATGGGGAGGTACGTTGAGGTTGCATTGCCTGGCTCATATCAGTTGCTTTCCGGTTGACTGCTCGCCGCTAGCGCGGCAGCGCGAGCTTGATCAGCGCGTCGGGCGTCGCGTGCGCCTTCGCGACCTCGCCCGCGATCCGCCCTTCCTTCATCACGACGATGCGGTCCGACACGCCGATCACCTCGGCCAGATCGCTCGACACGAGGATCACCGTGCGGCCGGCTTCCGCGAGTTCGTAGAACAGGTTGTAGATTTCCGCGCGCGCGCCGACGTCGATGCCGCGCGTCGGCTCGTCCATCAGGAACACGTCGATGCGCTCGGCCAGCCAGCGCGCGAGCACGACCTTCTGCTGGTTGCCGCCCGACAGCGCGCCGATCGGCGTTTCGCCGTCGCGGGTCTTGATCGCGAGCCGCTCGATGTATTGCTGCGCGAGCTCGCGTTCGCGCCGCCCGTCGAGCAGCACGCGCGCCGGACTGAAATGACGGCGCGCGCTGATGTTCAGGTTGTCGGCCACCGACGCGATCGCGACGATGCCTTCCTGCTTGCGGTCTTCCGGGCACAGCGCGATGCCGGCGCGCACCGCGTCGCGCGGGCTGCCGAACGCCACCCGCTTGCCGTTCAGCTCGACGTACCCGGCACTCGGCCGCACCGCGCCGTACAGCAGCTTCATCAGCTCCGAGCGGCCCGCGCCGACGAGCCCGAAGAAGCCGACGATCTCGCCGCGCCGCGCGGTGAACGACACGGGCTCGGCCAACCCCGGCCCCGTCAGTCCCTTCGCTTCGATCAGCACGTCGCCGGCGGGGCGCGGCCGATAGCCGTACACGTCCTCGATCGAACGGCCGACCATGCAGCCGATCAGCCGGTCGCGGTCGAGATCGGCGACGGATTCGAACGTGTCGATGCGGCGGCCGTCGCGAAACACCGTCACGCGGTCGCACAGTTCGTAGACTTCCTCCATCCGGTGCGTGACGTAGATGATCGCGCGGCCTTGCGCGCGCAGCGCGCGGATGATCCGGAACAGTTGCGTGGTTTCGCGCGCGGACAGCGAACTCGTCGGTTCGTCGAACGCGATCACGCGCGCGTCGCGCATCAGCGCCTTGCCGATCTCGATCATCTGGCGCTGGCCGATCGACAGATATTTCACCGGGATGCCCGGATCGATGTGCTCGCCGAGCCGCTCCAGCGCATCGAGCGCGCGCGCGGCGAGCGCACGCTCGTCGACCACGCCGAGCCGGCTCGGCAATTGCCCGAGCATCAGGTTTTCCGCGACCGTCAACTCGGGCACCAGATGCAGCTCCTGGTAGATGATCGCGATGCCGGCCTCGAGCGCCGCGCGCGTCGACGCGAAGCGCTGCACCGTGCCGTTCAGCGTCAGCGTGCCCGCCTGCGGCTGGTTCACGCCGGACAGCACCTTCAGCAGCGTCGATTTCCCGGCGCCGTTCTCGCCCATCAGCCCGTGCACTTCGCCCGCGCGCACCGACAGCGACACCGCGTCGAGCGCACGCACGCCCGGAAACGTCACGGTGATGCCGTCGAGCGCGAGCAGCGGGCCTTCCGGCGGCGCGGCCGCTTCTGCGTCGTGGCCGGACGCGGCCGTCATCGTCTGCATCGTCATCGCGTTCTCGCCTCGCCCCGCTCAGATACCGAGTTCGGCGCGCACGGCCTGCCAGTTCGCGCGCGTCATCAGCTTGCCGCTCGTCTGCGTGTCGGCCGGCGGCGTCTTGCCGGTGCGGATCCAGTCGACGAGATTCTGCGTGCTCTCCTTGCCGTGGTTCGTCGAGCTGACCGCGATCGTCCCGTAGAAGCCGGTCGGCTCCTTCTTCTGGAACTCGGCAAACGCCTCGCCCGCGCCGTTGATGCCGACGCCGATCACGTCCGCCGCCGGAATGTGCAGCTGCTCGGTCGCGCGTACCGCGCCGAGCACCGTTTCCTCGTTCAGCGCGTAGATCACCCATTTCTTCACGTTCGGATGGCGGGCGAGCACGGGCGCTGCCGCGCTGAAGCCGCCTTCGTCGTCGGTCGTCTTCTGCGGCGCGTCGAAGATGTTCTCCTTGCGGAAGCCGTTCGCGAGCAGCGCCTGCGTCGCGCCGTCGGTGCGCAGCTTCGCGGTCGGCAGCTCGTAGTTGGTGACGCGCAGCGCGCCGACTTCCTCGGGCTTCCAGCCGCGCCGCTTCATCTCGTCGGCGATCGCCTGGCCGACCTGGTTGCCGATCTTGGTCGCCGACATCCCGAGGTGCGGCACGTTCGGCAGCGGCTTGCCGCTCGAATCGACGAGCTGGTCGTCGACCGTCACGAACTTCATGTTGTAGCGCTTCGCGCGCGACGCGATCGCCGGCCCGAGGCGCACGTCCGGCGCGCAAATCACGAAGCCCTGCGCGCCCTGCGAGCCGAGGTTGTCGATCGCGGCCAGCACCTTCTCGCCGTCCGGCGTGCCGATCTTCACGACCGAGAAGTTCTCCTTCTGGCCGAGCGCGGACGCCGCGTTCTGCTCGTTGATGAACCACGCCTGCTCCGGCATCTTCACGAGGAAGCCGATCTTCAGCGGCGCATCGGCGCGCGCGGCGCCCTGCATGCCGAGCGGTGCGATGCAGAGCGCGGCCAGCAGCGCGCGCAGGGTATGTCGACGAATCGTGCGGTTCATGGGTGTCTCCTTTGTATCGGCCGATGCCGTGGATGTGTGTCGTAATCGATCACGCGTCGCGCGCTTCGCGCCGAAGCGCGCGACGCAGGTTCAACGGCCGAACGCGTCGGTCTGCACGCGCCGGCCGAACAGGAAGGCGTCGGCGACGAGCCGCAGCGGCCGCGCGTCGACGTCGCTTTCGCCACGCGCGATCAGCGCGTGGAAGTGCGCATACAGCGCCGGATACTCGCGTTCCGGGCCGACCTCGACCGGCTCGCCCGCGATCGACAGTTGCGCGCCGCCGCGGCTGATCGCGAGCACGCCGTCGGCCGTGTCGACTGCGATCTCCCATTGCTCGACCGGCCCGTGCCGCCAGTCGAATTCCGCGTGCACCGGCACGCCGGCGGTATCCGCGCAATCGAGTTCGGCCGCGATCGGCATCTGTGCGTCGCTCGGCACGAACAGCGTCGCCTCGCGCAGCACGAGCTCGCGCGGCAGGATTCGCGTGACGATCGACAGCGCGTTGATGCCCGGATCGAACACGCCGAGGCCGCCCGGTTCCCAGATCCACTGCTGCCCCGGATGCCAGCGCCGCACGTCCTCCTTCCAGCGCACCTGCACCGCCCGGATCGTGCGCGTCGCGAGCCACGCGCGCGCCGGCTCGACCGCGCTCGCGCAGCGCGAATGCCAGGTCGCGAACAGCGTGAGGCCGCGCTCGCGCGCCAGCGCTTCCAGCGCAGCCACTTCGCCCAGCGTCGCGCCCGGCGGCTTCTCGAGCATCACGTGCTTGCCGGCTTCGAGCGCGGCGCGCGCCTGCGCGTAGCGCACTTGCGGCGGCGCGCACAGCGAGACCGCTTCGAGCTCGCGCTCGGCGGCCAGCAGCGCGGTCAGATCCGGATAATTGCGCACGCCGTTGACTTCCGCGTGACGGCTCGCACAGGCAGTCAACGCGAAGCCCGGTTCGGCGGCGATCGCCGGCAAATGCTGGTCGCGCGCGATCTTGCCGATCCCGACGACGCCCAACGAAATCACATCGCTCATCGTGCTTTCCTCCTTCGCCACTCGCTCAGTGCGCCCAGCGCAGCACGAGCGGATCGAGCCGGCGCGCGATCGCGAGCAATTCCGCGCGCGTGTCCGGGTGCAGTTCCGGCATCGGATGCCGCGGCCGCTCGCACGCGATCACACCGCCTTCGCGCATCAGCGCTTTCGCGGTCAAGATCCCGGACTGGCGGTTCTCGTGATTGATCAGCGGCAGCCACGTCTGGTAATGCGCGAACGCATCGTCGTGCCGCCCTTCGCGGAACGCTTCGAGGATCGGCCGGATGCCGTCCGGAAAGCCGCCGCCCGTCATCGCGCCGGTCGCGCCCGCATGAAGATCGGCGAGCAGCGTGATCGCCTCCTCGCCGTCCCACGGCCCCTCGATCGCGTCGCCGCCGAGCCGGATCAGCTCGCGCAGCTTGTTCGCGGCACCAGGCGTCTCGATCTTGAAGTACGCGACCTGCTCGATCTCGCGCGCCATCCGCGCGAGGAACGGCGCGGACAGCGCGGTGCCGCTCGCGGGCGCGTCCTGGATCATGATCGGGATGTCGATCGCATCCGACACGCGCGCAAAGAAATCGAAGATCTGCGCTTCCGGCACGCGGAACGTCGCGCCGTGATACGGCGGCATCGCCATCACCATCGCCGCGCCGAGCTGCTGCGCGCGCAGGCTGCGCGCGGCACACACCTGCGTGCTGTAGTGCGACGTCGTGACGATCACCGGCACGCGGCCTGCGACGTGTTCGAGGATCGTGCGCGTAAGCACGTCGCGTTCGTCATCGGCGATCGCGAACTGTTCGGAGAAGTTCGCGAGGATGCACAGCCCGTCCGAGCCGGCGTCGATCATGAAATCGACCGCGCGCTTCTGGCTCGCGAGGTCGAGCTCGCCGGTCTCGGTAAACGTCGTCGGGACGACAGGGAAAATGCCGCGATAGCGCGGCGTGCTGCTCGATGTCATGGTTGGTCCTGCATCAGTCGAATCGGCGTTCAGCCGGAAAACAAGGCGCTCAGGATTCGCCGGCGAACGCGCCGGCGGCCGGTTCGGGCACGCGCAGCGCGGCCCGGACCACGAACGTCATCAGCACCGCGAACAGCAGCGTCGCCGCGAGGAAGTACAGGCCGGCCGCGAGGCTGCCGGTCGATGCCTTGATCAGTCCGATCCCGTATGGCCCCAGGTAACCGCCGAGATTCGCGAGCGAATTGATCGCGGCGATGCCGACCGCGGCGCTCGTGCCGGTCAGGAATTCGCCGGGCAGCGCCCATACGACGGCCTGGATCGAATACAGCGAAAACGCGGTGAGGCAGATGAACAGGAATTGCAGCGCGGGTTGCCGTACCCACGCGCTCGCGGCCATCGTCACGGCGGCGGCGGCCGACACGACGACGATGTGCCAGTAGCGCTCGCGCTTGCGGTCCGAATGGCGCGGCACGACGAGCAGGCCGACCACCGCGAACAGGTACGGCACGGCGGACAGCAGGCCGGTCGTCGCATCGCCGGTGCCGAACGCGTGAATGATCGTCGGCAGCCACAGCGACAATCCGTAGATGCACAGCGGGAACGGCAGGAACAGCGCGGCGAGCAGCAGCACGCGGCGGTCGCGCAACGCGGCGAGCGGATTGCCGTGCGAATCGGGGCGATAGGTGTCGCGGTCGGCGGCGAGTTGCCGGGCGATCCAGCGGCGTTGGCCGTCATTCAGCCAGCGCGCATGCGCGGGCGACTCGGGCAACAGCCGCAGCGTCGGCCACGCGAGCAGCACGGCAGGCAGGCCGCTGACGACGAACAGCGTCTGCCAGTCCGACAGGCCGAGCCACCCGTGCGTCGACAGCAGCCAGCCGGCGAGCGGCCCGGTCACGATACCGGCGAACGGTTGCGCGAGCACGAGCAGGCCGATCACCCGCGCGCGATCGCGCATCGGGAACCATTGCGTGAGGAAGTACAGGATGCCGGGATAGAGGCCGGCTTCGGCCGCGCCGAGCAGGAAGCGCAGCACGTAGAAGCTGGTCGGCCCCTGTACGAGCGCCATGGCCATCGTGATCGCGCCCCAGGTCGCGAGGATGCGCGCGAACCATACGCGTGCGCCGAAGCGGCCGAGTGCGAGGTTGCTCGGTACCTCGCACAGGAAGTAGCCGATGAAGAACAGTCCCGCGCCGAGCCCGTACGCGGCGTCGCCGAGGCCGATCGCCGCGTTCATGTGGAGCTTCGCGAAGCCGACGACGGTACGGTCGACGTAGGCGACCACGTAGATCAGCGCGAGGAACGGCACCAGCTTGCGCGTGAGCAGGCGGGTCAGGTGCCGTTCGTCGACGGCTGCCGTCGAATCGGACTGTTCCGCCGCGTCCTGCGCGCTCGTGTACTGCGTCGTCATCTTGTCTCCTGTCGACGTACGTTAGCGCTTCAGCGCTTACGTACGTCCCATGCATCGCGGTCGATCCACGTTAGCGCTTCAGCGCTTACGTGGATCCCATGCATCGCTGTCGACCCACGTTAGCGCTTCAGCGCTTGCGCGGACCCCATGCTTCGCGGTCAACGCACGTTAGTGCTTTCGCGCTTACGTGCGTCCCATCCTTCGCGGCCGGTATGCATTTGCGCTTGGGGGCTTGCGCATACCGCATGCTTCGCGGCCGATCCCCGTTGGCGCTTCTGCGCTCATACCCCATACTTCGCGGTCGGCCGTCGTTTGTGCGTGAACGCTTACGCAGCTCTTCCTTCACGCTCGGCCGCATCCGGCGCGTCACCGTGTTTCCCTCGTGCCCCGTCTCGGTCCGTTCCCGGAATGCGTGTTCCCGCCGCTCAATGCGAATGGCTCGGCACTTCCGCGCCGCGCGTGCCAACCAGGAAGTCGAGGTCGCACCCCTCGTCGGCCTGCAGCACGTGATCGATGTACAGCCGTGCATAGCCGCCCTTGCCGAGCTGGCCGGCCACACCCGGCGCCGCGGTCGGATCGACGTCCGACAGGCGGCGCTGCAGCTCTTCGTCCGTGACGTCGAGATGCAGCGTGCCGGCCTCGCAGTCGAGCTCGATCCAGTCGCCGTTGCGCACGGCCGCGAGCGGCCCGCCGGCCGCCGCTTCCGGCGCGACGTGCAGCACGACCGTGCCGTACGCGGTGCCGCTCATCCGCGCGTCGGAAATCCGCACCATGTCCTTCACGCCCTGGCGCAGCAGCTTCGGCGGCAGCCCCATGTTGCCGACCTCGGCCATGCCCGGATAGCCGCGCGGCCCGCAGTTCTTCAGCACCATCACGGAGCTCGCATCGACGTCGAGCGATTCGTCGTTGATCGTCGCCTTGTAGTGCTCGAGGTTCTCGAACACCACCGCGCGGCCGCGATGCTTCAGCAGCTCGGGGCTCGCCGCCGACGGCTTCAGCACCGCGCCGCGCGGCGCGAGATTGCCGCGCAGGATACAGATCCCGCCGTCCGCGATCAGCGGCCGGTCAAGCGGGCGGATCACTTCTTCGTCGTAGTTCGGCGCTTCGCGCACGTTGTCCCACAGCGACTTGCCGTTGACCGTCAGCGCATCCGGATGCGGCAGCAGCCCGCCTTCGCCGAGCCGGCGCAGCACGGCCGGCAGCCCGCCCGCGTAATAGAACTCCTCCATCAGGAAGCGCCCCGACGGCATCAGGTCGACGATCGTCGGCGTGTCGCGGCCGATGCGCATCCAGTCTTCCAGTTCGAGCGGCACGCCGATGCGGCCGGCGATCGCCTTCAGGTGAATCACGGCATTCGTCGAGCCGCCGATCGCCGCGTTAGTGCGGATTGCGTTCTCGAACGCCGCGCGCGTCAGGATCTTCGACAGCACGAGCCCTTCGAGCGCCATCTCGACGATCCGGATGCCCGACATGTGCGCGAGCACGTAGCGGCGCGAATCGACGGCCGGAATCGCCGCGTTGTGCGGCAGCGCGACGCCGAGCGCCTCGGCCATGCACGCCATCGTCGACGCGGTGCCCATCGTGTTGCAGGTGCCGGCCGAGCGCGACATGCCGGCCTCGGCCGACAGGAAGTGATGCACGTCGATCTCGCCGGCCTTCAGCGCTTCGTGCAACTGCCACACGGCCGTGCCCGAACCGATGTTCTTGCCTTCGAGTTTGCCGTTCAGCATCGGGCCGCCCGACACGACGATCGCCGGCACGTCGCAGCTGGCCGCACCCATCAGCAGCGCAGGCGTCGTCTTGTCGCAGCCGGCGAGCAGCACGACCGCGTCGATCGGGTTGCCGCGGATCGCTTCCTCGACGTCCATCGACGCGAGGTTGCGCGTGAGCATCGCCGACGGCCGCAGGTTCGATTCGCCGTTCGAGAACACCGGGAATTCGACCGGGAAGCCGCCCGCCTCGGAGATCCCGCGCTTCACGTGCTCGGCGAGCTTGCGAAAGTGCGCGTTGCACGGCGTCAGTTCCGACCATGTGTTGCAGATGCCGATGATCGGCCGGCCGTCGAATTCGTGATCGGGAATGCCCTGGTTCTTCATCCAGCTCCGGTACATGAAGCCGTTCTTGTCGTTCGTGCCGAACCATTGAGCGGAGCGCAGCCTGGGTTTTGTTGCCGACATCGTCAGTCCTGTGGTGACGGGATACCGGCGCAGTCTAGGCAGAATTTTGATAACTGGCTAATGACGATTTAGGCGATTACGATATCGATTCCGATATCGATATAAACCCGTACGATGCCCGAAGCCAGCCCATGGGGAAACCGCGCCCGCCTGAAGACGCGCCAGTTGCTGCTGCTCGTCGCGCTCGCCGACGAAGGCAGCATTCACCGCGCGGCGGCGGCGCTGAACATGACGCAGCCGGCTGCGTCGAAGCTGCTGCGCGAACTCGAGGAATCGATCGGCGCGGTGCTGTTCGAGCGCCTGCCGCGCGGGATGCGGCCGACGCTGTACGGCGACGCGCTGATCCGCCACGCGCGCGCGGCGCTCGGCAGCCTCGACCAGGCGCACGAGGAACTGGCCGCGCTGAAGGCCGGCCATCTCGGCCACGTGGCGGTCGGTGCGATCACGTCGCCGGGCCTGCGCCTCGTGCCGCCGGCCGTCGCCGCCGTGAAAGGCACGCATGCCGGCCTGCACGTGTCGGTCGAGATCGACACCAGCAACGTGCTGCTCGAACACCTCGCGCAGGAAAAGATCGACATCGTGCTCGGCCGGCTGTCGGCCGAACACGACAAGCTGCGCCTGCGCTACGAGCCGCTGACCGGCGAGTCGGTGGCGGCCGTGGTGCGCCCCGGCCATCCGCTGCTCGCGCACGCGCCGCTGTCGCTCGCGGACGTGCAGCGCGCCGCCTGGGTCGTGCCGCCGGCCGGCAGCGTGCTGCGCCACCGCTTCGATCTCGTGTTCCAGCGCGCGAGCCTCGCGCCGCCGGCGAACGTCGTCGAAACGGCCGCGCTGCTGTTCATCACGCAATTGATCGAGCAGAGCGACATGATCGCGGTGCTCGCCGAGGACGTCGCGCGGTACTACGCGCGGCACGGCATCGTCACGGTGCTGCCGCTGGAAATGGATTGCCGGATGGACGACTTCGGGATCATCACGCGCACCGACCGGCTGCATTCGCCGGCGGTGACGGTGATGGTCGATGCGATTCGGGCGGCGGCACGGGAGGTGTACGACGTCGCGCTGTGACGTGGGCGCCGGCTTCCGGACAGGCCGGGCACGGGCTTACGCTTTCATCATCAGAACTGTGCGGTGACCTGAAAACCAACCGTGACACGCGCCGTCGGGAACCCGGACGGCTTGTAGATCGGCGTGCCAGCGAACAGGTCGTAGCCATAGCCACCGAATCGTGTCGCGACGCTGCCTTTGACGCCGATCACGGCACCGGCGAGCTGCGTGCCGACCAGGGCGACCGGCTGCGGGCCCCACACGCGGCCGTAGTCGATGCCGGCATAGACGGCCTGTCCGGTTCGGCCGATCGGCGCCTGAAGCTCGTTGCGCCAGTAGAAACCGCGCGCCGCGGCCAACATCGTCTCGCCATCGAATCCACGCACCGTATAGCGGCTGCCGATCGTCAGATCGTCGATATAGTAGAGCGTATTGCCCGTGTACTGGCCGTGGAACGTCGTGACGTAGCGGAACGGCTGCTGCGCAATCGCGAACGGCACCGACAGGTTCGCGTCGAGCACGGCCATTTTGAAGCGATAGGTCTGGTCTCCATTCAGCTCGGGGATATCGTCCTGCGCGCCGAACCCGCCGACGCCTTGACGGTACGCGAGCGTGCCGTCGAATTGAGCACCGCCGAAATAGTGTCGATCATTCAGACCGAGTTCGATGAACGTGTTGTTGCGGCGTTGTTGCGGGATTTCCGTATCTTCGATGAAGCTCTGGCCGAAGCGGCGCGACAGGCGCACGTAGCCGCCGAATACGTCGTTCTGGCTGCGCGCGAGCACGCGGGCGAGTTTGAAATCGACTGTCTTCGAATTACCGCTCGCGACGAAGGTTTGGTTGACCCCGGCGATTTGCTGATAGTACGTGTTCGTGTACGCGGACAGCGTCGCAGTCCAGTAGCCCCACGGAATCGAATAAAAGCCGTTCCAGCCGTGCGAGCCGAGGCGCTTGTCGCCGAACTCGAGATCCTGGCTCACGCCGATGTTGAAGAGGTCGTTCAGGCCCAGCGGATTGTCGATGCCGAGCGACAGGTTACCCTGCAGTTTGCCGGTCGCGCGTGTGCCGGAGTTGTCGATCGATGCGACGACGGTCCACGGCTTACTGCGTTTCACGTCGAGCACGACGTCGCTTTCGCCGGGCACATCGGCCGGCACGATCTGCATCGACACGTCCTGGCTCGACACGCGCTTCATCTGCTCCAGACCTTGCTCAAGGTCGCGCAGGTTGAGCAGTTCGCCGTCGCCGGTCGGGAAGGCGGTCTTCCAGGTGCCGCGGAGCTTTTCATCGGCGAAGCGTACATGGCGGATGACACCGGGGATCAGCGAGAGCTTCAGCGTGCCGATGGAGAGATCCTGTTCGGGCAGCAGCACGCGCGTCGTCACGTACCCGCGCGCCAGAATGGCTTGCGACAGGCCTTTGACGAGCGCGTCGAGTCCCTGTTTGCCGACACACTGCCCGGTGTAGTGTTCGAGCCATTCGCGCGCGAAGGCGAAACGATCCATCGGCAATGCCGACGCGCCTTGCAACTTCAGGGAAGCGGGCAGCGCATCGGGTACGTCGAGGGAGAAACGATCAATGCGAAAGCAGGGCGTTTCCGACGGCAGCGTGGGATACCCGGCGCGTGCCGTCATGTTCGACCGTACCCCGGGCGCGGTGACGGTTCGCTCGCGCTCACGTGCCTCTTCTTGCTGTCGGGTTTGCTGGTCATTGCCCGGAACGGTCAGGCGCGGCGCTTCCTGCGCGGACACACTGGTCGCGATAAGCAGCAGCGCTGCTACAGCGGAATTCCCCCGGCAAATAGTTCTCATGTATTTTTCATCACTTGATTGTGAATGTCGACTACGTCGCACACCGATCGGTGCTCAGTATGCGATCGGCAGTTAACCGGACGCACCTAGCATCCGTCAACGCCATTAGACTTACCGCATTACAACATCGCAAGAAGCCATGGGCGCTCGAAGATAAAAGCAGCGATTAATTCGACGCTCATTAATGCCATTAATTATCTTTGCCATCCTTCATTTCTGAAAATATGGGAGCGACTTCTTAAATCCAACCAATAAATTTCCCATCAGAAGGGATTCAAAAAAGACGCACGAGTGCCTTTCCAGAGGCGAAACTTCCCAAGCACCTTACCCACAAGTGTCCTGAACATTTCGTCAATCAACCCGCCTATGATCTAACCCGACATGGCAGTCCCTGACCAATAGGAGTGCAGGTCGGTCAGTTCTCTCGGTTTTTTTGTGCGGTATGCCCTAAAAAAGCAACGAGAGTGACAGTGGCAGACAAACCCACAAATACAAGCAACGCGAAAGGCGTAAGGAATTCACCGAATCTAGATACTGTAGCCTTGAAGCCAACCACCACAATCCCCGCCGCAAATAATCCAAGATATATAAGCAACATTGATGCGAAGAAAACCTTCCAGAGACGAAATTTCCCGAGAATCCTTCCGAAAACTGGGCCGAAGAATCCTCCTATAAGACCACTTATGGATTCAAGCGACATTCTCACTCCTTATTGCTTATAAGGCTCACCAGATTTCACGACTGCCTGCGCTGCTCTACCAGCCGTTTGACTTAGCGCAAGCCCGACTCCACGGATCACAAACCCTGGAATAGTTGCGACATTCATGATCGAATTAGGAATTCCCGCCCAGCCCAACATAGATGTAGTAAATATAGAATTATAGGCGCCAAATGTCGTTGCGGTCGCCAATCCGGCTAGTGAAAAATTCTGATTAAAACTCTCGTAGAAGTTGTTCCCTTTCAATGTGGCTACCCCAGCACTGGCCGCAGCTACGCCCGTATAGATGCCGCCGGAAACTGCCGCTCCAGTTGCAGCCGCTGTCGTTAGCGAATACCCTGCCTGCGCAGCCTTGTAGGCGGCAAACAGGTCTTGCGCGTACGATACCCCTGCCGATCCACCAGCAATTATTTCCGGTGCGAGGCCCGCGGTAACGAGACCACCAGCGATCAGCAGTCCTGCTGTCGGGTTTGCCGCAGATCCGGGCAAAGCTCGCTGCTCGGGTGTCAGCGTGCCATCCTTGTTTCCAGACAAGAACGGACTGTTGTACTCCGCCGACGTCGCATGGAACAGCCCGCCACCGTTCTGACTGATATAGGCCACCGCAGTTGCGTCCCCTCCCGGCCCCTTGCTTGCCGCCGCATCCACCAAACGATAGCCGTTCGCGAGCAGCATATTCTCCGCCTGCTCCGCAGTGAGTGCCTTCCCGGTCTTTTCTTCATAGAACTTCGCGAAGTCCTTCGCCTTGTCCTTCGTCCACTGTCTTTCGTCGGGGTGAAGCTGCCGGTTGAACCGGTCAACGTTGTACCCCGAGAACGCCCCCGCCTCACCACCCACCGCCGCGCCCGCCCCCGTCGCAAGCGCGTTCGCCACGATGTTGCCCAATGCCTGGTTCATATTGGCGTTCCCAGTCGGATCGCTGCCCGCGATCGCACTGCTGATCTCATTCAGCTTGCCCGACGCGATCGATGCAATCGCGGCACCAGCGGCGCCACCTACCGCGTTACCGCCCGCCAACCCCGTCACCAGCGCCGCGCCGGCACCTTGCATCAATGCGCGATTCGCTCCGCCTTCCTTCCACGCGTCGACGCCCGCCTGATCACCGTTCGCCGCGGCGTCCTTCATCATCTTGTCCGCGTAGTCTCCGATCCGACGCGATACGGCTTCACCCGCCGCGCTGGCCGCCGCCATCATGTCCGCCTGATTGCTCAAGAGATTCTGCATGTCGGGGAGTTTGGCGACCGTACCGTTCGTGTTCGTCGTATCGCGGTTCAAGCTGGCGACGTCCTGCTTCTGGTTCGCCGAATCCGTGATCGTGACCGTCCCCGCACTCACGCCGCTCTTCGTCGTCGCGCTATCACTACCGCTGTCGTTCTGGCCAAGCATGGGCGCGGCGCCGCCCGCGTTCTTGCCCGACGTGCTGCCGTGCGTGCTGTAGTTCATCCCCCCATCGCCGGTCGTCGCACCTGCACTGAAGCCGCTCGAGCTCGCATCGTAGTGCGACTGGTTCTGGACGTCCGAGAAGGACAGCGAACCTGTTGTCAGCGAATTCTTCGACGCATCGGCTTGACTTGCGATCAGCCCACCCTTCAGGTCGGTATTACCGGTGACGTTGATATTGAAACCGCCGTCACCTGCTTGAATCCCGGCCTGTTCATTGACGCCCGCATAGGTGCCCGACGCGTTGCCCTTGCTCTGGCTGAAGCTCGCACTGGCGCCACCCTGACTGATGTTGAAGCCCCCGCCTGAACTCGACTGATGCGCCGCGCTCGACAACGTGTCCTGCACGCTGACGATGTTCAGGTTTCCGCCCACGTCGGCGTTCACCTGATTGCCCTTCACGTTCGAGCCGATGATGTTTGTATCGCCGCCCGAGATGATCGTCACATTGTTTGCTGCGTTTACATGGCTATTGTTCTGCGTGGCCAGATCGCTGTTGCCATCGCCGTTCGCCTTCGACATCGCCGCGGAAACACCGAACCCGCCCGTGCCGACGGAAACCCCCACGCTCGCGCTCTTTGACTCATTCGTGCTACGCGTCGAATCCGTATCGGTCGTATTGATGATATTGACCTGATTCTTCGCTGCCAGGATCACGTCGTTTGCGTTCACGTTCGAACCAACGATCGCCACATTACCGCTACCCGGTTGCCCGTTCCCCGTTGCCGCAAATGCCACCGTTCCGCCCGCATTCACATTCGAACCGCGATTCGTCACGCTGCCTTCGGAGAATGCGCTCTTGCTGTGACTGCTGCCGACGCTGACTTCGACCTTGAACTGAGGCGTTTCGCCCGCCCCCAGCGCCCGGACCGCATCGCCCGCAGCCATGTTCGCATCCCACGCAGCGCTCGCCGCAGCCATCCCGTGCAGCGCCGCTGCCCGACCATCCTGGCTATTGCTGGACGCACGCGATTGGCCCACGGCGTTCGATACCGCGTCGATCACCGGTGCCTTCAGTGCCAGCGTCAGGCCGCTCTTGGAGACTTCCTGCGTTTCGCCGCGGTAGTTCTTGTCCTGCGCCGCGTCAATCGTCACGTTCGCGCCTGTCCCGCTGAGATTCTTCGCTGCGATCAGATCGCTGCCGGTCACGTGCAGATCGTTGCCAGCCGTGATGCTCAGGTTGCCCTTCAGCGAACCGATCGTGCTGGCGTTGTTCGACACCTCGGTCGTCTGGCTGGTCGTCTTCAGCGAACTGCTGCCCACCGACACCGACAGTCCCCCGCCCGACATCAGTCCGGATTCCTTCTTGTTGTAGTAGCTCGACGACTGCAAGGTGTCTTGCGACGTCGTCACCGTCGTGTTGCGCGCTGCCGTGAGCGTTACGTCATTCGTTCCGACGATGGTGCTGCCCTGAACATTGACGTCCTTTCCACTGACGATGTTCACGCCGTCCGCCGACACCAGACTGCCGCGATTGAGCGTCATCGTCTGATCAATCCCGCTTGCAACCTTCACACCGCTCACGACATTGCTGTGGCTGTGCGTTTCGTGCGAATTCAGCTCGTGCGTCTCCGTTGCCGCGCCGATATTCACATCGCCGGCCGCCAGCAGGTTCGCGTTGCCCTTGTCGAGGCTGATTGCGCTGCCGGAGAGCGTTATGTCCTTACCCGACACGATGTTCACTGTGTCGCCACCCTTGAGCGTCGTGCCTGTGAGCACCTGATCCGACTTGTGCTGCGTATCCGCGGAGCTGCCGTGACTGTCGCTGCCCGAACTGTTGCTGTTCACCGTCGATGTCGCGCTCGCCGCGCCTAGCGTCACGTTACCCTTGGCTGCGATCGTGCCGCCCTGTCCGAGGTCGATCTGCGCACCCTTCGCCGTCAGATCGCCACCCACGACGACGTTCGACTGCCCGCCGACCGTCACCGAGCTGCCGGTGACCTTGTTGATGTCGGTGTTCGACACGCCGTTCGCGCGCTGCACGATCTTGTGCTCGCCCGTCTGCACCGCACCCAGATCCCAGTTGCCGCCGACGTTCATCCCGAGATTGCCACCGACCGACAGGTTGCCCGCGTTCTGCTGGAAGTTGCCGCCGGTGACGATCGATGCGTCGCCTGCAACGTCCAGCTTCGCGGTCGGCCCCAGCGTCGTCACCACGCTCGTCGCGCCGTCTCGGCTTACCCGCGTGTTCGTCTTCGTGGCCGTATCGAGAATCAGGTCTTTCCCGGCGTCCAGTTGCAGGCTGCCAGCCTTCACATTCGCCGACGTCAGGTCGATATTGTTCTCGGTCTTCAGCGACATCAGCCCGCCGCTTTGCAGCGCGCCGAATGCGTTATCGATCTGCTTGCCCTGGATCGCCAGCGTGTTGTCCGCCTTGATCGTGCCGCTGTTCGTGAACGACTGCGCGTTCTGGAGATCGATGTTCGTTGCGCTGATCAACGGGCCGTTGATGTTCTGCTGGCTGGCCTGCGCGAGATACACGACCGGCACCAGCACCGATTGTCCGTCAACCACCCGCGTTTCCATCAGGATCACGTTGCTGGTCAGCTTCGACACCTGCTCGGCCGACAGGCTCGCACCCATGGGAAGATCGAGCGACTTCGACAGATCCGCACCCGCCGTCATCAACGACTGGTACATCGCCTGCAAGTCCGCATACGGCCCCAGCACCGCCTTGCCGGTCAGCGCCGTCACCTGATTGCGCACGAGCTGCTGTTCGTAGAAGCCGTCACCAAGACGCTTCGGGATATGCGTGAGGTCGACGCCGAGCTGCCCGAAGAAGTAGTCGCTCGAAATGAAGTTCTTCTGGTTCGTGAACGCCGGATTCGTCTCGATCACGTAGTGCGCATTCGGCGCGGTAGTCGGCCGGTACAGCCCGCCTTGCGGAATCGTGAGGTTGTTCAGCACGTTCAGTGCCGTCGCACTGGCGATGATCGGATCGACCGGCGCCGGTTGACCGCCGTGCACCGACGATGCATCCGATTTAGCGCCGCTTGCGTTACCGCTCAGATTGGCGGGCGTAAGCCCCGGCACCGACTGCCCCGGCAACAAGCCGAGCGACGGAATCGACGCGTTGGTCGCCGTGTTGCTGACGCTGACGCCCGTCCCCGAGATCGTGCCGTTGGAACTCAGTGTCGAAAAGTAACCCGGCAGCGTGTAATCCTTGATCGATGCCGGCGCTGCCTGCGTAAAGCCACCCGGGCGCCCGGTCACGAACGGTGCATTGCCGAACGGCAACTGCCAGTCGTGTTCGGAATTGTCGTAGTTGTTGTAGTGGTATTGGCCCGAGTACGAGACCGTCACGCCCGGCAGTGTCTGTCCGGACGCCGCCCAGCCGTCGGCGTCGTAGTGCCCCGGCATCTTGAGGTCGCCGACCGCCGCGATGTTGCTCCAGTAGTTTTGCAGCGTGCCGACGGACGACGCATCGATCTTGCCGCCCGACACGATCTGTGCGGCCGGGCTGATGTCGGTCACGGTCGTCGCCGTCGCGCTGTCGGCATAGTAGGTCGTGAACTGATAGCTGCTGTTCCATTGACCGCTATGAGGCGGCGAAATGAATAAGCCGCCCGGTTGTTTGATCAGTTCTGCCGCTTGGTCCGGTGTAGGGTCCTGGATACCGTAACTCGTCTGACCCGTGCAATTCCCCACGAAATACGCCGCGCATCCGGACATGCTGATGCCGAACTGCGCGAGCAATCCCGGATCGATCTGACTGGTGGACGTCTTCATCACGCGCCGCGTGCTCGTCACCTTGCCCGCGTGTAGTTCCATGTCGCCTTCGGACTGGATCAGCGCCGATACGTTGTTGACCAGCGCGGCGTTCGTGTAATTGCCGCTGGCGTCCCGGCCACCTGCCAGCACGACCTTGCCCATGCCGAAGATCGCCGTCGTCGCCATCGAATCGGTCGTAGTGGTGTCGTCGCGGTTCTCGATGTCGTGCGCGAGAATTTCGAGCGTGCCGCTGCTGTCCGATGCACCGATCAACGCGGTCGGTCCGAGGTTCGAGATCGTGTTCGTCGCATTCAGCGAAACGCGGGCGCCAACCAGCGCGCCGGTATTGAACAGATTGGTCGATTGCGTGCGCAGCAGGCCACCGGCAGTCAGGGCGCCCACGTTGACGATGTTCCCCGCGTTGACGCTCAGGTCGTTGACCGATTGCAGGTTCGCGCTGTTCGTGAAAGTGCCGGGCAACGTGAACGCGAGATCGTGACCGACATTGAACTGCGTGTCAGGTGCTGCCGTGTAATCGCCTTGCAGATTCACGTTGGCGTCGTGCGTCGCGCTGTACGTGCCGCCACCTTGCAGCGTGCTCGCCGCGACCGACAGGTCGTGGGTAGAGCTGATTTGGCCGTTGGTGTTCGTGATCGCGCCGGTGGTCGTGACGTTCACGTCGCCGTTCGAGTTCGTGACGTTGCCGATGCTGCCGCCGCTGTTGTCGAGCGTATTCGCGTTGACATGTAAGGATCCACCGCTGAGCTGACCACCCTGCGTGTTGCGGATCGATGCGGCGCTGATCATCACGTCACCGTTGCCGGTAATGGCGCCCATGCCCGACACGCCGCCTGCATGGCTGTTTGCGATCTGACTGCCACCCTGCACCGTCATCTTGCCGGCGCCGAGGTCGACGATGGCACCGTCTGCGTTGTCGATCGACGCAGATTGAATGTCGAGCGTGCTGGTGTCGCTTGCTGCCGATTGCCCGGCCTGGACGTGGCCGCCCTGGTTCGACAGCGCACCGCCGCTCTTCAACGACAGTGACGCGTCGGATCGCAGCAAACCTTGCGCGTTGTTCACGTCGCCGGCGATGGTCGCATTGAGGCCGCGTTGCGCGGCAAGAATACCGCTCGCGTTGTTCCAGGTAGCCGCGTTGACGATGGCCTGTCCCTTCGTCACGATGGTGCCCGACGCGTTGTTCAGCGCGCTGGCGCCCGCAGTGGTCCCGGTACCCGGAGCGATCGTCAGCGTGCCCGTGCCGGCGTGCGTAATGGTACCGCCCGCGTTGTTCAGCTCGGCCGGCTTGAGCGTCAGGTCCGTGGCGTTGGTCTGAATCACGCCGGCAGCCGAGTTGTCGAGCGTACCGCTGACGTTCATCCCCATCGTTGACGATCCATACTGCGTGATCGTCCCGCCGTGGTTCACGAGGTTCGCGGCCGTCAGCGCAAGCTGATTGGCCTCGAGCTTGCCACCGCTGTTGTCCAGCGTCGAGTCGGCCGTGACCGACAGATTCGGTGCAACGATCGACCCTCCCTGGTTCGTCATCGAGCCCGTGTGGATCGTTGCGTTCGTGCCGGCACCGATTTGACCACCGTCGTTCGCCAGCGTGCCGCTGGTGACGCTCAGATCCGTGTTCGACAGCAGCTTGCCGTTCGCGTTGTTCAACGTACCGCCGACGGTTGCCGTCAGTCCGGTCTGCGCGTTGATTGAGCCCGACGTGTTGTTCAGCGCGCCGGTTTGCACGACAACGCGCCCGTTGCTGGCGATCGCACCGCCCACGTTCGACACCGAACCTGTGCCGCTGCTCACTGTCAGCGTGCCAGTGCCGGCATGGGTGATCGTGCCGCCGTCGTTGACGAGCGCGGCAGGCGCGAGCGTCAGGTCAGTACTGTTGCTTTGCAGCGTGCCGCCACTGGAATTGTCGAGCGTGCCCGACACGTTCACGCTCATCGCGCCGGTACCGGTCTGCGTGATAGTGCCGCCGTGGTTCGCGAGGTCAGTTGCGGTCAACGACACCTGACCACCCTGCACGGTGCCGGCGCTGTTGTCGAGCGTCGTGGCGCTGACTGTGGCCGTCTTGCCGACGATCGAGCCGCCGTTATTCGTCAAGTGCGCGCCGGCTTCCACCGCGACGTTCTGCGCGGCCTGCAGCGTGCCACTGCCGTTGTCGACCGACTGGCCGGAAATGTGGAGATTCGTATTCGATGTAATCGCGCCGCGGTTGACAACGTTTGCGCCGCTGACCGAAACATCACCGTTGCCGCCGATGACGCCGCCTTGCGCACCGTTCGCTGTCGTACCGGCCGCGTTGGTCAATTGGCCGCTCGTCGTCACCGACAGGCCATCGCCGTTGAGCGACGTAATTCGGCCCGCCGTGTTATCCAGTGACGCACCGGCCACCGTCATGCCGGCCGCGCTTTGAATCGTGCCCTGGTTGTTCGCGATGGCACCGCCGTGCAGGTCCGCCGTGCTTTCGGAGATCAGTTCACCGGACTGGTTGGCGATCTGGCCGGCAACATTCACCGACAGCGCCCCTTGCGACGAAAACTTGCCGCTTTGGTTCGACAGGTTACCGCCCGTCAGCGTCACGCTCCCGCCGCTCGACAGGTTGCCGTGGTCGTTGATCACCGTACGCGTCGCGTTCGCCTGAATGGCCCCTTGCGCGCTCGTTGTCGCATTCGACAGGTTCACGTCGCCGGCCGTCGCATTCAGCGACAGGTTGCCGTTCGCCGCTGTCTGGCTGCCGGCAAGATTCATGCTGCCACCCGTCAGCGACGCGTTGCCGCCCGCGACATTCTGGCCGGTTGCGCTCAGTTGGCCCGACGCAGTCAGGTTGAGGTCGCCGCTGTGCGCGACGGACCCGTCGCTGTTCACGCCCGCGCCGAGCGTGCCGGTCGAATTGATGGTGCCCGCATTTACCGTCGTGTTCTGCTGCGCCGCCAGCGTCCCGCTGTTCGTGAGATCGGCGGCGGTGTTCGCCGACAGCGATTGCTGCGCATACGTCGTGCCGCTGTTCTGAATACCGCCTTCGGCCGACAGCGCGAGATTGCCGCTCGCGGTCGTCTTGCCCGTGAGCACGAGTCGGCCGTCCGATTGCAACGTCAGGTCGCCTGCCTGCGCGGCGATCGTCCCTGCGTTCGCGACACCGACGCCAGCGGAATTGCCAACCAAAAACACCCTATTGGCATACATACCGCCCAATTGCGCGACGTCGATCGCGACGGCCGGGGCAGGACCGTCACCGGCGATTGGCGTCGCGGCAAGCGTGTCATGATTGACCTGTTGCGCACCGGCGATCACGTTCAGATCTTTTGTGTAGATCGCGGCATTGGCCTGCACGGCGCGGGCAATCAGGTCGACCTGATCGACATTCGACGCATTGAGGCCGGCACCTTGCACAGTAATGAGCCCACGCGATACGTTGTAGCCAGTCAACGATCCGTCTGCGCCATAGTACGGCTGGCCGGTCGTCAAGGTCGCGCGACTGGTATTGATGAAGCCGCCGCCGTCTACGACAAGACCGGCTTGATTCGCCAGGACGACCTGTGCGCTCGGCCCCGCGACCTCCACGAATCCGCGGATAAACGAGGGGGCGTTGCTGTTGACCTGATTGACGATGATTCGTGCGGACTGACCCGGACCGTAGTTCGGGTTGCCGTTGATATAGCCCGCTTGCTGCGTATTGACGATCGTCGGCGAGTTGTTCAGGATCGCGCCGGCTTTTTGGACGTCGAACTGGTTGTAGGTGTTGACCGATACGCCCGCGTTCGACGGACGCGCCACGTTGACTTGCGGTAAGCCGTTGGGCGTCTGGATCACCTGCGTGCTGGTGCCCGGTGTGGGGATGATCTGCGCATCGGCCAGGGTTGGCAGCATGCCGAGCGCGGCGACGCCCGCCATCACAACGCGAACGCCCGACGTCGACGATCGCCGCTGCGCGCGAGCTTCGCCCGTTGCCGATTTCCCCTCGGCCGTCGCTGTCTCCGCCACGGCCACCACCATACCCCGAAGCCCGGAATACACCAGGCGATGCGTATTCTTGTTCATTCTCGTCGACGCGGCCCGCGTCCATTCGTTTGCTTATTGGACGCGAGCTTACCGAAACCATTACGAATGACTGTCAAAAATTGCCAAGCCGTTGAAAGGAAACCACAAATTTCAAGTTTCGGACGCGTCTGATTGACGTGTTCCCGCAACGTCTCCGGTCGAGCCACTAAAGCGTACGGACAACAAACCGGATCGATTTCTCGCGCAGCTTTCGCTCACCCATTTGCACGCACGAGTTCCGTTTTCGATTAAAACGTTTCGATATGCGATGAATTGCACAAGTCGTTCGAGATTTATGGAAAGTCGCCAATCCATCCTCTCACAACGAACGGACACATTTCGGAACGCACAATCTGAATCGCTATCGCGAGGCTGCATCCAACCGAGTTGATCTGCTCTGGAAATTCTGGACACAACCGAGTGTTGATTTCTCAGAGCTTGAACCGCTTGGATTTCTCCTCGCACTTCGCCATGAAAAGCGCGTCAACGGAACGAGAGTCTCGTGCTGATGTCCATTGCCGGCGCGTCACGCCGCTGCACACGCGATCACCGGTTCGCAGCGAATCGGAAAGTTCACCGAATTCGCGATATAGCACTTCGCATGCGCGTCGTGATGCAGATGCGCCGCCCGTTCACGATCGTCGCCGGCCCGGATCGTCACCTGCGGACGCAGCACGATTTCGGTGAAGCGCCCCGCTTCGGCACCGTCGAGCATCGTGCCTTCCGCGTGGTCGACGTAGGCCAGCACGCGGATGCCGGCTTCGGAACACAGGTGCAGATACCAGAGCTTGTGGCATGCCGACGCCGACGCGAGCAACAGGTCTTCGGGGTTCCAGCGCGCCGCGTCGCCGCGGAACGCCGGATCCGACGACCCGGGGATATCCGGCTTGGAACCGGCCCGGATCACGTGATCGCGGCCGTACTCGCGATACCCCGACGTGCCTGTGCCACGATTGCCCGTCCACTCCACCGCGACGCGATACGTGTGTTCGCTCGATGCCATCTCGCTCTCCATTGAATTGAAGTCGGTGTCTCGACCGGCCCGGACGCCATTGCGTGAGGCCTGCCGGTGGCCGCTATTCTGGCACCGGATCGTCGTTTGGTATACCATTATTCCAAATTAACGAAACACGCAGGCATGGAAACCAGACTCGACTCCACGGCGGACGCGGTCGCCGCGTCGCTGCGCGACATGATCGTCAACGGCGAGTTGGCGGCCGGCGAGCGGCTCGTCGAGCGCGATCTGGCCGAACGGTTCAGCATCAGCCGGATTCCGATGCGCGAGGCGATCCAGCGGCTGGAACGCGAAGGCCTGCTCGACATCTTCAGGAATCGCGGCGCCGTCGTGCGCATGCTGAGCGCGTCGGACGTGCAGGAAATCTACGACTTGCGCGTGCTGCTCGAAGGCGATGCGATCTACCGCAGCGTGAAACGGCTCGACGACGAAACGCTCGCGCGCGCCGAACTCGTGCATCGCCTGCTCGGCGACGCAACCGTGCCGCGCCGGCAAGGCGAACTGAACCGCGAATTCCACGAGTTGCTGTATTCATGCTGCGGCAACGCGCGGCAGTTGAAGTCGATCGCCGAGCTGCGCGGCCAGGTCGAGCGTTACGAACGCCTGCAGGCGACGCTGCTGGCGGATACGCCGTCATTCCAGGTCGAGCACGACGATATCCTTCAGGCGTGCCGCGAACGCAATGCACGCGGCGCCCGCGCGATGACCGTCGCGCATCTCGAGTCGGCCCGACGCATCGTGTTGCGGCTCGTCGAAGGCGGCTGAGGCGGCGCACGACCGCCCGCGCTTCGCTATGCCGCGTGCGGTACCGGCCCGGTCGTGCCGCGCACCGCCAGCGTCGGCAGCGACGCGACCCGCACGCGCGACGCATCGTCGCCCTGGCCGCCCGCCTCGCGCAGCGTATTGAGCAATTCGACCGCGATTCCGGCCGCTTCGGCGGTCGGAATCGCGACGGTCGTCAGCGTGGGCCGCGTGTCGCGGGCGAGGTGAATATCGGTAATGCCGACGATCGACAGGTCCTCCGGCACGCGCCTGCCGCGATCGGCCGCCGCGTGCAGCGCGCCGATCGCCGGCAGGTCGTTGGTCGCGACCAGCGCAGTCAACTGCGGGTGCGCATCGAGCAGCCGGCCCGCCGCGCGCAGGCCGCCCTCGATCGAATCGCGCTCGGCCTCGACGGTCGACGCGTCGAGCCCCGCGTCGCGCATCACGTCGACGAAGCCGTCATAGCGCGCCGCCTGCACACCGCTCGCCGCGCCGCCGACGATCACGCCGATTTTCTCGTGACCGAGTTCGAGCAGATGCCGCGTCGCGATCCGTCCCGCCTCGCGGAAATCGATGGCCACGCACGGCAGCCCGTCGGGCGGCGCCTCGGGCCGCTCCCACAGGCACAGCACGACCGGCACGCCGCGCCGCGCGACGTCGAGCAGATCCGGCAGGTGCAGGTTCGCATTGGTCACGAGAATGCCTTCGGAGATCGTGCCGGCGATCTGGTCGAGATACGCGCGCCCCTGCAACGGATCTTCGTTCGTATTGCAGACGATCAGGAACTGCCCGTTGCGCCGCACCGCACGCTCGACCGCGAGCGCGAACTCCGGGTAGAACGGGTTCGCGATGCTCGATACCATCAACGCGACCGTCGGCGCACGCCCTTCCGCCAGCGCCCGCGCGGCGAGGTGCGGCCGATACCCGAGCGCGTCGACTGCTTCGAGCACCCGCGCCCGCGTCGCGTCGCCGACCCGGCCGCGGTCGCGCAGCACGTTCGACACCGTCGCGGCCGTCACGCCGGCGCGGCGCGCCACTTCATCCAGAGTTGCCATCGTTTGCCCACTATATGAGACGTCGATCCAGTATTTGCTTCGCTCAGCGAAGCGGCGCACTATCGCCGCACACCTTGCCGCCCGACCGACGGGCGCGACTCGGCCGCGATCACATCGCCTCTTTTTTTGATCGCGATGATTAAGCGCTTAATCACGCAGTATGGCGCATTAGAACATGGAGCGGAGACAATGGCGAGCATCTCGATGCGGCGCGTGCAGAAAGCCTATGGCGAGCATGCGCCGGTCATTCGCGACGTCGATCTGGAGATCGGCGCGCACGAGTTCTGCGTGTTTCTCGGGCCGTCCGGATGCGGGAAATCGACGCTGCTGCGCATGATCGCCGGGCTGGAGGATCTGAGCGCGGGCGAGCTGTCGATCGACGGCCGCCGCGTCGACGACGTGCCGGCGGCCGAGCGCGGCGTGGCGATGGTGTTCCAGAGCTACGCGCTGTTTCCGCACATGACGGTGTACGAGAACATGGCGTTCGGGCTGAAGCTCGCGCGCGTGCCGAAGGCCGAGATCGACCGGAAGGTGCGCGACGCCGCACGGATCCTGCAGCTCGACACGCTGCTCGAACGCAAGCCGAAGGCGCTGTCGGGCGGCCAGCGGCAGCGCGTCGCGATCGGCCGCGCGATCGTGCGCGAGCCCGGCGTGTTCCTGTTCGACGAACCGCTGTCGAATCTCGACGCGGCGTTGCGCGGCCAGACCCGCATCGAGATCGCGCGGCTGCATCGGCAGTTCGAACGCGCGAGCGTCGTCTACGTGACGCACGACCAGACCGAGGCGATGACGCTCGCCGACAAGATCGTGCTGCTGCACGCCGGCGCGGATACCGCGCGGCACGGCAGCATCGCGCAGGTCGGCGCGCCGCTCGACCTCTACCATCACCCGGCCAGCCGCTTCGTCGCGGGCTTCATCGGCTCGCCGCGCATGAACTTCCTGCCGGCCGTCGTGACCGCGTGCGACGCGCATCGCACGACCGTCTCGCTCGTGCCGTCCGGCGAAATCTTCGTGCTGCCGCGCGACGGCTCGGCGCTCGGCGCCGGCGCCGCCGTGACGCTCGGCATCCGCCCCGAGCACCTGACGCTCGGCGCCGCGCCCGATGCGACGACGCTCGCGCGCGACGTCGCGCTCGTCGAGCGCCTGGGCGAACAGACCTACGTGCACCTCGATCCGTGCGGCCAGCCCAGTGCGACGCCGCTGATCGCGAAGGTGCCGGGCGACGCGCAGGTGCACACCGGCGAACGCGTGCACGTGCACGCGCCGGCCGCGGCCTGCCATCTGTTCACCGAAGACGGCCGCGCGGTGCCCGTGTGCGCCGACGTCCACGTTCACCACTACGCATAAGGATCGGCATGCGCCTCGGAGTCTGCTACTACCCGGAACACTGGCCGGAATCGATGTGGGCCGACGACGCCCGCCGGATGAAAACGCTCGGCATCGCGCAGGTGCGGATCGCCGAATTCGCGTGGAGCCGTATCGAGCCGTCGCCGGGCGAATACGACTGGGGCTGGCTCGACCGTGCGGTCGACGTGCTCGGGGCGGCCGGCCTCGAGATCGTGATGTGCACGCCGACCGCCACGCCGCCGAAATGGCTGGTCGACCGCCATCCCGACATCCTCGCGATCGGCGCCGACGGCCGGCCGCGCGCGTTCGGCTCGCGCCGCCACTACGATTTCTCGTCGCCGACCTATCTCGAAGCGTCGCGCCAGATCTGCACGGCGGTCGCCGAACGCTATGGCCGCCACCCGGCCGTGCGCTACTGGCAGACCGACAACGAGCTGGGTTGCCACCAGACCGTCGTCAGCTACTCGCCGGCCGCGCTCGTGCGCTTCCGCGAATGGCTGCAGGCGCGCTACGGCACGATCGACGCGCTCAACCGTGCGTGGGGCACCGTGTTCTGGAGCATGGAGTATCGCCATTTCGACGAAGTGGATGCGCCCGTGGGCACCGTGACCGAAGCCCATCCGTCGCATCGCCTCGACTACCGGCGCTTCGCGTCCGACGAACTCGCGCGCTATCACCGAATGCAGGTCGACGTGATCCGCGCACACTCGCCGGGCCGCCCGGTCGCGCACAACTTCATGCAGCTGTTCACCGAGTTCGATCACTACGAAGTCGCGCGCGACCTCGACGTCGCGACGTGGGACAGCTACCCGCTCGGCGCGCTCGAGGAGCTGTGGTTCGCGCCCGACGTGAAGGCGCGCTGGCTGCGCACCGGCCATCCCGATTTCGCGTCGTTCAATCACGACCTGTACCGCGGCATGTCGAAACTGCCGTTCTGGGTGATGGAACAGCAGCCGGGCCCCGTGAACTGGGCGCACTGGAACCCCGCGCCGCTGCCGGGCATGGTGCGGCTGTGGAGCTGGGAAGCGTTCGCGCACGGCGCCGGCTGCGTGTCGTACTTCCGCTGGCGGCAGGCGCCGTTCGCGCAGGAACAGATGCACGCGGGACTGCACACCCCCGACGACCAGCTCGACGAAGGCGGCCGCGAAGCGCAGCGCGTCGCGCGCGAGATCGTGGCCGTGCACGACGCCGGCGCGGACGCGGACGGCCCGGTGCGCGCACCGGTCGCGCTGGTCTTCGACTACGAGGCGAAGTGGCTGTTCGAAGTGCAGCCGCAGGGCGCCGATTTCCACTATCCGCGTTTCGCGTTCGAGTACTACTCGGCGCTGCGCTCGCTCGGCCTCGACGTCGACATCGTGTCGGCGCACGCGCCGCTCGACGGCTACCGCCTCGTCGTCGTGCCGCCGCTGCCGATCGTACCGGACGATTTCGCGTCGCGGCTCGCCGCGTCGGGCGCGCATGCGGTGTTCGGGCCGCGCACCGGCTCGAAGACCGCCGACCTGCAGGTTCCGCCGGCGCTGCCGCCCGGCCCACTCGCGTCGATCCTGCCCGTGCGGGTATGGCGCGTCGAATCGCTGCGGCCGAACGTGACCGAACGGATCGACGGCACGTTGCGCGACGGCGCGCCGTTCGCGGGCGACGCGCGTCACTGGCGCGACCTCGTCGAGCTGCACGACGACACGCGCAGCGTCGTGCACGCGCGCTTCGCCGACGGCCATCCGGCGTGCATCACGCACGGTACGCTGCACTACTGGGCCGCACCGTTCGACGATGCAACCACCACGCGACTGTTCGCCGATGTCGCGGCAGAAGCCGGCCTCGCGCCGACGCCGCTCGGCGACGCCGTACGCGTGAGCCGGCGCGGCGGGCTGACTTACGTGTTCAATTACGCGAGCACACCGCACACGATCGACGCGGTGCCGCCGTCCGCGTTCGTGGTCGGCGCCGCACAGGTCGAGCCGCAAGGCGTCGCCGTGTATCGAAGCCGTTCGTAACCTCCCCCGGCGCCGCAACGCGCCGGTCACGCACAACGACACACAGGACTGGAGACACCATGACACATCGCCCCCTTCGCGCCGCCGCCCGGCTCGCCACGGCCGCCGCCGTCGCCTTCGCGTCGCTCGGCACGACGGCGCCCGCCGATGCCGGCACGCTGACGATCAACATCGCGTTCAAGGGCGCGAGCCAGCGCGCCGTGTGGCAGTCGACGATCGAAGCGTTCCACAAGGCGCATCCCGACATCGACGTGAAGCCGACCTTCGTCGACGAGGAAGCGTACAAGGTACAGCTCCCCGCGTGGCTCACGACCGTCGCGCCGGACGTCGTGAACTGGCACGCGGGCGAACGGATGGCGTACTACGCGAAGCGCGGGCTGTTCGAGGATCTGAGCGGCGACTGGACGAAGAACGGCTGGGATGCGATGTACGCGTCGACGCGCAGCGCATCGTCGTACAACGGCAAGCAGTACGCGGCGCCGACCGTCTATTACTCGTGGGGGCTGTTCTACCGCAAGGATCTGTTCCGCAAGGTCGGCATCGCCGACGAACCGAAGACGTGGGACCAGTTTCTCGATGCGTGCAAGAAGCTCAAGGCCGCGGGCATCACGCCGGTGGCGATCGGCGGCCGCGATGCGTGGACGCTCGCCGGCTGGTTCGATTATCTCGACCTGCGGCTGAACGGCAACGCGTTCCACCAGCAACTGATGGCCGGCGACGTGCCGTACACCGACCCGCGCGTGAAGAAGGTCTACACGACGTGGAAATCGCTGATCGATGCCGGTTACTTCATCGACAACGCGCTGTCCTACGATCTCGACGGCGCGCAGCCGTTCCTGTTCCAGGGCAAGGCCGCGATGATGCTGATGGGCACCTTCATCGCGGCGGGTTTCCCGCCGAACGTCAAGCAGGAAATGGGCTACTACCGCTTCCCGATCATCGACCCGAAGGTGCCGACCGCGGAGGACGGCCCGGTCGAATCGCTGCACATCCCGACCAAGGCGAAGAACAAGGCCGACGCGCACACGTTCCTCGCGTTCGTCGAAACGCCGGAGATCGGCGCGAAGCTGGCCGAAGGGCTCGGCTCGCTGTCGGCCAACAGCAAGTCGCCGGAGCCGGCCGATCCGATCTCGCGCATCGGCTTCCGGATCCTCGCCGACACGAAGGGCGGCGTCGCGCAGTTCTACGATCGCGACATGACCAAGGAAATGGCCGACGAAGGGATGAAGGGCATGCAGCAGTTCCTCGCGAATCCCGCGCAGCTCGATACGGTGCTCGCACAGCTCGAACAGACCCGCAAGCGGATCTACAAGAAGTGACCGCGTGACCCAACCGGCGGCCGCGCGCCGCCGTGTCCGTTCAGGAGGCTTGCCGTGTCCAGTCCGATCGCGTCCCCCCCGCCCGCCGGCACCGCGCCGCCGCGCGGCCCATCCGCCACCACGCTGCCCGCGCGCCGCCCGTCGCCCGCCGTGCGGCGGCAACGGCGCGCCGCGTGGCTCTTTCTCGCGCCGGCCTGCGCGATGGTAGCCGTCTATGTGATCTGGCCGATCCTGTCGACGCTGTGGCTGAGCCTGTACAACTGGGACGGGATGACCGAACGCACCTTCGTCGGTCTCGCGAACTATGCGGAGCTGCTGCACGCGCCGACGTTCTACACGGCGCTGCGCAACAACGTGATCTGGCTCGCGCTGTTCATGCTCGCGCCGCCGCTCGGCCTCGCCCTCGCGCTGTACCTGAACCAGGCGGTCGGTGGCATCCGGCTCGTGAAATCGCTGTTCTTCGCGCCGTTCGTGCTGTCGGGCGTGGTCGTCGGGCTGATCTTCTCGTGGTTCTACGATCCGACCTTCGGGCTGCTCGCGCTGCTCGCCGGGCATGGCATCCCGGTACTCGGCGACGCGCGCTATGCGACGTTCGGGATCGTGTTCGCCGCGCTGTGGCCGCAAACGGCGTACTGCATGATCCTGTACCTGACCGGGCTCACGTCGGTCAACCCGGAACAGATCGAGGCCGCGCGGATGGAAGGCGCGCGCGGATTCGCGCTGCTATGGCACGTCGTGCTGCCGCAACTGCGGCCGACCACCTTCATGGCGATCGTCGTCACGGTGATCGGCGCGCTGCGCAGCTTCGACCTGATCTCGGTGATGACGGGCGGCGGCCCGTTCGAAAGCTCGACCGTGCTCGCGTATTACATGTACGACCAGGCGATCAAGTACTACCGGCTCGGCTATTCCGCGTCGATCGCGGTCGTGCTGTTCGCGATCATGCTCGTCTACATCGTGTTCCAGTTGCGCCGCATGCTGCGCAACGAGCAGTGACCTTTCGGGAGTGCGCTCATCATGTTTCCGACACCCGTTGCCCACTGGAAGCCGGTATCGCGCCGGCTGTACAAGCTGTCGCTGCCCGTCGCGCTGCTCGTCTGGCTGCTGCCGATGATCGCGGTGTTCGTCACGTCGGTGCGCTCGACCGAGGAACTCGTCGAAGGTCATTACTGGGGCTGGCCGCGCCGCTTCGCGATGATCGAGAACTATCGCGACGCGCTGACCACGTCGCCGATGCTGCATTACTTCTGGAACAGCGTGCAGATCACCGTGCCGTCGGTCATCGGCTCGATCGCGCTCGCGGCGATGGCCGGCTTCGCGCTCGCCACCTATCGGTTTCGCGGCAATACCGCGCTGTTCGGCACGTTCGTCGCCGGCAATTTCGTGCCGGTGCAGGTGTTGATGATTCCGGTGCGCGACCTGTCGCTGCGGCTCGGCGTGTTCAATACCGTCGAAGCGCTGATCCTGTTTCACGTCGCGTTCCAGACGGGCTTCTGCACGCTGTTCCTGCGCAACTTCATCAAGCAGTTGCCGTTCGAGCTGATCGAGGCGGCGCGCATCGAAGGCGCGGGCGAATGGACGGTGTTCTGGCGAATCGTGCTGCCGTTGATCCGGCCGGCGCTGGCCGCACTCGCGATTCTCGTGTTCACGTTCGTGTGGAACGATTACTTCTGGGCGCTGTGCCTCACGCAAGGCGACGAGGCGGCGCCGATCACGGCGGGTGTCGCGGCGCTGAAGGGGCAATGGACGACGTCGTGGAATCTCGTATCGGCCGGGTCGATTCTCGCCGCGCTGCCGTCGGTCGCGATGTTCTTCGCGATGCAGAAGCATTTCGTCGCGGGGCTCACGTTCGGCGCGACGAAAGGCTGAACGCGCGCCGGCTGCGTCTTCGTATCTCCCCCTCCGCATCGTGAGGTTGCCCGCTTCGGCGGGCTTTTTTTGCGGATTCTGTTGCGGATTCGGGTAGGGTCCCCTGGCGAACCTGGCCCGCCGTCCAGGCTTCAACGCCATCGACCGATTACACTCGTCGCTCGCCGGGGGTTCGACGCGCGTGGGCGTCAGGGCACGACTTTGCCCGACATCGATTCAACTAGGCATACTTGTCGCCGACCGTACTGCGAATCGGATGGGTGTCGTACACGATGATCATCCGTTCGATGAGCCCCGCCGTGTCGAACTCGAACACGTCGACGCACTCGAAGCGCGCCACCGAACCGTCTTTCAGGCCCCAGTCGTAGATGAAGTAACCTGTCGCACGTCGAGCCCCGCTCGTGCTGACGCAGATATCGATCGGTGTAATCCTGCTTTCTCCCGATGCGGCAGCGACCTTCGAAAAGAAGGGCTCGGGGTGCATCCAGCCGAGAAATGGCGAGAAAATCTGCGCGTCCGGCGTAAATAGCGCGCAAATGGCGCAGACGTCGCCTCGCTCCAGTTCCCGAAGGTAAGCGCGAACCTGTTCCGTGTAGAGTGATTCCGACGTTGAGCCCAAAATTATCCTCCGATCATTCGTCGACGACCCCGTTCATTCGCGAGAACAGGGCATCCGCTAGACGCACGATAGCGACGCACCGATGACCGAACAATCGAAAAATTTGCAACCCGGGTATGCGGCGCATGCATATCCGCTGGCCGATCTGACGCGCCCGCTCCCGCCGCTGGCGGCGATTCAGTCGTTCGTCGCCGCGGCGCAGCTGGGCAGCGTCAGCAAGGCCGCGGATCATCTATGCCGCACGCAAGGCGCAGTGAGCCGCCAGATACAGCAGCTGGAAACGCATTACCGATGCGCACTGTTCGTGCGCCATGTATCGGGGCTGACGTTGACGCCGGAAGGCAATGCACTGCTGACGGTCGCGGTCGACGTGCTCGCGCGATTGGTCAGGCATGCGGATGCCTATGCACGGGCGACCTCGGTGCTCACGTTGAAGTTGCCGTCCACGTTCGCCGTTCGCTGGTTGCTCCCACGGCTGCCGGACATTCATCGCGCGATGAGCGGGACGGAGCTGCGTCTCTCGACATCCGCGGACGACACGCCGGATTTCGCCACGTCCGACGTCGACGCCATCATCGTGCGGGGCACGGGGCAGTGGACCGGTATGGACGCGGTACCGCTGTTTCCCGAGCGGCTCACGCCAATGTGCGCGCCCGCATTGGCGACATCGCTGCGATCCGTTGCCGACCTTGCGCATGTCGATTTGCTCCATCCCGGGCCCAGCCGCGCAGAGTGGCGATGCTGGCTCGATCACGTGGGGGCACGCCAGATCGATGCGGGACGCGGGCTCGTATTCGATACCCTCGAATTGACGCTCGCGGCATCGACGGAAGGACACGGCATTGCAATCGGCGACCCGCGAATGGCGCGAGACCGACTCCGTGCCGGATCGCTCGTGACACCGTTCGAGGATGTGGCTGAAGACGGCCTTTCCTACTTCCTCGTCTATCCGCCCCAACGGGCGGCACAACCGAAAATTCGAGCCCTCGCCGATATCCTGCTACGACTGGCGCGAGAAGATTGATTGACAGGCGAGCATTCGATACGTGGCTCGGAGCCGATCTTCAAATGGCGCCCCCAACCTGCCGACGAATGACGGGCCCGGTCAGAGATCGCCGCGCACTTCACCGGTTCCCAGCGCGCTACGCTGCCGGTTGACTTCCGCCCACAGCGCATCGCTGTCGTCTTCGCGCAGCACGACCATGCAGTCCAGTTGATCGTCGGTTACGCCGAAGTACTCCAGAATTTCCCGCCGGACCCCCTCGATGAACTCCGCGTATTCCGGCGTTGCCTGCGCCTGCGCGTGCAGGGCGTCGTATTCCGCATCGTCCACGCCGCCGCCGTGCTCGTCGATATAGCGCGAGATCCACTGGTCTCGTTCGTGGTCGTAATCGGCCTCGGCGCGCATCGCTTGCACAGCCGTGTAGAAATCCAGTTGGGCAAATGCGGCAATCGCCGCCGTTGTCGCCTCGTCGAATGTCGTCGTCATTCCATCTCTCACTTCAGTCATCGCCCATCATGGGTCACGCGGGGAAGCCGCTATCGCACGCGGTTTCAGGTCGCGAGCGAGAAAACCGGCAGCGCGGTTCCGAACCGCCCGTATGCGTTCACTGCATCGGACGGTTCGATCGTATCGGGCACGTTGAAAGGGAAGGGTTCAGTCTACCTGGACGGTTTGCCAGGTTTGCCACGCCCGCCGGCAGATTTGCCCGCAGCCTTCCCCGCCGGCGGCTTGGCCGCCGGTTTGCTGCGCGGCTTCTGCACGCTGAACGGGCTGCCGATGGTGTAGTCGGGACCCTTGCCGGCACCCGTGGCCGTCGCATGCTGCGCCCCGGACTTGCGCTTGCCTTCGCCGCCCTGCGTATGCGGCTTCTTGCCCGGCCCCGGTTTGGCGACCGGCACGGCTTGCTGCACCTTGGGCTTCTTCGGCTTTTTCGGCTTCTTGACGATCTGACCCGTCGCGCTGGTTTCCGGCACGCGGTGTTCGGCTTCGAAACCCGGCTCTTCTTCCCGACGCAGCGTCTGCCGGATCAGCGCTTCGATCGCGGCCAATTGCGGCGCTTCATCGGCGCACACGAGCGACACCGCGACACCGCTGGCGCCCGCACGGCCGGTACGGCCGATACGGTGCACGTAGTCTTGCGCGACGATCGGCAGATCGACGTTGATCACCAGCGGCAGATCGTCGATATCCAGCCCGCGCGCCGCCACGTCGGTGGCGACCAGCATCTGCACTTCACCCGTCTTGAAACGCTCCAGCGCGCGCAAACGTGCGGGTTGCGGCTTGTCGCCGTGGATCGTATCGACCGCGTAGCCCGCTTTCTCCAGCATGAGCGCCAGATAATCGACGCCATTGCGGGTCTTGACGAATACCAGCGCATGCTCCCACTTGTTTTGGGCCACCAGGTGCATGAAGAGATCCGGCTTGTTCCGCTTGTCGACCGGCACCACCCATTGCTTGATCTTGCTCGCCGTGGCGTTGGGCGGGCTGACGCTGATGTCGACCGGGCTGCGCAGAATGCCCGCCGCCATCGTGCGGATCTCGTCGGAGAACGTGGCCGAGAACAGCAGCGTCTGGCGCTTGGCGGGCAACGCGGCGAAGACCGCGTCGAGTTCGCGCGCGAAGCCGAGATCCAGCATGCGGTCGGCTTCGTCCAGCACCAGCGTCTGCACCTGATCGAACTGCACGGCGTTCTGGCGATGGAGGTCGAGCAAGCGGCCCGGCGTGGCAACGAGCACGTCCACGCCCTTGCGCAGCTTCATCATCTGAGGATTGATGCTCACGCCGCCGTACGCGGCCAGAAATCGCAGATCGAGCCCTTTGCCGTACGCAACGAAGCTCTGCAGCACCTGTTCGGCCAGTTCTCGCGTGGGCACCAGCACCAGCACGCGCGCACGGTTGCTGGACACCGCCGGGCCGTGTTGCACCAGCCGTTGCAACAGCGGCAGCGCAAAGCCGGCCGTCTTGCCGGTGCCGGTCTGCGCGGCGGCCATGACGTCCTTGCCGCCGAGCACGGCGGGAATCGCCTTGGCCTGCACCGGCGTGGGTGTCTGGTAATTGAGGCTCTGCACATTGCGCAGCAACGGCTCGATCAGGCCAAGCGAGGCAAAAGACATGGACGTATTCCGGGCGAAAACCGCAATTCTAGCGGTTACCGTCCCGGTTGCGCCCCACCCGCGCCGCCGCGCAACCGCATGTCCACCGCCCCGCGTCGGGACCGTGTCGAGCGACCGGATCGCGTCGACGAGCACACTGCACCAGCGCGCCTCGTCCTGGCGGATATGGGCGGCTCGGCCGGCCCCCATTCGCTGACGCAACCCGAACTCGCGACGACACTCCGCGACAACAAGCTCGATGCGCTGGAAGCCGCGCAGCCCGACCTGATTGTCATCGCCAACGTCGGCTGCCAGACTCGTCTGAACGGCGCGGGCCGCACGCCCGCGCGTCACTGGATCGAGCTCGCCGACAACCGGCTGGTCGACTGACCGCCGATTCCGGAGGAAAGCCATGCAAACGAAACCCGAACTCGAACTGGCCGATGCCGAGCGCATGCTCGCCGCTGCCCGCGAGGAAGCGGAACGCCACGGCTGGGCCGTGTCGATCGCCGTCGTCGACGATGGCGGGCACCTGCTCGCGTTCGCGCGGCTGAACGGCGCATCGCCGGCCAGCAGCTACCTTGCGCAGGACAAGGCGCGTGCGGCGGCGCTCGGCCGTCGCGACACGAAGGCGTATGAGGATATGATCAACGGTGGCCGCACCGCGTTTCTGAGTGCGCCGCTGACGGGATTGCTCGAAGGCGGCGTGCCGGTTACGGTCGGCGGCCGGATAACGGGCGCGATCGGCGTGTCTGGCGTAAAGTCCGAACAGGACGCGCAGATCGCCCGCGCCGGCACACGCAGCGTCGCGGAATAACCAGCCAAGCCGCGCACGCGTTTTTCATTCCCCGGGAGGATTCACGATGATCGACCAAGCAGGACTGCAAGTCGCGCCAGCGCTGAGCCAGTTCATTGAAAACGAAGCGCTGCCGGGCACCGGCATCGACAAGGCCGCGTTCTGGAGCGGTTTCTCGGCCCTGGTGCACGATCTCGCGCCGCGCAACCGCGAGCTGCTCGCCGAGCGCGACCGCCTGCAGCAGGAACTCGACGCGTGGCATCGCGCGCACCCCGGCCCGGTACGCGACCATGCCGCGTATCGCGCATTCCTCGAACGAATCGGCTATCTCGTGCCGGTCCCGTCGAACGTCGCGGCAGCCACCGCGAACGTCGACAGCGAGATCGCCACGCAGGCCGGCCCGCAGCTCGTCGTGCCGCTGTCGAACGCGCGCTATGCGCTGAACGCCGCGAACGCGCGCTGGGGCAGCCTGTACGACGCGCTGTACGGTACCGACGCGTTGCCGGAAGACGGCGGCGCCGAACGCACGTCGGCCTACAACCCGACGCGCGGCCAGCGCGTGATCGACTACGCGCGCGGCGTGCTCGACAACGCCGCGCCGCTCGCGAGCGGCTCGCACCGCGACGCACTGCGCTACCGCGTGCAGGACGGCCAGCTTGCGGTCGAAACCGGCAAGGGCGTCGTGCATCTCGCGCAGCCCGCGCAGTTCGTCGGCTACCAGGGTGCGGCCGACGCGCCGTCCGCGATCCTGCTGAAGCACAACGGCCTGCACCTCGAGATCCAGATCGATGCGTCGACGCCGATCGGTCGCGCCGATCTCGCGAACGTGAAGGACGTCGTGCTCGAAGCCGCGGTCAGCACGATCATCGACTGCGAGGATTCGGTCGCGGCGGTCGACGCCGACGACAAGGTCCAGCTCTACCGCAACTGGCTCGGCCTGATGCAGGGCACGCTCGCCGAGGAAGTCGCGAAGGGCGGCAAGATCTTCACGCGCCGCCTGAACGCCGATCGCGAGTACACGACGCCGGCCGGCGGCACGCTGTCGCTGCACGGCCGCTCGCTGCTGTTCGTGCGCAACGTCGGCCACCTGATGACCAACGGCGCGGTGCTCGACCGCGACGGCAACGAGATTCCGGAAGGGATTCTCGACGGCGTCGTCACGACGCTGTGCGCGCTGCACGACCTGAAGGCCAAGCGCAATTCGCGCACGGGCTCGATCTACATCGTGAAGCCGAAAATGCACGGCCCGGCCGAAGTCGCGTTCGCCGACACGCTGTTCGCGCGCATCGAGGATCTGTACGGCCTGCCGCGCAACACGCTGAAGATGGGCATCATGGACGAGGAGCGCCGCACCAGCGTGAACCTCGCCGCATGTATCGCCGCGGCCGCCGCGCGCGTCGCGTTCATCAACACCGGCTTCCTCGACCGCACCGGCGACGAGATGCACACCGCGATGGAAGCGGGCCCGATGATCCGCAAGGGCGACATGAAATCGTCGGCGTGGATCCAGTCGTACGAGCGCAACAACGTGCTCGCGGGCCTGTCGGCCGGCCTGCGCGGCCGCGCGCAGATCGGCAAGGGCATGTGGGCGATGCCGGACCTGATGCACGCGATGCTCGAGCAGAAGATCGCGCATCCGCGCGCCGGCGCGAACACCGCGTGGGTGCCGTCGCCAACCGCCGCGACGCTGCACGCGCTGCACTACCACCTCGTCGACGTGCAGGCCGTCCAGCAGGAACTCGAGAAGACGCCGTACGCGAGCGAGCGCGACGCGCTGCTCGAAGGGCTGCTGACGGTGCCGGTCGTCGAGCGCGCCGCGTGGAGCGAGGCCGAGATCCTGAGCGAGGTCGAGAACAACGCGCAGGGCATCCTCGGCTACGTCGTGCGCTGGGTCGAACAGGGCGTCGGCTGCTCGAAGGTGCCGGATATCCACGACGTCGGCCTGATGGAAGATCGCGCGACGCTGCGCATTTCGAGCCAGCACATCGCGAACTGGCTGCGCCACGGCGTGATCACCGAGGCGTTCGTGCTCGACGTGTTCAAGCGGATGGCCCGCGTCGTCGACCAGCAGAACGCCGGCGACCCGAACTATCGCCCGATGGCGCCCGGCTACGACCAGTCGACCGCGTTCCAGGCCGCGTGCGCGCTCGCGCTGCAAGGCACGTCGCAGCCGAGCGGCTATACCGAGCCGCTGCTGCACCGGTTCCGGCTCGCGTTCAAGGCGCAACAGCACGGCGCATGATTCTGCGCATGCGGGCGCTCCCGCATGCCGGGCGCCGGCTGCACGCCGGTCTTGCGAAACGGGCAGCCTCGCGGCTGCCCGTTTTCATATTCGCGTTCACCCGACCGTTGAAACCGATAATGGGCGCCTGTCGCGCGCTTTCTCGGACGATGCCGCCGGCCGTTAATCCGCCGGTATCCGCAACCGTTTGCCGCGCGACCTGTCCCGCCGCCCCGCAAAGCCTTGCGCCGCAACGCTCCGCCCGATATCGGCAAGCGCCGGATTACGCCGTAATTTGACCCTGATCAACAGGTTGCGACATTTTCCGCGCACGCAAACACGCGCGTTATACTCCGTGGCATTCGCATCGCGCGATTCATCGGATCGTCGAATTGCAGCAGACGTTACCTGTGAATACAGGATTCATCGGTTTATCCGGCCGCGATTGCCGATAATCGGTACCCGTTTTCTCCGCTGAACGCAACGCATCCACGGGAAGGGCTGCGCACCGGATCGCCACCGGTAGTCATACGAACAATCGCATCGGCCCGCCGCGCGGCGACGATGCCCCCGATCCACGGACCATGGCAGAAACCGACTACGCAATGCCCAGCGAATCCGGCCTGACGAGTCGTGTCGCCGCTCATCTGCGCCGGTTCCTGCTGCCGCACCTGATTTTCTATACGGGGCTGCTGATCGCGCTGATCCTGCTGCTCCTGTGCGGAATCGTGCTGTACGAAGGCCGGATCGACGCGCGCGACCGCTCGCGCAGCATGCAACAGAACCTCGCGCTGATGGCGTCGTGGGACATCGAACGCAACATCGAGATCTATTCGCTTTCGCTGCAGGCCGTCGTCGAAGGCATGAACGACCCCGCGGTCGTCGCATTGCCGATGCCGATGCGCCGCCAGGTGCTGTTCGACCGCGCGACGACGGCCAAGTACCTCGGCGGCATCTACGTGCTCGACGCGAAAGGCGACATCGCGGTCGACGGCAAGAGCGACGTGCCGCGCAAGGCCAACTTCGGCAACGAGCCGTACTTCACCGTGCACCGCGACCGGCCCGACGTCGGCCTGTATGTCAGCGATCCGTATCATTCGCGGCTGCGCGGCGGCTCGCCGAGCATCGCGCTCAGCCGACGCATTACGCGGCCCGACGGCTCGTTCGGCGGCGTCGCGGTGATGTCGATCCGGCTCGAATATTTCCAGAACCTGTTCTCGCGCCTGTCGCTCGGCGATCGCGGCTCGGTCGCGCTGATCAACACGGACGGCAAGATGGTCGCGCGCGAGCCGTACGACCCCAAAATCGTCGGCCGCGACATCAGCCGCGCGAGCACGTTCCGGCACTTCATGACCGCCAGCGAAGGCAGCTTCGCCGATACCGCGTCGATCGACGGCGTGCGGCGCCTGTACGTTTTCCGGCACCTCGAACACCTGCCTCTCATCGTCATGGTCGCGCGCTCGGAAGCGGACACCTACGCCGCATGGTACGACCGTGCGATCCCGATCGGCTCCGCGATGGCCGCGCTCGCGATCGGCTTCGTCGGCCTGTCGCTGCTGCTCGACGTGCAATTGCGCAAGCGTCATCGCGCGGAAACCGAGCTGCAGGCGCTCGCGCGCACCGACGGCCTGACGGGCCTCGACAACCGCCGGATGCTCGACGTCACGCTCGCGCGCGAATGGCGCCGCGCCGCGCGCTCGCAACATGCGCTGTCGCTGCTGTTCATCGACGTCGACGACTTCAAGCGCTACAACGACACGCAGGGCCACCAGGCCGGCGACGACGCGCTCGCCGCGGTCGGCCACTGCGTCGCCGGCTGCCTGCGCCGCCCGGCCGACTATGCGGCGCGCTACGGCGGCGAGGAATTCGTCGTGGTGCTGCCGGACATCGACACGGCCGGCGCGGTAACGATCGCCGAAACGATCCGCACGGGCATCATCGATCTCGGCATCCGGCACGACGCCGGCACGGTCGGCCGGCTGACGGTGAGCATCGGCGTGACGACCAGCTATCCCGAACGCGACGACAACATCCAGGCCGCGCTCAAGCGTGCCGACGATGCGCTGTATCGGGCGAAGGAAGGCGGGCGCAATCGCGTCGTCGTGCAGGCGGCCACGCTGGCCGACGATCTCGAATCGCGGCGGGCCTGAGCGTCCAGGCAGCGGGGGCGGCCGCCGTCCGCATGCAAAATCGTCGACAATACCGGCTCGATACGCCGCCGCGCGGCCGATGCACCCGGCCCGCGGCGCCTGGCTGGCCGCGCTTGGCCGACCGCGCTTGGCCGACCGCGCTTGGCCGACCGCGCCTAGCCGGCCGCGCTTGGCCGGCCGCGCCGCTTCGCACCACCATGAGACTCAAGGCAAAGATCTTCCTTCTGGCCATCGTGCCGTTCCTGCTCGCGATCGCCGGCATCGGCTTCGGCGTGCGCCAGCAGGCGACGTCGCTCGCGCGCACCCAGCATGCGACGATCCAGGCCGCGTACCTGTCGAGCAAGGAAGTCGAACTGAAACACTACGTCGAGCTCGCGACCAGCGCGATCATGCCGCTCTACGACGCGAGCGGCCGCAACGCGCGCGACGACGCGCTGCTGCGCACGCAGGCGCTCGCGATGCTGCAGAAGATGGATTTCGGCCGCGACGGCTATTTCTTCGTCTACGACCTGCACGGCAATTCGCTGATGCATCCGCGCGAGCCCGAGCGTGTCGGCCACAACTTCTGGTCGATGCGCGATCCGCAAGGCGCGCTGACCATCCAGAAGCTGATCGGCGCGGCCTCGCAGGGCGGCGGCTACGTGCGCTACGCATGGCAGCGGCCGTCGACGGGCCGCGTCGCGCCGAAGCTCGGCTACGTCGTCGCGCTCGAGCGCTGGGGCTGGATGGTCGGCACCGGCATCTATCTCGACGACGTCGACACCGCACTGCAGCGCATCGACGCGCGCGCGTCCGCGAACATCGAGCGCACGATGAGCTGGCTCACCGCAATCGCACTCACCGGCGCGGCGGCGATCGCCGTGTGCGCGCTGGTGCTGAACGTCAGCGAGTCGCGCAGCGCCGATGCGAAACTCAAGCTGCTCGCGCAGCGCGTCGTCGAATCGCAGGAGCAGGAGCGGGCGCGGCTGTCGCGCGAACTGCACGACGGGATCAGCCAGATGATGGTGTCCGCGAAGCTGATGCTCGAATCCGCGCTCGCGCGCTTCGAGCGCGGCACGTCGCGCATGCCCGAAGCCGAGCAGGCGCTCGCGTCGGGCGTCGGGCGGCTCGGCGACACGCTGCGCGAAGTCCGGCGCATCTCGCATGCGCTGCGGCCGTCGATGCTCGACGATCTCGGCCTCGCGGCCGCGCTCGAGCAACTCGTGCGCGAGCTGGGCGCCGAAAGCGGCATCGATATCGGCTATACGCAGGTCGCGCACAGCGGCACGCGGCCGCTGCCCGAAGCCGTCAACACCGCGCTGTTCCGGATCGCGCAGGAAGCGCTGAGCAACATCGTGCATCATGCGCGGGCGTCGCGCGCGGCCGTCACGCTCGACGTCGGCGCGCAAACCGTCACGCTGACGATCGCCGACAACGGCTGCGGCTTCGACGCCGAACGCTCGCAGGCCGACGCGCGCCGCGGTATCGGCCTGCGCAACATGCGCGAGCGCCTCGACGCGCTCGGCGGCACGCTGTCAATCACGTCGCAGGTCGGCCATACCGTCGTGGCCGCACGTGTGCCGCTGCAGCGCGCCGCCGCCTGAGCACGCGCCCCCCAACCGGAGACCTTTGCCCATGAGCGCCCCCGATACCGCCCGTCCCGCCGCCCGACTGCTGCTCGTCGACGATCACCCGCTCGTGCGCGACGGCTTGCGGATGCGGCTCGAAGCGGCCGACCTGTCGGTGGTCGGCGAGGCCGGCAACGCGGACGAGGCGCTCGCGCTGGCCGCGTCGCTCGAACCCGATCTCGCGCTGATGGACGTCGGCATGAACGGCATGAACGGCATCACGCTCGCCGGCGTGTTCCACGAGCGTTTTCCGGGCATTCGCGTGCTGATGCTGTCGATGCACGACAACATCGAGTACGTGACGCAGGCGGTGCGCGCCGGCGCGAGCGGCTATCTGCTGAAGGATTCGCCCGCGAGCGAGATCGTCCGTGCGATCGGCGCGGTGCTGGCCGGGCAGACGTTCTTCAGCGAAGGGCTGGCCGCGCGGATGATCCAGGCCAGCGCGACCGCGTCGCCGCTGGATCGATTGACGCCGCGCGAACGCGACATCCTCGACGCGCTGGCCGAAGGGCTGTCGAGCAAGCAGATCGCGCAACAGACGGGGCTGTCGGTGCGCACGGTCGAGACGCACCGGCTCAACCTGAAACGCAAGCTGGAGATCGAAGGGCAGGCCGAGCTGATCAAGTTCGCGGTCGAGCATCGGCGGCGGTAAGCGCGCCTGTCGGGCCGATCCGCCGCGAAAGGCGCGACCGATCACATCATCGCGGCGCCGGAAACGGATCGCGCCGCGTTCGTCGATGCGGTGGTCGACGATTGCGTGCGGATGCCCGGCGTCGGCGCATGACGCGCAGTCGACGCGCCGCGATGAAAAAAGGCGCCCTCTGGGCGCCCTTCGTGCCTCCGAACCGCGGCGTTGCAGCGGCCGTCAGTTCGTCCGCGAATTGTGCTTCTGCAGATACGCGATCAGCCCGTCGATCCCGCCCGTCGCGATCTGGCTCTTGAACTGGCCCTGGTAGACCTGGATCAGCCACGCACCCGACATGTCGATGTCGTAGATCTTCCAGTCGTTGCCGACCTTGCCCAGACGATAGCCGACCGACTGGCTGTCGCCCGGCGTCGTGACCGTCGACTGCACGAGCGCGTCGGCGCCCGACGCGCCGCCGGCCTTGAACGAGAACTTCGCGTCCTGGTTGCCGAGCTGCGCGAGCGACGCGGCGTAGGTGCGCGTCATCAGCAACCGGAACTGCTTGTACAGCTCCTGCTGCTGTTGCGGCGTGGCCTGCTTCCACGCGTCGCCGACCGCAATGCGGGTCGTGCGCTCGAAGTTCGTCACGGGCAGGAAACGCTGCTCGACGACTTGGGTGATTTTCGCCATGTCACCGCCGCGCGCGGCCGGATCGGCCTTCATCGCATTGACGGTGCCCTCGACCGCGGTGCGGACGACATCGACCGGCGCGCTCTGCGCGAAAGCGGAAACCGACACGGCGGCCGCCGCGACGAAAGCAAACAAATGACGTTTCATACGAATTTCGCACTCGATGGGAAAAAACGGCCGGCGCTTTGCATCGGCCGGTGGAGCAAAGTATACCGGGCCTGACGCCGCGGTGCCGCCCGGTGACCGACTGTTACCTTTCAGCGCCGTTTGTCACAGGCGGGCGAGCGAGTGTCGACGCACCGCCGCGCCGATTATGTAAATATCCCCATACAAATGAGCCGGTCGCGCGATCCGTTTGCCACGTCTGGAGCAAATATCCTTCCCGCCCCGAATCTCCACGACGTCACGACCGTCGCCACGCCGCGCCGGTATACTTGGCTACTTTGCCCTAGCCAGCCGCTCCCCACCGCCACATGGTGACATCTCTCATCGTCCGACTCGTTGCGTGGTCGGTGCGCCGCCCCGTCTGGGTCGTCGTCCTGTCGCTCGTCATCGCCGCCTTCAGCGGCGTCTACGTCGCGCAGCATTTCAAGATCAACACCGACATCAGCAAGCTCGTCGATGCGGAACCGCAATGGGCCGCGCTCGGCAAGGCCGTCGATAAAGCGTTCCCGCAACGCAACGGCACGATCCTCGCGGTCGTCGAGGCGCCCGCGCCCGAATTCGCGACGGCCGCCGCGCATGCGCTGACCGAAGCACTGCAGAAGGACGCCGCCGCCGGCCGCATCGGCCCCGTCGCCGAACCGGGCGGCGGGCCGTTCTTCGAGCACAACGGGCTGCTGTTCCTGTCGCCGCAGGAGGTCTCCGATACGACCGCGCAACTCGCGAGCGCGCGCCCGCTCGTCAACGAACTCGCGAAGAACCCGAGCCTCGCCGGGCTCGCCACCACGCTGTCCACCACGCTCGGCCAGCCGCTCCTGACCGGCCAGGTGAAGCTGCCCGCGATGGCGAAGCTGCTCGCGCGCAGCGCGGCGACGGTCGACGACGTGCTGGCCGGCAAGCCGGCCGCGTTCTCGTGGCGCGCGCTGGTCGACAACGATGCCGCGCGGCAGCCCGCGCGCGCGTTCGTCACCGTGCAGCCGGTGGTCAACTACGGCGCGCTGAAGGCCGGCGCGGCAACGAGCCAGGTGATCCGCGACGCGGCCCGCTCGCTCGACCTCGAAAAACGCTATGGCGCGGCCGTGCGCCTGACCGGCGAACAGCCGCTCGCCGACGACGAATTCGCATCGGTCGAAGACGGCGCCGCGCTCAACGGCGCGCTCACGCTGCTCGCCGTGCTCGTCATCCTGTGGCTGGCGCTGCGCTCGAAGCGGATGATCGGCTCGGTGCTCGTCACGCTGTTCGTCGGCCTCGTCGTGACGGCCGCGCTCGGCCTCGCGATGGTCGGCTCGCTGAACATGATCTCGGTCGCGTTCATGGTGCTGTTCGTCGGCCTCGGCGTCGACTTCTCGATTCAGTACGGCGTGAAGTACCGCGAGGAACGCTTCCGCGACGCGCGCATCGATCACGCGCTGATCGGCGCCGCCCACTCGATGGGCATGCCGCTCGCGCTGGCCACCGCGGCCGTCGCGGCGAGCTTCTTCTCGTTCATTCCCACCGCCTATCGCGGCGTATCCGAGCTCGGCCTGATCGCGGGCGTCGGGATGTTCGTCGCACTGCTGACCACGCTCACGCTGCTGCCGGCGTTGCTGCGTCTGTTCGCGCCGCCGGGCGAATCGAAGACGCCGGGCTTTCCGTGGCTCGCGCCGGTCGACGATTACCTCGATCGCCATCGCAAGCCGATCCTGATCGGCACGCTCGCGGTCGTGATCGGCGCGCTGCCGCTACTCGCGTTCCTGCATTTCGACTTCAACCCGCTGCACCTGAAGGATCCGAACAGCGAATCGATGGCGACGCTGCTCGCGCTGAAGGATTCGCCGCAAGCCGCCGTCAACGACGTCACGCTGCTCGCGCCGTCGCTCGCGCAAGCCGATGCAGCTGCGAAGCGCCTCGACGCGCTGCCCGAAGTCGGCCGCACGACCACGCTGTCGACCTTCATCCCCGCCGACCAGCCGGCCAAGCGCGCGGCGATCGCCGCGGCCGCGAGCGAGCTACTGCCCGCGCTGACGCAGCCGGCCGCGCCGCCCGCGACCGACGCGCAACGCGTGGCGGCGCTCAAGCGCGTGTCCGACCTGCTGAGCTACGCGGCCGAAGATCACCCGGGCCCGGGCGCCGCGGCCGCGCAGCACCTGTCCGCGTCGCTCGCGAAGCTCGCCGCCGCCGACAGCGCGACGCGCGACCGTGCCGAACGTGCGTTCTCCGATACGCTGCGCATCGCGCTCAACCAGCTCGCGTCGCTGCTGCAGCCGCAGGACATCACGCGCGAATCTCTGCCGCCGCAGGTCGTGCGCGACTGGGTCGCGCCGGACGGCCACGCGCTCGTGCAGATCTCGCCGAAGGTGCCGAAGGGCGTCGACCCGAACGACGACACGATGCTGCGCCGTTTCGCCAAGGCCGTGAAGGCCGCGGAACCCGGCGCGACCGGCGGGCCGATCTCGATCCTGCATTCGGCCGACACGATCATCAACGCGTTCCTGCACGCGGCGCTGTGGTCGATCATCTCGATCACGATCCTGCTGTGGGTCACGCTGCGCCGCTTCGGCGACGTGCTGCGCACGCTGGTGCCGCTGCTCGTGTCGGGCATCGTGACGCTCGAGATGTGCGTCGTGCTCGGCATGTCGCTGAACTTCGCGAACATCATCGCGCTGCCGCTGATGCTCGGCGTCGGCGTCGCGTTCAAGGTGTATTTCGTGATGGCGTGGCGCGCGGGGCAGACGGGGCTGCTGCATTCGAGCCTCACGCACGCCGTGCTGTTCAGCGCCGCGACGACGGCGACCGCATTCGGCAGCCTGTGGCTGTCGCACCATCCGGGCACGTCGAGCATGGGCAAGCTGCTCGCGCTGGCCCTGACCTGTACGCTGATCGGCGCCGTGGTGTTCCAGCCCGTCCTGATGGGCAAACCGCGCGTCAAACGCGCCAAGAACCAATCGCAAGGAATCAATGAATAAGGTGCGAATCATTGCGGCGACCGTCGCCGCCAGCGCGATGCTGACCGGCTGCGCGACGGGACCGAACCGCAATCCCAACGACCCGCTCGAGCCGATGAACCGGGCGATGTACAAGTTCAACGACACGGTCGATTCGAACATCGCGGTGCCGATCGCGAAGGGTTACCAGAAGATCACGCCGACGCCGGTGCGCACCGCGATCAGCAACTTCTTCTCGAACCTCGGCGATCTCGGCAACATGGCGAACAACCTGCTGCAGTTGCGCATCACCGATGCGACGCAGGATCTGATGCGCGTGGCGATGAACTCGCTGTTCGGCGTCGCCGGCCTGATCGACATCGCGACGCCGGCCGGGCTGCCGAAGCATCATCAGGATTTCGGACTGACGATGGCGCGCTGGGGCATGCCGTCCGGCCCGTACCTCGTGCTGCCCGTGTTCGGGCCGAGCACGATCCGCGACGGCGTCGGCCGCGCGGTGGACGTGCGCTTCAACCTGCTGAACTACATCGAGCCGGCCGCGCGCAATCCGATGTACATCGCGCAGTTCATCAGCGCGCGCTCGGACCTGCTCGGCGCGACCGACCTGCTGAAGCAGGCCGCGCTCGACCCGTATTCGTTCGTGCGCGACGCGTACCTGCAGCAGCGCAAGTCGTTGACGTACCGGGGTCAGTCGGCGTCGGCCGCGCCGCCGAGCTACAACGAACCGGGCGAATCGGGTGCCGTGCCGGCGGCCGCGCCGGGCGTGCCGGGGCTGCCGAACTACGAGGATCCGGGCGATGCGGGCGGCGCATCGGGCGCCGCGCCGAACAACGCACCGGCCGCGCCGGGATTGCCGCAATACGACGATCCGGGCGCGGACAATGCGATGCCCGCAAGCGCACCGGCTGCCGCGCCGGTCGCTGCGTCGGCGGCAGCACCGGCGGCCGCTTCGGCCGGCGCGACGACAACGCCGGCCGCCAACGGCGCGCCGATCGCGCCGGCGATGCCGACGCTGCCCGCGAGCAGCCCGGCCGCGCAGTAACGCCGCAACGGCGGCCGCGCAAAAGCAAAGAGCGCTGCATGTGTGCAGCGCTCTTTTTTTGTCCGCGCGAAACGGCGGACCGGAAAGCGGGGGAAGAGGGCGGCGGTGCGTGCCGCTCAGACGATCCGCATCGCGCCCGCCCGCTCGAACGCGTGCCGCGCCTGGATCAGGGTCGTGCGCGCCGCGCGCGCGTCGCTGGCGACCTGCAGCAGCGGACCGAGCTGCGACGGCTGCTTCAGCAATTCGCGCAGGATCGGCAGGATCGCCGTGCTGCCGTCGTCGCGCAGGCCAGCCGTTGCCGCACGCGGCAGCGTGCGCCACGCCGGATCGACGATCGCGCGACACACCGCGAACGGCACGCCGCGCGCGGCCGCGAACGCGGCGGCGATGTGCGACTCCATGTCGACGGCCAGCGCGCCTTTCGCGCGATGCAGCGACGCCTTGTCCTGTTCGCCGACGACCGGCGCCCCGACGGCCGCGACCGTGCCGCGCGCGACCCGCGCCCACAACGGCGTGTCGTGCAGCGCGGCGACGAGCCGCGTGCTCCAGCCCGCATCGGTCTCCACGCGGCCGAACGGCCCGTCGATCGCGTTCGCGATCACGAGCGCGCCCGGCGCCAGATCCGGCGCGAGGCCGCCCGCCGTGCCGAAGCTGACGATGCCCGCGCAACCGTGCGCGGTCGCATCGGTCAATGCGCGCTCGAGCCGGTCGGCCCGCGCGGCGAACACGGCCTCGACGCCGTGGCCGCGCGCGATGCGCGCCTCGAACGCCATCCCCGTCACCGCGATGACAGGCAATGCGCCGTTGTGCCGTGACATGCCCACGCGTTACATCCCGACCGTGACGCGCGTCTCGTTCGCGCGCTTCAGGTTGCGGTAGCGCGCGAGCGCCCACAGCGGGAAGAACTTGCGATAGCCGTGGTAGCGCAGGTAGAACACGCGCGGGAAGCCGGTCGCGGTGAAGCGCGTCTCGTCCCACAAGCCTTCTTCGTTCTGCCGGGCGACCAGGTAGTCGATTCCGCGCGCGACGGCCGGATTGTTCACTTCGCCGGCCGCCATCAGGCCGAGCAGCGCCCACGCCGTCTGCGACGCCGTGCTCGGTGCCTGTTCGAATCCGCGGTAGTTCAGCTTGTAGCTGTCGCCGTCCTCGCCCCAGCCGCCGTCCTTGTTCTGGATCAACAGCAGCCACTGCGCAGCGCGCTTCATGCGCGGATCGTCCGGCGTCAGGCCGGCCGCGTTCAGCGAGCACAGCGCGGTCCACGTGCCGTACACGTAGTTCATCCCCCAGCGGCCGTACCAGCTGCCGTCCGGCTCCTGTTCCTTCAGCATGTAATCGAGCGCGCGGCGGGCCGGCTCGCTGTTCAGCGGCGTCTCGCCGAGCTGCGACAGCATCGACAGGCAGCGGCCCGATACGTCGGCCGTCGGCGGATCGAGCAGCGCGCCGTGATCGGAAAACGGGATGTTGTTCAGGTAGTACTGCGTGTTTTCCGGTTCGAACGCCCCCCAGCCGCCGTCGCTGCTCTGCATGCCGACGACCCATTCGCGCGCACGCGCCATCGATTCGCGATACGTGTCCGACTGCGTGAGCTTCTGCGCGCGATCCATCGCCATCACCACCACGGCCGTATCGTCGACGTCCGGGTAGTACGCGTTCGCGTACTGGAACGCCCAGCCGCCGGGCCGAACGTTCGGGCGGCGCGAGATCCAGTCGCCGCGCACGTCGAGGATCTGCAGCGGGCGCAGCCATTCGAGGCCGCGCAGCACGGCTTCCTGCGCACGCGCATCGCCGGTTTCGAGCAGCGCATGCGCGGCGAGCGACGTGTCCCATACCGGCGACAGGCACGGCTGGCAATACGCTTCGTCGTCATGCACGACGAGCAGCTTCTCGACCGACTTGCGCGCGAGCGCGCGGTTCGGATGGTCTTCCGCATAGCCGAGCACGTCGTACATCATCACCGCGTTGGCCATCGCCGGATAGATCGCGCCGAGGCCATCCTCGCCGTTCAGGCGCTCGTCGACGAACGACACGGCCTGACGGATCGCGCGTTCGCGCGTATAGCTCGGGAACAGGCCGTCGACCGCGCGCAGCGCATGGTCGACCACGCGGAAGAACGCGAACCAGCCGGCGCTCTGGTGCCCCTGGCGCGGCAGCAGCCCGGCGTTGACGGGCGGATCGATGAACAGCTCGTCGATGCGCACGCCGCGCGGGTTCTTCGCGAGCGGACGCTTCGCGTTCAGCACCAGCAGCGGCACGATCACGGTGCGCGCCCAGTACGACACTTTCGACAGGTGAAACGGGAACCACTGCGGCAGCAGCATGATCTCGACCGGCATCATCGGCACCGCGCGCCACGGAATCGCCCCGTACAGCGCGAGCTGGATGCGCGTGAACACGTTCGACATCTCGGCGCCGCCCATCGCATGGATCGCCTTGCGCGCGCGCTGCATGTGCTCGGCGTTCTCGTCGTCGCCGATCACCTTCAGCGCGAAATACGCCTTCACGCTCGCGCTGATGTTCGGCGCACCATCGGTGAACAGCGGCCAGCCGCCGTCGGCCTGCTGGATGCGGCGCAGATATTTGCCGATCTTCCGTTCGAGCTCGAGGTTCGGCGTCTCGCCAAGATAGTGGACGAGCAGCACGTATTCGGCGGGAATCGTCGAATCGGCTTCGAGTTCGTAGACCCAGTGCCCGTCCGGTTGCTGCGCGGCCAGCAGCGCGTCGGTCGCACGCGCGACAGCCGCGTCGACGCCGGCCGGCACGGCGCCGGCGGACAAGGTAGCCATTTCGGTGAGATCGTTCATCGGTCCCTCTGTTTATTGCGTCTGGAGCACGTCCGCGGCCAGCTGGCCGGAGCGGATCGCGCCCTCGATCGTGGCGGGCAAGCCGGTGGCAATCCAGTCGCCCGCGAGTACAAGATTGGTCCAGCGCGTACGCACGGCCGGACGTTTCATTTCCTGCGACGGCACCGCCGCAAAGCCCGCGCGCGGCTCGACGACGAGCTGCCACGCGGGGATGGTTTCCGGGTTCGCGCCGCTCACGCGCGCGACGTCTTCCCAGATGCGCCGCGCGAGTGTGTCGCGCGGCATGTCGAGCCAGCGGCCCGCATCGCGGATCGTCGCCGCGAGCAGGCCGTCGCCGGTCCGCACCGCATCGACGACACCGTTGACGACGGTCGTCTGCAGCGGATCGCCGGCCGGCTTCTCGACCGCGAAATACGCGGTCACGACCGCGCTGAACGTGTCGGGCGCGGTGAGTTCGGGCACGAGCGGCTGCGCGACTTCGGGCGGCACGGCCAGCACGACCGCGTCGCCCGGCGCGAGATCGATGCGCTCGCCGCCGACCGACACCGCATCCACCGCATTGCCGTACGCGCCGAATTCGAACGCGTCGAGCCGCGAATTCAGGCGAATCTGTGCACCGCCGTGCTGCAGCATCCGCAGCGCCGGTTCGACGAACGCGCTGCCGAGCCCGCGACGCGCGACGAGCGGACGGCAGCCGGGCCCGCCCGCCGCAAACGTGCCGCACAGCGCGGCGCGCGCGAGCTCGGCGCTCGCGTGGCGCGGCTCGATATTCAGCACCCCGAGGAAAAACGGCCGCAGCCAGCGATCCCACAGCACGCCGTCGCATCGCATCGTCTGCGCGAGCGAGCGGCCCGTGCGCGCGAACGCGAGCGGGGCGAGCGCGAGGTAGTCGAGCGGCGTCGTGCCCGGCGCGCGCGACGCGGCATCGAACAGCCACGACGGCCAGCGGCCGTTGCCGAAACGCAGCGTCCAGCGCTGCTGCGACGCGATGTCCATGACCGGGAATTCAGCCAGCGCGGGCCCCGCGAGCTGATCGGCCGCGCCGATCGCGCGCAGGTAGCGCTGCGTCGCGGGCTGTCCCGCGAAAACCGTGTGCAGCCCGCTGTCGAGCGTCGTGTTCAGCGTCCCGTCGAACCACGAGCGGCAGCGGCCGCCCGCGTGTGCGTGCGCGTCGTGCAGCACGATGCGCCGCCCGCGACGTTGCAGCTCGACCGCGGCCGACAGGCCCGCGAGTCCTGCGCCGATCACGTGGACGGTTCTGGGCATCGCGTCGGTCGACTCAGAACAGCGCGTAGCGCGCGGCGATCATCAGCATGCGCGCCTTCGGCTTGCGCAGCGGCGCGCGCGGCGCGGCAAAGCCGCGTGCGATCGCGGCGTCGAGAATGCAGCGATAGGCACCCGACATGATGCGCGGCGCCTTCACCTGCGCACGCGGGCAGGTGTCCATCACCGCGTCGGCCTGACGGAAGTGCTCGAGCGCGCGCTCGACGAGCGTCGCGCACACCCGCGGCAGCGCCGGATCGCGCACGATCGTCGCCGGATCCGTGATCGCGATGCCTTCGCGCGCGAGCAGTTCGCGCGGCAGGTAGCACCGGTTGATCGCCGCGTCGTCGTCGATGTCGCGCAGGATGTTCGTCAGTTGCAGCGCGCGGCCGAGGTGGTGCGACAGCGCGATCCCTTCGGCTTCCGGCATCCCGAAAATGCGCACCGACAGCCGGCCGGCCGCGCTCGCCACGCGATCGCAGAAGAGGTCGAGCGTCGGCTCGTCGGGCGCGCAGATGTCTTGCTCCGCGTCCATCGCCATTCCGTCGATCATCGCGTGGAAATCGGCGCGCTGCAGGTTGAACGCGCGGATCTCGCGATCGAGCGCGGCCAGGTGGCGCGGCGGGCGGCCGGCGAAGCATGCGTCGATGTCCGCGCGCCAGCGATCGAGGCCCGCGTTGCGCTCGGCGCGCGGCAGGTCGCTGTCGGCGATGTCGTCGACCGCGCGGCAAAACGCGTAGACCTGGAACATCGCATCGCGCTGCACGGCCGGCAGGATGCGCATCGCCAGATAGAAGGAGCTGCCCGATGTGACGGCAGCGGCGTCGGTTTCTTGTTCGTCCACGACGGAATGGGAAACGGCCAAGACGAGCTCCACGGAGACACCCACGCGGGGCGATTGAAGAAGCCATGCCCGGCTGGGATGGTCAGGGCGTCAAATGCGTGCGAGATATGCGAACGATCGACGCAGACAGGCACAAATTACCGGCCGGAAGCCGGAATTGGCCGAAAGTATAGCAATCTTTGAAGTTCGATGGCGGACGCGCGCCATGTGGGGCGGGGTGTCGGGCGCCGTCTGGGCGCCCGTGCGGCCCGCTTCGGCGAATCGACGCCGCGCGGCGCGTCAGCCGTAAACGATGTCGCGCTGCAGATCGAGCGCGATGAGCCCCATTTCGCGCGTGAGCTGGAGCATCGAGCGGCGCTCGAGGCGCGAGCCCATGAAGCTCGTCACGCGCCCGTCGGGCTCGACGGTGAACTGGAAAACCGCGCCGCCCGTACCGAACCACGCGCCCGGCACGTCGGGCGATTCCTGCCAGTCGATCTGTTCGAACACGCGCGCGATGCCCGCGCGCACCAGGTCGCCCGGGCCGATCGGCGGCGCGACGTCGCCCAGATCGTCGAGCGAATAGGGGCCGGGTTTGTTCGGCTTCCGGTAGAAGAGATAGTCGACGTTCATGGGGCGCAATCGCAGGTAAAGCAACAAATTAGCGCGCTTCGGCACAAATTCAAATCGGATCAGGACGAAATGTCGCCTGCGCGACACAACGGGACGGTTCGTTGCCGGTCGAGAAACGCGGGCGCGCGATCGCGTCTCGATGCCGGCGGGTTCGTCTAAGATGACACCTTTCTCGAAAAAATACGGACACCATGGAGACGAACGACACCGCCACCCCGCAGTCCGATCCCCCCGTTTTCGTGCTCGTGCACGGCGCGTGGCATGGCGCGTGGTGCTACGCCCACGTGGCGGCCGCGCTCGCCGCGCGCGGCTACCTGTCGATCGCGCGTGACCTGCCCGCGCACGGCATCCATGCCCGCTTTCCCGCGTCGTATTTCCCACGGCCGCTCGACAAGGACGCGTTCGGCGCCGAGCCGTCGCCGGTCGCGAACACGACGCTCGACGACTACGCGACGCAGGTGATGCAGGCCGTCGACGACGCGTACGCGCTCGGCCGCGGCAAGGTCGTGCTGGTCGGGCACAGCATGGGCGGCCTCGCGATCACGGCGGCCGCCGAACGCGCGCCGGAGAAGATCGCGAAGCTCGTCTATCTCGCGGCCTTCATGCCCGCGTCGGGCGTGCCGGGCCTCGACTACGTGCGCGCGCCGGAAAACAAGGGCGAGTTGCTCGGCCCGCTGATGCTCGCGAGCCCGCGCGTGGCCGGTGCACTGCGCATCGATCCGCACAGCGGCGACGCCGCGTATCGCGAATCGATGCAGCGCGCGCTGTACGACGACGCGCCGCAGGCCGACTTCGACGCGGTCACGAACCTGATGAGCTGCGACGTGCCGGCCACGCCGTTCGCAACCGCGATCCCGACCACCGCCGCACGCTGGGGCGCGATCGACCGTCACTACATCAAGTGCCTGCAGGATCGCGTGATCCTGCCCGCGCTGCAGCAGCGCTTCATCGACGAAGCCGACGCGTTCGCGCCCGGCAACCCGACCCACGTGCACCAGCTCGACAGCAGTCATTCGCCGTTCGTGTCGCAGCCGGCCGTGCTGGCCGGCGTGCTCGCCGACATCGCGAAAAGCTGAGCGGAACGGGCGCGGTCGGTCAGGCGTACGCGACCGACCGATCGCGCCCGAGCCGCTTCGCACGATAGAGCGCGGCGTCTGCCTCGTTGACGAGCACGTCGCAGCTCAGCGCGCCGGCTTTCGCGCACGCGGCGCCGACGCTCGCCGTGACCGGCACGCCGACGCCCTCGGCATCGACCGGCATGCTGCCGATCGCCTCGCGCACCTTGTCGGCCACCCGCATCGCCTCGTCGAGATTCGTGCACGGCAGCAGCAGCGCGAATTCCTCGCCGCCGAAACGGCCGAACGTATCCTGCGCGCGTACGATCGACGCGACCCGGCGCGCCGTCTCGCGCAGCACGGCGTCGCCCGCCGCATGCCCGAAGCGGTCGTTGATCGTCTTGAAGTGGTCGAGGTCGAACAGCAGCACCGACAGGTCGCCGCCGTAGCGCTGCCAGCGCAAGAATTCGTCGCCGAGCCGCGCCTCGAAGAAGCGCCGGTTCGCGATGCCGGTCAGCCCGTCGCGATTCGCGTGTTCGCGCAGCTTCGCGACCGCTTCCTCGCGCTCTCTTTGCATCACGCTCACGTGCGTGACGTCCGAGATCGTCACGCACACGGCTTCGACGTCACGGCCGCGCGTGAGCGGCATGAACGTGCAGTCCTGCTGCATGTAGTCGACGCCGCCCGTGATCGGCCGGTCGTGCTCGAAGCGGAACAGGTAGGGCCGCTGCTCCCACGAGCTGAAGGCGAAGCTGCCGAGCTGAAACACGCTCTCGAGCTTGCGCGACAGCCACGCGCGCGGCAGGTCGGGAAAGCAGTCGAACAGGTTGCGGCCGATCACGTCGGCGGCCGGGATGCCGCTGTGGTCCTGCATGAAGCGATTCCACATCAGGACGGTCATCGAACGGTCGAGCACGAACAGGCCGAAGCCGACCCGCTCGATCACGAGGTCGCTCAGCGACGGGGCGGCGGCCGTCATAGCGCGGACAGCAACGCGTCGAGCGCGTCGCCCATCAGCCGGATCGAATCCTCGGCCATCAACATCACGAAATGCGCGCGGAACGTGTGATCCTCGAGCCCGAAGTTCACCTCGAGCAGCAGCGCGACGCTCCACCCCAGCTCGTTCGGCTGGAAGACGTCGTCGAACGACACGTTCGCGCCGAGCAGCCCCGGCGGAAAGAACACCGGCTTGCGGCCGAGTTCGTCGAGGATCGACGCGACGCAGGCGCCCATCAGCACGTTGGCGACGTCGAACACGAGCTCGTCCGGCGTCGCCATCCCGCCGTACACGCCGTCGCCGAACGTGCGGTCGACGACCGACATGAGCCGCGCGACGCCCGCCGTGCGGCACAGCACGATCGCCTCGCCCTTGATGTCGGAACGGAAGCCCTGGCGCACCGCGGTCACGTTGTCGTGGATGCCCGTCATCTCGCGCAGCGCGGCGCCCGCGTCGGCCGCTTTCACGACGCGCACGCGCGGCACCGACAGCTCGATGAAGTGCCCGAGCAGCAACGCAAGCCGCGCGGCGGCGCGGCCCATTGCAAGGTTGGCGATTTCCTGCAACGCGTCGCGTTGCTCCGCCGTGAACACCGATTCAGGCATACAACCCATACTCCTTGAGAATGGGCAGCAATGCCTCCGACGTCACGGGTTTGGCAACGAATGCGATCGCGCCCAATTCACGCACGCGTGCTTGCGCCTGCGGCTGGATATCGGCGGATACCACGATCACGAACGTGTTCAGATCTTCGTGGCGCAGTGTTTCCAGGACCTGATATCCGCTCATGTCGGGCATCGTCAGGTCCAGAAACATCACGGAAGCTTTGCCGTCACGATAGAGCGCCAAGGCCTCGCGACCATTCGCTGCATACGCGACGTCAACGTCCCAATCTCCCGGCAGCGCCTTTGTCAGAAGTTTGCGAGCGAGCAGCGAATCGTCGGCAATTACAATCGGCAAAGGCATGGGGCGATGCGGTATACGGAATGGTCTCTCTCGCGTTAACGACCGCGCGGCGCATTTCTTGAGTGCCATGCGTTTCGGGCGCGGGGCAACCGCCTCGCAGCCGCGCACGGGCGCCGCGACGCAGGTGCGCGCGACGCACCGCGCGGCAATCGCCGGCGGGCGCATATATCTGTCATAGGGGAAAGCAAGGCGCGATTCTCGGAGTAAACCGGAGGCGATGCAACTCGCCATTTTCACCATTTCGAACAGAATCGATCCGATCGCGCGCCATTCCGAAAACAGCTGCGACCATTTTCGAGATAAGCACGCAAAATTTTTCCTTGTGTACGTTTGCGCTGCCGGATTCGTCGCGTTTTCAATCTGACGGTTTCCGGCGGGTGGATTCGACGGATCGCGTGCGTACGGCGCCGCACGGCGGGCCACCGCAACTCGTTTATGATGGCAGGCACCTCTGCTTCACCCCCTTTCCTCGATGACGTCCGAACGGCCTGCCGCCTCCCAAGCTTCCGCCCCCCCGCCCGCCGACGACTGGCAGGACGACGGCAGCTACGCGTCCGGCGCCCCCGAGCACGATTTCGCGGTGCGCCGCGTGACGCTGATCGTGCTGCTCGTCGCGGCCATCGTGCTGCCGTGCATCTACGTGGTGGTGATGGCGTACAACGACCTGAAGGCGCGCGAGGCCGCCGCGAGCGACGTGACGATGCGCACGGTGCGCGTCGCCGAGGAGCATGCGCTCAAGGTGTTCGACCTGAGCGAAACGCTCGATGCGCGCATCGTCGACCTCGTGCAGGACATGGACGACGCGACCGTGCGCAGCAAGGAATCCGACATCCACGAAGCGCTGAACACGATCGGCGGCGGCTATCCGCAGGTGGCGGCCGTGTCGATCTTCGGCGCGAGCGGAATGCTGCTCGCCAACAGCCTCTACTATCCGGCGCCGTATGCGTCGATCGTGAATCGCGACGACTTCGCCGGCATCCGCGACGGCAAGGTCATCGAACACATCTCGCGGCTGATGATGGGGCCGCTCAAGCTCGAGAACATTCCCGTGTTCAACACGGGCGTCGCGCGACGCCATAGCGACGGCTCGTTCGCCGGCATGGTGTCGATCGCGCTGAAGTCGTCGTATTTCAACGCGTTCTACCGCGACCTGCTCGGCGGCGCGAGCACGCCGATGACGATGGCGCTCGCGCGCTCCGACGGCGCTGTGATCGCATCGTATCCGCCGCCGCCGTCGCTTGCGCACACCGATCGCTCGGTCACGTTCGGCAATCCGCACAACGATCCGCGCGCGGGTGTCGTGCGCGTGCGCCACGACGGCACGAGCAGCGAGATCGTCGCGTATCGCCAGGTCGGCAGCTATCCCGTCTACGTGAGCTGCGCGTACCGCACGTCGGCGATCTGGCATGAATGGTACGAACACCTGAGCGTGCTGTTCATCTCGATGTTCGCGCCGTCGGTCGCGCTGTGGTCCGTGATCTGGCTATCGCTCAAGCGGCTGAAGGCCGAAGAGCAAGCATGGGATCGCTGGCAGGCCGAAGCATCGATGCGGCGCTCGATCGAATCGGCCTACCGGCAGTCGCGCAAGATGCAGGCGCTCGGCAATCTCGTCGGCAGCGTCGCGCACGACTTCAACAATCTGCTGATGATCATCTCGAGCAACGTGCAGATCGCGCGGCGGCGAGGCGTGCAGCATCTCGACAAGGAGCTCGACGCGATCGAACGCGCACTGAAGAACGGGCAGTCGCTCACGCGCCAGTTGCTCGGCGTCGCACGCAAGCAGCCGCTGCACAACGAGACGATCGACGTCGGGCAATGGCTCGGCACGTGCCGCGAACTGCTGAAGACGTCGCTCGGATCGAAGTCGTCGCTGGTCGTCGCGATCGAGCCGGGCGTCTGGCCGATCCGCGTCGATGTCGCTGAGCTCGAGCTCGCGGTGATCAACCTCGCGGTCAACGCGCGCGATGCGATGGCGACGGGCGGCCGCTTCACGGTCGGCGCGCGCAACGTCACGCTGCGCCGCGAGGACGGCTTTCCGCTGACCGGCGATTTCGTGCAGATCTCGCTCGACGACACGGGTTCGGGCATGGCGCCCGACGTGCTCGCCCGCGCATTCGAACCGCTGTTCACGACGAAGCCGCAGGGGATGGGGACGGGGCTCGGCCTGCCGCAGGTATTCGCGTTCTGCGAACGCTCGGGCGGCCTCGCGACGATCGACAGCGCGGTCGGCGCGGGTACGTCGGTGCGTCTGTACCTGCCGCGCGCGCGCGCCGAGGACGTCGTCGCGCGGCCGGCGGCCGGCGCGCACGACGCGGGCAGCGGGGCACTCGCGGGCTTGCACGTGCTGCTCGTCGAGGACAACGGCGAAGTCGCGGCCGGCACGGAAGCGCTGCTGTCGCTGCTCGGTCATCGCGTGACCTATGCGCCCACCGCCGACGACGCGTTGCGCCTGATCGAAGGCGCCGCGGCGAACGACACGTTCGATCTCGTGATTTCGGACATCCACATGCCGGGCCGCCTGAACGGTATCGACCTCGCCGAAGCGGTCGAAAAACGGCCGGGGAAGCTGCCCGTGATTCTCGTCACGGGTTATGCGGAGGAGCTCGACCGTACGCGCACCGTCAACGTCCGCGTGCTGTCGAAGCCGTTCGACATCGCGCTGCTCGACGAGATCCTGCTGGGCATCCGCGAAGCGCGCGACGCACGACACACCGGCGCGTGACCGGCCGTGTGCGGCCGGCGCCGGCGCCGACGCCGACGCGACGGCGTGAACGGGCGCATCGATCGGCCCGACGACGTCAGGCCGATTTCAGCAGGCGCACCCAGCCCGCATAGCGATCGACGAAGCCCTGCAGGAACTTGCGGGTGTCCTCGCTGACGATCTGCCCCTGGTCGTCGATGCGCGCCGGATCGTGCTTGATGAACATCTCGGGCTGACCGAGCGTCTTCACGTCGAGGTACGCGAGCACGTTGCGCAGGTGCTGCTGCGCGAGCGCGGTACCGACTGCACCCGGCGACGTGCCGAGCACCGCGCCCGGCTTGCCCGACCACGAGTTGGAACCCCACGGGCGCGAGCCCCAGTCGAGCGCATTCTTCAGCACGCCCGGAATCGACCGGTTGTATTCAGGCGTGACGAACAGCAGCGCGTCGGCGGCTTCGATCGATTGCTTGAAGCGTTTCGCGACTTCGGGGAAATCCGCGTCGTAGTCCTGGCTGTACAGCGGCAGTTCGCCGATCTCGACGAACTCGAACGAAAAATCGGCGGGGGCGAGCGAGATCACGGCGTGCGCGAGCGCGCGGTTCGTCGAAGCGCTGCGCAGGCTGCCGACGACGACTGCAATACGATAGGACATGGCATTCTCCTTCCGGTGAGTGAGGAATCGGATCGATTGCTTCCGAACGGGCGACAAAGGTCTGTTTATAGGCAAGCCAGCCCGCGAGCCGTCCCACGGGGCCGTCCGGCCGACTTTCCACAAGGTTTTCCACAGAAATTGTGGATAACTCGACCGTTATGTTCCGACGTTACAGATTGCCGCCGCGCGCCAACGTCGACGCGCGCGACAACGCGCGACAAGGTTCGGCAAGCATAGCGCAGCGCGGCGGCCGGTTTCGTGAATTCGTGACGGAACATTGCGTTGCAGGCCGGCACCGCGCCCAGTAAGCTGCTCGCACCGCGACGCGCCCGCTGCGCGACGCTCGCGCGATTCGCTTCGAGACACTGCCAACCAGACATGCCGTCCGCATACGACGACCCCATCTATCTCGCGCAGCTGCGGCGCGACCTGCTGCGCTTCGCACGACTCCAGCTCCGCGATGCCGACGCGGCCGAAGACGCCGTGCAGGAAGCGCTGGCCGCCGCGTGGTCGCATGCCGGCGATTTCGCCGGGCTGTCGGCCCACAAGACCTGGGTATTCGGCATCCTGCGCAACAAGCTGATCGACGTGCTGCGCGCACGGCAGCGGATGGTGAGCGTGAGCGCGCTCGATGCGGAGCTCGACGGCGAATCCGTACTCGATCGCGAACTGTTCAAGGACAACGGACACTGGGCCGCGCATGCGAAACCGCGACCATGGCCGAAGCCCGAAACGCTGTTGCAGCAACAGCAGTTCTGGACGCTGTTCCAGGTCTGCCTCGACCATCTGCCCGAGCAGATCGGACGCGTGTTCATGATGCGCGAATTTCTCGACGTCGAGATCGCAGACATCTGCAGCGAGTTGACGTTGACGACGAATCACTGCAGCGTGCTGCTGTACCGGGCGCGTACGCGCCTGCGAACCTGCCTGAGCGAAAAAGGAATGACGACCGAAGATGCTGCCGGGGAAATGTACTGACGTGACACGACTGCTGTCGGATGCGCTCGACCGGCATCTGACGCTGCACGAGCGCCTGCAGGTGCGCGTGCATTTGCCGACCTGCAGCGGATGCCGCGCCTATCGCGAACAGATCGCGCTGCTGCGGACGGCTGCGAAAGCGGCGGCGGGGCGAGGCCCGGACGACGACGATGGATCGCCCGGTGGAGGCTAGGCATCCGGTGTCGACGTATCGTTCCGGCGGCGGCGAGCAGGTTGCCCGGCGATCGCGTCGGCCTGGACTGCCGTTGCGTGTGCCGGGTTGGGCTGAGCCACGTTGATGCAATAAGAAAAATACGCCGGCCAAGAATTATTCGAACAGCGCCTTCACCGACTCGGGCGGGCGACCGATGGCCGCCTTGCCTCGATACACGACGATGGGGCGTTGCAGCAAAATCGGATGAGCGACGATCGCCGCGTAGGCTTCGGCGTCGGTCAAATCCGCGCGGGCCAGGTTCAACGTCTTGTACGGCTCCTCGCCGTCGCGCAGCATGTCGCGAACCGGACGGCCGAGCTGCCGATGCAGCGTTTCCAGTTCCTCCACCGTCGGCGGCGTCTTCAGGTACTCGACGACGTTCAGCGGCGCGTCGGCGGTATTCAGCGACTCGACCAACGTCAGCGTCTCGCGGGACTTCGAGCATCGGGGGTTGTGGTAGATCGTGATCATCATTCAAGCCTGGATGGTGGAGCCCTGTATTGTAGCCAGTCTGTATCGGGGAGCTCGGTGGGGTGGTTCGACCGAGATCAGGGTGGCTTTCCTTTCGACAGGTCGCTGAGACGGGTCGGTTTGGCGATGCGCGGTGATCGGGAGAGGGGCGTGCGTCAGGTCCGGGAAGACGTCTCAAAGAGTGGTTCTGTTTATGCGCATAAAGTCGGGACGGCATGTTCCGCGGACGAGGAATCGCGGTTAGTCCAGCCAATGCTCCGTGAGCGCTGCCTTTTCGGAAGGGCATGCATGATGGCGAGCAAGGCGGTTGGTTTATGCGCATAAAGCCCGTGATCGTCGAGCGAGGTACTGGCGCGACGCCGGATCGGGTCGCGGGGCACATGTCGAAGCGATACAGCACCCGGCAATCGCTGTATCGATAGGCCGGCCTGCCACGGCATCGTCGCGCGACTGACCCAAGCGAGGTTTCCGTGTGCGGGCACTTCTTCGTGAGCCCCGTTGCGTCCGGTTTATGCGCATAAACGCTGCGTCCCGATCGGACGTTGCCTCGATGCGTGTCGTTCCTCTCAACCACACCCCTTGTGGGCACGCATCACGCTCGGGCTCGCAGATCACTCCTCTCCCTTGCGAATGCCGGGCGCTCCCGCGACGGCGTTGCTCGCCTCGGCCCTCCACCGACTTTATGCGCACAAACTCCCGGCTCGCAGGTAACGCCGCTCGTCCAGCGAAAGGGCAGCGCACCGAGGCATCTTCGCGACGAGCAGCGCTCCTACACAATAGTCACGAGGGTCAACATCGAGCGGTCTGCCTTCGACATCCGCCTCGTCGTCGCCAGCACAACACTCAACCGCGCCTCAATCGCCATCACCTCGTTTATGCGCATAAACCGATAGACCGAATGGCCAATGCGTAGTTGTTGAACGACAATTTCATTGAAATTCAAATATCGTCCTGTAGAATTCCAACGACCCAAACAGGAGTGAAAATTGGCCGCGGAAATCATTGCAGTCACTCAACAAAAAGGCGGCGTCGGCAAAAGCACGATTGCCATGCATCTCGGCGCCGCGTTCCATGAAAAGGGGAAGCGCGTCCTCGTCATCGACGCAGACCGTCAAAACACGTTGGTTCACTGGTCGAGCGCATCCGGCGACAGCGACAACGGCATCCCGTTTCCGGTCGTCAATCTTGCCGAAGCCGACGGCCAGATCCATCGCGAGATCAAGAAGTTCATCAACGACTACGACATCATCGTCGTGGACTGCCCGCCGTCGATCACCGAGAAAGTCTCCGGCGTCGTCCTGCTGGCCGCATCGATTGCCGTGATCCCGACATCGTCGTCGCCGGCCGATTACTGGTCGAGCGTCGGGCTGGTCAAACTGATTCAGCAGGCACAGGTGATGAACGAAGACCTCCGCGCGGTCTTCCTGCTGAACAAGACCGAAGAGAAGCGCATGCTGACCCGCGAGCTCAAGCGTGCACTCGAGGAGCTCGGCTTCCCGCTGCTGAAGACGCAGATTCCGACTCGGGAAGCGTACAAGCAAGCAATGGCGCTCGGTCAGACCGTACTGCAGATGAACGATCGCGGCGGCAAGCTGGCCGCGGCCGAAATTCGCGCATGTGCCGACGAAATCGTCGCCATGCTGCCCTGACTTTATGCGCATAAAGGAGTCACATGAAACCCTCCCAATTCGCCAAAGGATTCCAAGCGCGCCCGGATATCACGACGAGCGAGAAGCGCACGGCGCTTGATCGCCTCAATGCGATCGACGGCATCGTCAAGTCCGAGACGCCCGCCGCGGCGCCGACCAAATCCGCGAAGAAAGACATCGCACCGCCGCCTGCTCCGGAATTCACGATCGATCCGTCGATCGACGAATCGCAGCAATATCGCGCGTGGCGCCTCGAGAATCGCTATGCGCCAGGGCAGGTGATCGAGCTGCCGCTGAAGGCGATCAAGCACAGCCCGTTCAACCCGCGGCACTTCTACCTGAAGTCGTCGATTGCCGAACTCGCGGTCAACCTCGCGAAGCAGGGGCAGCAGCAGGCGATCCACGTGATCCCCGATTACGACAATCCGGGCACGTATTTCGTGAGCGACGGCGGCCGTCGCGTGCGGGCGCTGAAGGAAGCGAACAAGGAGTCGGTCAAGGCAATCGTGATCGACGTGCCGATCGGCATCCAGAGCTACAAGCTCGGCTACGATCTCAACGTTCAGCGCGATTCGCAGACGGTGTTCGACAACGCCGTCGTGTGGCGCCGCTTCCTCGACGAAAAGCATTTCCAGAGCCAGAAAGAACTCTCCGAGCATCTGGGCCTCGACGAGTCGACGGTGGCCGTCGCGCTGTCGATCGGCAAGTTGCCGGAAGCGATCATGCAGGAAATGGTCGCGCGCCCCGACCGCTTCGGGTCGAACATGGCGTATCAGGTCGGCCGCTATCACAATGCGCGCGGCACCGAGGCGACGCTGCGGCTGATCAACAAGATCGTGTCGGACGATCTCAGCACGCGTCAGGTGTCGGACATCGTCAAGGGCCGCGTCGCGGCACAGGAGACGCCGAAGGCCGCGGGCCGTCAGCGCTATGCGCAGCGTCTCGAGATCAAGCTTGGCGGCAAGTCGGTCGGAGACCTGAAGTCATATGGCGAAGACCGCATCGAACTGCGCCTGCGCGGCCTCCCGAAAGACAAGCGCGACGCGATCCTCGAGCAGCTCGAGCGGATGCTGTTGTCGGAATGATGGAGGCGGCCGGCGGGGCTTGGTGAGGACGCCGGCCCCACCCGAGGGTTAGGACCGGCGGCGGCCCGTCAGCGGGCCTGAGCGGGCCTCAAGCGGCCCGCGACTGGTTCAGCGTGAACGACAGCAGATCGCCATCCGTCGGCTCGCCCCAGGTCTTCTGCGCCAGCCAGTCGAAAAAGGCCGTCTCGGCCAGCTTGGAATCGAGGCCGCGCTTGCGCCAGTCGTCGCGCAGATGCGAGCCCATCGTCGGCAATGCCTCCGATTCGAACGACTCGCGCGCCACTTCGCGCTCCGCGTCGCCCTGCTCCTCGTACAGCACCTTCGCTTCCTTGCGACGGAACGCCGCGAACTCGCTCAGCAGGCGCGCCTTCAGATCGTCCGGTTGCGCCGCCGCGACCTTCGCGGACGGCGTGCCGGCCGGCAGCGCGTCGACCGACTCGACCGGCGGCGCATACCCCTTCTTCAGCGCATCCTTGAACAGCGCCGGCGCACTGCGTACCGGCGGCAGCGTCGTGCTGCGCATCCGCTGCTCGGTCATCTGCAGTGCGGCGCGAATCCGGTTTTCCTCGCTGTCCGCATAGAGCGTCTGCGCTTCCTTCAGCGGAATCCCGAGTTTCACCATCCGGTCGACCAGCGTGCTGTCGAACACGTTCGGGTGTTCGTCGAGCGCGAGCATCGGCTGCTTGCGTTCGGTCACGCGGAACTGGATCTCGGCAACCCGACGCCCTTCGCGATGCTCGATCAGCTCGACGAAGATATTGGTGACCGCGTTGACTTCCGCGATCGCGGGCCGCAGGTAGTCGCGCTTGAAGTACTTGTACTCGCGCTTCGCTTCGTCGCCGGCTTCCGTGTCGGGCGTGCCCGACAGGATGGGCCGCCACCATTCCCACGGCTCGCGCATCGTCAGGTGGCTCGGGTTCGTCAGGTAGCGCACGCAGATCTCGTACAGCGCGAGGCCGGCGCTGCTGCGCAGCTGGCTCTGGAACTGCAGGCTCAGGCGCGCATACTGAACCGGGTCGAGCAGTTTCTTCTTGATCTTCGGTGCGAACGAGAATTCGACCCACACGCGGCGGGTAGTCGGATCCTCGAGAATTTCCGCATCGGCGATCAGCGTGGAGATCCCCCACTTGCGGCCCGGCTTCTGGCTCGAGGTTCCCGTGCTCCATTCGACCTGCACCGACACCATGCGGCGCAGGTGTTCCTTCACCAACGCGGTGTCGTTCGAATCGAAAGCGGAGTTGGCGACGATGTCCGACAGCAGCGCGCGATACGTGTCGCCCGAGTCGTCGGCCTGCTGCGCGACGGCCAGCAGGACATTGAACAGCTTGCGAGTGAGGAGCGTGATCTTGCCGCTCTTCGGCTGAATGGCGATCGCCTCGACGGCCTTTCGCAATTCGGCTGAACTGGCACTCACCACATCCACATCGGTTTTCTTGGCGCGCTTCGTCGTGGCCATACGTCGGGTCGGAGGAGAAGTTTCCCGGAAGGATAGCGCCTGCGGTGATGTGCGTCCAGAACGACATGCTCACCATAGCCGGTGAAGCGTGCCGGCAAAACGACGCTCACCCGAACCGCTCCCGAAAAGGCTCACCGGTCCGCCAGTGCGGCGTTCCGGACTCTTCCAGACGTGCCGCGGCATGCGCCGATTCACAGAATTTCACCTGTGCACGACACGTGCGAAATTGGCTCCCGTATCGGCTCACCTTTCGATTTGTCGTAATTTTGCGACTTCACAGCCGTGAGTCCGACGCAGGGTCGCAATTGCACAGCCGTTCCTCGCCCCGCGCCGCACATCGGCCTGTATGCATGTACAGGCGCGGCTCCCCGGAAGACGGTTCGGCTTCGACACGCGGAAAACCGCCGGCGAAACCGGCACGTGCGGCCCGATCGGCGGGCGCTCGGCCAGTCCGGGCGCGCATTGTACAGTGCCGAATCGTGTCCGGTCCCGAAAATGCTCACCTCAGGCACAGTCTGTTGATTCGACCGGATGCGGACGAAGGCCCGACACACGCGGGACTGGCTGCCAACGGCTCCCGAAAACGCTCACCTTTCGGAGAAAATGCGGCACAGCAGCGGGCACGGAAATGGCTCCCGAAAATCCTCACCGTAACCGGCGCGGTATCAAAAATCCCAATCCGTTCCGATACTTATGCATGGAAGGCATTTGGCTGTGCAGCGCAGGGTTCCCCCGAAAAGCCTCACCTTTCGACCAAGATCCTTCATACGACAACCATATGTCGGCCCCCGAAAAATCTCACCTGTGCCAAAAGGTGGCACAGCAAAAACGGGATTTCTTCCAGTCCTGGCGGGCTTTTCGGCGAATTCGGCCGGTCACAGGTCCCGAAAAGCCTCACCTTTGACCATTTTTTCAGCAAATACGACTCCCGAAAAACCTCACCTGTGAGCCAAGTCACGGCCTGTGGCCCATGCCCCGAAAAAGCTCACCTTAAGGAGATCGGAGCAGGAAAACCCGGATTTCCCTCCCGAAAAACCTCACCTTTGGGGCATCACAGGCTCTGGAGCGCACTTTTGCTGTGCAAAATGGCGTCCGCCTCCCGGAAATCCTCACAGCAAATTCCCGTGGAGTCCCGTGAAACCTCACCTTTCGCCAAATCTGCCCAAAAGATGGGCAGAATCGGGGCGCAAATCAGGTCCTGCAAATTCTCACCTATGTCTGCACAGGCAGAAAACTGTGCAGTCAGGCGCCGCGCGGGTTTCGTGGCTGTGTGGCCCCGAAAACCCTCACCTGAGGGAAAACTCGTGTTTTACTGTGATCCCGAATCCGCTCACGACCTTTCCCGCAACGGCTCACGCAGCTCCCTGAACCCCATCACGTCAGCTCCCGCAGAAGATCACCTTGGCTCCCGTAAAACTTCACCTTGTCGGCCGGAAAGCCTTGCCCCATAAGGCTGTGCCGTGGCGTTAACGTTTTTAACTAAGGGTTCAAGGGTGTTTACTTCTAATACTCTCAAGACATCGGCCAACGAGTTTTCCACAGACACCCCAACCCCTGAACACCCACGGGCAACCGGATTCGCCGTCATGTGAAACAAATGCGCAAATTGGGGGCCCGCCGGAAATTTCTTGTAGAACAAGGGCTTGGCCGACTTTCTTCGCTTTGTTTCACGGAATCCCTGGCCTCCGTCAGCAAGATCGGCTCGCAAACCCGATTTCTGTGCAAAGCGACGTAAATTCACAACGGACCCTCGAAACAAGTATCAATAAATACGTATTTCGTTATGATTGCCACATTTCATTGTCTGTGAGTGTGACCATGACCCTGGACGAAATGCGTCAAGTCATTCGGCAAGAACTGGAATCGCTGCGCGCCAGCGGTGCACGGCGCCAGGAATTGTCGCTGCACGCGTGCAAGCGCTTGTTCTTCGATCTCGGTATCCGGCCGTCGGCCGCGAACGTCCGCGATCTCACCCAGACCGGCAGCGCTAGCGACATCCCGAAAGACATCGATCACTTCTGGGAACGCATCCGTTCCGCGTCCAAAATCAGGCTCGACGGCGCGGCGATTCCTAAAGCCGTCGAGGAAAAGGCCGGCGCGTTGCTCGGCGCACTCTACGAAGAGGCATTGAAAGCCGCGCGCGACAGCCTCGATGGAGATCGGGAACAGGTTCGCGCCGACATGGCGGACGCCGAGCAGCGATTGCGGGACGCAACCGTTCGCCAGGAAACGCTCGAGGGAGCGCTCGCGCGCGGTGAAGCGAGAAACGAGCAATTGCAGGCGCGGGTGACCGAACTCGAGGTGCAGCTTGCGTCGCAAACCACCCACGGTTCGGCAAGCGAAGCCACATTGCTCACCACAGTCGCCCGACTGGAAAAGGAACTGGCCGCGGCTGCCAGCCGGATCGATGCCGAACAGGCACAGAACGCCGCGCTGCGCGACCGCATCGATGCGCTGCAAGCCGAATTGCAGCAGCGCACCGAGCACTACGCGCAGCAAATCAAGGATGCGGTGGCCGAAGCCGAACGCCGTGTCAAACCGATGCTGGTCGAACTGGACTCGTTGCGCAGCATGGCGTCGACCTACCAGAGCGGGTTGCGCGACGTTCAGCGCAAGGAGTTCGATTTCCTGCAGCAATTGAGTTCGGCGAAGGCGCGTGCCGACCGGCTCGAAGAACAGTTGCGCGCCCAGAGCGACGAACTGGACCGCGCAACGCGCGACATGAGCTCGTTGCGTGCGAACCGCGGAATGAATCCGGAAATCGCCGAGCTGCTGCGGCGCCTGGCCGACGCCGGACAACTGGATGCGGATGCGTATGCCGCGATCGGCACCTCGCTGGATCACGAGATTCCGGCGCCGACCCGGTGTCCGCATTGCGATGGCGAACCGGAACTGTCACATGGCGACGAGGGTTTCGAAGTCACGTGCCCCGAGTGCGAGCACGCGTCGGGCGCATGGCCGTCCCGCTTCGAAGCCGCCGCGCGTTTCGCGCATACCTGACCCGAAGGCCGGCAACGCCGCACAGGTGAGAGGATCCGGGAAGCCCGCGGTGAGGATTTTCGGGAGTTGTGAAAGGGTGAGGCTGCGCCACGCAAGGCTGCTCACGGATCGATTCGCGTGAGCAGCCGTTTCCGATCAGTGAGTTTCGTCGCGGTCGGACGCATCACCGCTGCCGTCGGCCAGCCCGTCACGCCAGTTTTTCCATGCGCGATGCAGGCGATTCGACGAGATCGGCCGCATGAAGCCCAGCCATTTGCCGACGCGCTCGGGCGGCACGTCGTGTTCGAACAGCTCGGCCGCGTAGGTATTGCGCAATGTTTGCGGGCTTGCACGCGCGGTGCGTGACGACGTGAGCCCGGCCGATTCGACGATCGCGTCGATCGCGCGCAGCATCGTCGCCTTGTGCATCGGCCGCCCGGCATGCGATGCGGGGAAGACGAGCTCCCCCGGAATCTGCTGGCGTTTGCGTTCGGTGAGCCAGGCTTCGAGCAAGGCGATCGCGAACGAAGCCAGATGGGTTTCGCGTGCGTAATCCGGATGCGTCGACTCGATCCGCAGCGACGTCGTGCTCGTATTGATGCAACTAATCGTAAGTGCGCGCGCTTCTCCGGTTTTGATGCCGGCACCGAGAAACGCGGCGACGAGCGCCCGATCACGGCGTTCCTTCCAGTACGCGGAACCCGATACGCCGATCGGCGAAAACAGATACGCGAGCAACGTCGCGCGTTCCGCCGGCGTGAGGAAACCGGTCGGTTCGTTGTCGCGGGCCTTTCGCCAGTTCGCTTCGCCATCCTGAGCAATGAAGCGGGCCGGGTTGGTCGATGCGTACTCGGTGCGGCGGACATGATCGAGCACACGCTCGATCAGCCGAAGATAGCGCATCCGCTGCGTTTTCTTGATCGGCAACTCGCCGACGAAGTTCGCGATGGTCGGCGTATCGACCGTCGCCAGGTTCTTTTGATGTGCACGCATCCACGCGAGAAACGCGCCCCATTGCGCGCGATAGACATCGGCCGACGAGCGGCGATAGTCCTGCATCGCCAGCCACGCGTCGAACGCGGTTTCGGGCGAGACGACCCAGTCGGACGCATCGCGGTCGAACAGATCCTTTTCTTCCGGCGGGGCGGTGGTGTCGGGAGAGGCGGGAAGGGACATGGCATTAATTCCGTTAGTTGCGTATATGGTAGCCCTTTCCGCAACGTATCGGGCGGCAAACGGGTGAGCCGGCCGCAGTGCGCCGCGGCCGGGGCTGGGCCATCAGTCGCCCCACGCCTTGGATTGGCGGTGAGCGCGCGCGGGACGCGCGGTATCGTGCGTCGTTGCCGCGGCTTCGTAAGCGAGAACGGCGAATGAAAAGACCGCGGGCAACGCATTCGAGCGCCCGAAGTCGATCGGATCGTCCGTTTCGGGAAACGTCATGTCCGACGGCCGTTCGAACAGTTGACGCATGCCAGCGTCGTGCCGGCTGGCGAAGCCGAGATCGGCGAGCGCTTCGGCTTCGATCGCGTGCAGCAGGCGCCACGTCAGCGGCACGCGCTGACGGATGTAGCGTCCGGCGATATGGCGAACGATCAATTCGAGGTCGTGCGCGGCAGCCTTGAAGCTGAGCGCGGCCAAGTCTTGTTCTTCTGTCATTGCAGGCTCCTGTCGACCGGGGCGGGCGCCTCGGTGCGCCAGCTCCGGCCCTTGCATGGCGGAATGTCCGTTTACTGTACAAACATACAGTACTTTCCGCAACTGGCCCGCGATTGGCCTTTTGGCCGGCTATACGCGCCGTCAGCGATGTATCACGATCAACAAGGCCCGTGCTTCGGTCTTGCCGGGATTGCGGATCGCATGCGGCTCGTCGGCCGGGTAGCGCGCGGTGTCGCCCGCCTTCAGGCGCCGGCTGGCCGCGGCGGCTTCGATTTCCATCGCGCCCTGCAGCACGGTGAGGTGCTCGCGCGTGCCGGGTTCGTGCGCGTTCGATACCAGTGCGCCGCCGCCCGGCAGCGTCAGCTCGTACCACTCGAACTTGCCGGCGAGATCGATCGGGCCCCATACGCGCAACTGGTACCGGCCGTCGTGGCCCGCAAGCGTCGGAATGTCGTGCGGGCCGTCCACGCGGATCGTCTCGGGCGCCTTCGGCTGCGAGAACAGTTCGTCGAGCGTGATGCCGAGCGCGTTCGTCAGCCGCCACGCGACGGCGATCGTCGGGTTGGCCTTGTCGCGTTCGATCTCGGAGAGCATCGATTTCGATACGCCGGCCGCGCGCGACAGGTCGTCGAGCGTCAGCTTGCGTTCGTTGCGCAGGCGCTGGATTTGCTCGCCCACGCGCGGCGGGGTCGCGGCCGGCGGCTGCGGGGCGGCGTCGGCACGCGTGCGCCGCGATCCGGAGGAACTTGCCATTTGAATTCCGTTCGCTTAGAGTTGTTCGATATTTCGAATTCTAGTTCGGAATATCGGATAAATGCGGTCAACCGAACGACCGACTATAACAGTAGCAGGCCGCAGCGCCGCCACGAGCCGTGCGCTGCGGAATGCGAATCCCTGTCAGGAGCTTTGCGATGCGTGATGCCTTTCTCGCCCAGGTGCGCGGGACGCTCGACCAGATCCGCGCGGACGGTTTTTACAAGACCGAGCGCGAGATCGCGAGTCCCCAGGCGGCAGCCGTGCGGCTCGCCGGCGGCGCCGGCGTGCTCAATTTCTGCGCGAACAACTATCTGGGTCTGGCGAACGATCCGCGCCTGATCGACGCGGCGAAAGCCGGCCTCGACCAGGACGGCTTCGGCATGGCATCGGTGCGCTTCATCTGCGGCACGCAAACCGTTCACAAGCAACTGGAAAGCGCGCTGGCCGCGTTTCTCGGCACCGAGGACAGCATCCTCTATTCGAGCTGCTTCGACGCGAACGGCGGGCTGTTCGAGACGCTGCTCGACGAGAACGACGCTGTGATCAGCGACGAGCTGAATCACGCGAGCATCATCGACGGCATTCGCCTGTGCAAGGCGAAGCGTCTGCGCTACAAGAACAACGATCTTTCCGACCTCGAGGCGAAGCTCAAGGAAGCCGATGCCGCAGGCGCGCGCCACAAGCTGATCGCGACCGACGGCGTGTTCTCGATGGACGGCATCATCGCCGACCTCAAAGGCATCTGCGATCTCGCCGATCGTTACGGCGCGCTCGTGATGGTCGACGATTCGCATGCGGTCGGCTTCATCGGCACGCACGGCCGCGGCACGCCCGAACACTGCGGCGTCGAAGGCCGTGTCGACATCATCACCGGCACGCTCGGCAAGGCGCTCGGCGGCGCCTCGGGCGGCTATGTCGCCGCGCGTCGCGAGGTGATCGAGCTGCTGCGCCAGCGCTCGCGCCCATATCTGTTCTCGAACACGCTCACGCCGAGCATCGCCGCGGCGTCGCTGAAGGTGCTGGAACTGCTCGGCAGCGACGAGGGCGCGAAGCTGCGCGAGCGCGTGCGCGAGAACGGCGCGCGGTTCCGCAAGCAGATGACCGAAGCCGGCTTCACGCTCGTGCCCGGCGCGCATCCGATCATCCCGGTGATGCTCGGCGACGCGCAGCTCGCGACGAACATGGCCGACAAGCTGCTCGGCGAGGGCGTCTACGTGATCGGCTTCTCGTTCCCCGTCGTGCCGCGCGGCCGGGCGCGCATCCGCACGCAGATGAGCGCCGCGCATACGCCCGAACAGATCGACCAGGCGGTTGCCGCGTTCGTGCGCGTCGGCAAGTCGCTCGGCATCGTCTGACGGAGGCGCGACCATGAAAGCACTGGCAAAGCTCGAACGCGGCCCCGGCCTCACGCTCACGCGCGTGAAGCGCCCCGAAGTCGGCCACAACGACGTGCTGATCAAGATCCGTCGCACGGCGATCTGCGGCACCGACATCCATATCTGGAAGTGGGACGACTGGGCGCAGAAGACGATTCCGGTGCCGATGCATGTCGGCCACGAATACGTCGGCGAGATCGTCGAGATGGGGCAGGAAGTGCGCGGTTTCGCGATCGGCGATCGCGTGTCCGGCGAAGGCCACATCACCTGCGGTTTTTGCCGCAACTGTCGCGCCGGGCGCAGGCATCTGTGCCGCAACACGGTCGGCGTCGGCGTGAACCGCGAAGGCGCGTTCGCCGAATACCTGGCGATTCCGGCGTTCAACGCGTTCAAGATTCCGCCCGAGATCTCCGACGATCTCGCGTCGATCTTCGATCCGTTCGGCAACGCGACGCATACGGCGCTGTCGTTCAATCTCGTCGGCGAAGACGTGCTGATCACCGGCGCGGGCCCGATCGGCATCATGGCCGTCGCGATCGCGAAGCACGTCGGCGCGCGCAACGTCGTCATCACCGACATCAACGACTATCGGTTGGCGCTCGCGCGCAAGATGGGCGCGACGCGCGCGGTCAACGTCGCGCGCGAGTCGCTGCGCGACGTGATGGCCGACCTGCACATGACCGAAGGCTTCGACGTCGGTCTCGAGATGTCCGGCGTGCCGAGCGCGTTCACGAGCCTGCTCGAGGCGATGAACCACGGCGGCAAGGTGGCGCTGCTCGGCATCCCGCCCGCGCAGACGGCGATCGACTGGAATCAGGTGATCTTCAAGGGGCTCGAGATCAAGGGCATCTACGGTCGCGAAATGTTCGAGACCTGGTACAAGATGGTCGCGATGCTGCAAAGCGGCCTCGACTTGTCGCCGATCATCACGCATCGCTTCGCGGCCGACGATTACGAACAAGGCTTCGCCGCGATGCTGTCCGGCGAAAGCGGCAAGGTGATTCTCGACTGGACGGTCTGAGTCGCGTGTCGAGACGGGGCAGCGCGGCGCGTTCGCCGCCTGCCCCGTGTTCGTTCGTACGCGCACCGTCGAACCTCGGAAGCGCGATTCAACGCTTGAGGTGAGAATATTCGGGAGCCGTGTCTGCGCGCCGAATCGCCACGCGATCCCACGTCGGTGACGTGCAATTGCATGTTCGCTTCACCCGTCGATACACGCGTCGCTGCTTTCCGTCACGCCATTCGGCGCCCGTTTCTCCCCTTCCACACCCTCCCCAGCTTTACTTGGCGTGCGAGCGCTCGCACGCCACCGTGTGCGATATCGTGCCGATCCGGCACATCAACAGTGAGTCGCATGCAGCGTCGCGACTCACTAATGCACGATGCCATCCACATCGATCGTCCTCGATCGGTGCGTAGGCCGCTACCTGATCCGTTCACCCTTCGATCCGCTCGTGTCGGGCCGAAGGCTCGACATGACGCGCCGGCGCGTCGGGCACGATTCGCCCCTCCCACCAGCAGGGACTTTTCATCCGGGTATTGACGGCGGAGAACAATCGTTCTACCGTAAACCCATGAACACACCTCTCGATTCCGCCGGCGAACCCGGCGTTCGCGACCGGCTGCTCGACGCGGCCGAAGCGCTGATCTATTCAGGCGGCATCCATGCGACCGGTGTCGATGCGATCGTCAAGCGATCCGGTGCGGCACGAAAGAGCTTTTATTCGCATTTCGAATCGAAAGAGGCGCTGGTGGTCGCCGCGCTCGAACGTCGCGACGAGCGCTGGATGCACTGGTTCGTCGACGCGACGCTGGCGCGCGGCAAGACGTCGCGCGCGCAACTGCTCGGCATGTTCGACGTGCTGCGCGACTGGTTCGGGCAGCCCGACTTTCACGGCTGCGCGTTCCTGAATGCATCGGGCGAGATACCCGACGCCGACGATCCCGTGCGCGTCGTGGCCCGCATGCACAAGGCACGCCTGCTGGCGTTCGTGCGCGAGCGCTTCGACGCCCATGCCGACGAAACCGGCATCGAGCGCCGCGGGCTCGCACGCCTCGCGCGTCAGTGGCTCGTGTTGATCGACGGCGCGATCGGCGTGGCGCTCGTCAGTGGCGATGCAAACGCCGCGCGCGATGCGCGCGCGACCGCTGAACTGCTGCTCGATACCGTATCGCGGTAGCCGACGCAGCGCATCCGAACCGGCTGTGTGCATTCGCAGCCCGAACCCTGAACAGGAGCAACCCATGTCCGCCTCCCCCGAAGTTCGTCCGCCCGTTCCGCCTTTCACGCTCGAAACGGCGCGCCAGAAGGTGCGCGCCGCCGAGGACGCGTGGAACACGCGCGACCCGCAACGCGTGTCGCTCGCCTATACGCCGCAAAGCCGCTGGCGCAATCGCGCGGAGTTCGTGACGGGCCGCGACGAGATCGTCGGGCTGCTGCAGCGAAAGTGGACGCGCGAACTCGACTACCGGCTGATCAAGGAGCTATGGGCGTTCGGCGGCAACCGCATCGCGGTGCGCTTTGCGTACGAGTGGCATGACGACGCGGGCAACTGGTTCCGTTCGTACGGCAACGAGAACTGGGAGTTCGATGAAAACGGCCTGATGGCGCATCGTCACGCGAGCATCAATGATCTGCCGATTCGCGAGGCGGACCGTCTTTATCACTGGCCGCTCGGCCGTCGTCCGGACGATCATCCGGGGTTGTCCGACCTCGGGCTGTGATGCTCGTACACGTTCAACGGATCGGCGAACGCATCGGCCGGGTTCAATGGTGAGGAAATTCGGGAGCCGCCCGCTGAAGGTGAGATTTTTCGGGACGAGGTGAAATGTCGCGTCGAGCTGTGTGCATTGAACAGATCGACGCGACATCGCATGAGTAAAGCGAGGCATGCGTCGAAGTGCTGCGGTGTGCTTCCCTGCGCGATGCATCTCACCGATCGCGCCGAAGCGATCGTGCATCGACGATCGGTGTGTGCGAGCGCGACGTGCAACTCACCGATCGGATCGTCTTTCGACTTTTCAAGGAAAACCGCACGAGCCGTGCGCGTTGCGATGTGTCGTTGCTCATCGCTCGACTTCACCGCCGACGCAACGGTGGAGTCCGCACAAGTGCGTAACCGCATCGCGTGTCGCTCACCGCAGACGGCTGCTTGAGCGCAGCGCAACCCGGCGCGAACGCCGGGCACAACCCTCACTCAACCCGCAATCCGCGCGGCGATCGCCTCGCCCACTTCCTGCGTGCCGGCGTTGCCGCTGAGATCGCGCGTACGCGGCCCCGTGCGCAGCACGTCCTCGATCGCGGCGACGATCGCATCGTGCGCGTCGCGTTCGCGGCCCGTGCCGTTACCGAGGAAGTCGAGCATCATCGCGGCCGACCAGATCATCGCGATCGGATTTGCGATGTACTGCCCCGCGATGTCGGGCGCCGAACCGTGCACGGGTTCGAACAGCGACGGGAACGTACGGTCGGGGTTCAGGTTCGCCGACGGCGCGATGCCGATCGTGCCCGTACAGGCCGGCCCGAGATCCGACAGGATGTCGCCGAACAGGTTCGACGCGACGACGACGTCGAAGCGGTCCGGCTGCAGGACGAACCGCGCGCACAGGATGTCGATGTGTTGCTTGTCGACCGCGATCTCCGGATAGCGTTCGGCCATCTCGGCCGCGCGCGCATCCCACCACGGCATGCTGATCGCGATGCCGTTGCTTTTCGTCGCGACGGTGACGCGCTTCGCGCGCCGCTGCGCGAGCTCGAACGCGAATTTCAGCACGCGCTCGGTGCCGTGCCGCGTGAAGATCGACTGCTGCATCACGACTTCGCGCTCGGTGCCTTCGAACATCGTGCCGCCGACCGACGAATATTCGCCCTCGGTGTTCTCGCGCACGATCATGAAATCGATGTCGCCCGCGCGGCGGCCGGCGAGCGGCGACGGTACGCCGTCGAACAGGCGCGCGGGCCGCAGGTTGATGTACTGGTCGAATTCGCGGCGGAATTTCAGCAGCGAGCCCCACAGCGAAATATGATCGGGCACCGTCGCCGGCCAGCCGACCGCGCCGAACAGGATCGCGTCCATGCCCGACAGTTGCGCTTTCCAGTCGTCCGGCATCATCGTGCCGTGCTGCGCGTAGTAGTCGCAGCTCGCCCAGTCGATCTCGACGAAGTCGAAACGCACGCCGAAGCGCGCGGTCACGGCGTCGAGCACGCGCACGCCCTCGGGCATCACTTCGCGGCCGATGCCGTCGCCGGGGATCACGGCAATCCTGTAAGTCCTGTCGGTCATGCAAATCTCCTTGGCTGTTCGGCCGGCTGCCGGGAAGGCAGCGGCCCGTCACGTCATTCTATTTATTTCCATATGGATTAAAATCGCGCAAAAGTTAATCGACTTTCCACGAATCGTGAATAAATCGCCGAACCTCGACGACCTGCGCGTGTTCAGCGTGGTCGTCCGCCTCGCGAGCTTCAGCGCGGCCGCCGAACAGCTCGCGGTGTCGCCCGCGTACGTCAGCAAGCGCGTCGCGATGCTCGAGGCGCAGCTCGGCACGCGCCTGCTGCATCGGTCGACACGCCGCATGACGGTCACCGAAGCCGGCGAACGCGTGCTCGCGCGCGCCGAAAAGATTCTCGACGACGTCGATCATCTCGTCGAGGACGTGTCGACCACGCGCACGGTGCCGCGCGGCACGCTGCGCATGTCGAGCAGCTTCGGCTTCGGCCGGCACGTCGTCGCGCCGGCGCTGCTCGACTTCAGCGCGCGTTATCCGCAACTGAACGTGCGGCTCGATCTGTTCGACCGGCTCGTCGATGTTGCCGGCGAGGGCTACGACCTCGACGTGCGCATCGGCGACGAAATCGCCGATCACCTGATCGCGCGCCGCCTTGCCGCGAACCATCGCGTGCTGTGCGCGTCGCCCGACTATCTCGCCCGCCGCGGGACGCCGCGCTCGCTCGCGGATCTGGCCTCGCACGACTGTCTCGCGATCAAGGAGCGCGATCATCCGTTCGGCGTATGGCGACTGAACGTGCGCGGCGAAACGGCTACGGTGAAGGTCGGCGGCGCGCTGTCGACGAACCATGGCGAGGTGGCCGTGCAATGGGCGCTGGCCGGGCGCGGCATCGTGCTGCGCTCGATCTGGGAGGCCCGGCCGCTGATCGAGGGCGGCGCATTGTGTCGCGTACTGCCCGATGCGATCCAGCCCGCGAACATCTGGGCCGTGTATCCGGAACGCGTCGCGGCGTCGGCGAAGGTGCGCGTGTGCGTGGATTTTCTGGTGGAGGCGTTGGCCGGCCTGGATGCCGCCGCGGGTGACGATACGGCCTGAAACCGGCTAAAGGTGAGCTTTTACGGGGGCGTGCGCAGGCACCGTCGACGATGCCTGCGGGCGCGTCACGCCGCGTGTCGCGCGCCGAGCATCAAGTCGAGATTCTGCACGGCGGCGCCGGATGCCCCTTTGCCGAGATTGTCGAACACGGCGGACAGCAGCACCTGGGTGCCGTCTGCGTTGACGAACACGCCGAGCCGCAGATCATTGGTGCCGTTCAACGCTTGCGGATCGAGATGCGTTGCCGCGCGTGCGTCCGCGAGCGGCATCACGTCGACGTGACGCGCATCCGCGTAGTGATGCGCGAGACAGGCATGTAACCGCTCGCCCGTCACCCCGGCCGGAAGCAGGCGCAGCTCGATCGGGATGGTGAGCACGATGCCTTGCCGATAGGCACCGTAGGCCGGCACGAAGAACGGGCGGTGTGCGAGCCCCGCGTGTTGCCGGATCTCGGGCACGTGCTTGTGCTCGAGTGCGAGGCCGTAGACCTGCAGCGGCAACGCGCGTGCGGCGGCGTCGCCCGATTCGAATGCATCGACGGCGGCCCTCCCGCCGCCCGAGTAACCGGACACCGCATGGATGCTCACCGGGTAGTCGCGCGGCAGCAGCCCGGCTTGCAGCAGCGGGCGAAGCAGGCCGATCGCGCCCGTCGGATAGCAGCCCGGATTGGTCACGCGCTTGGCCTGCGCAATGTGTCGCGCCTGTCCGTCGGCCATCTCGGGAAAGCCGTAGACCCATTCGGGCTGCGTGCGATGCGCTGAACTGGCGTCGATCACGCGTACCGCCGGATTCCGGATGAAGCCGACCGCTTCGCGCGCGGCCGCGTCGGGCAGGCACAGGATGGCGATATCGCACGCGTTGAGTGCGTCGGCGCGCCGCGCGGGGGCCTTGCGTTCGGCGGCGGGAAGCGTGAGCAGCCGCACGTCGCTGCGGTCGCGCAGACGCGCGTGAATCTGCAACCCGGTCGTGCCCTGGTCGCCGTCGATGAAGACAGTGGGGAAGCTCATGATGGTCGTGTTCGTCGCGTTCGGTCGTCGGGGGAAGCCGTATCGTCCACCGAAAGCCTAGAATAGGAAAAGTTGAATTTGCTGACCGTCCGATTCAGCTTTCCTGAACGAGAGGTGTGTGATGCGCGAAATCAGTCTGGACCGCCTGCGTACGCTGGTCGCGATCGCGGACCAGGGCTCCTTCGTGGCGGCGGCGCAATGGCTTCATCTTGCTCCGCCGACCGTCAGCCTGCATGTTGCCGAGCTCGAAAGCCGCGTTGGCGCGCCGCTGCTGTCGCGCACCCGCGGCAACGTGCGCCCCTCCGTGATCGGCGAAGTGCTGGTGGAGCGGGCGCGGCGCCTGCTGGCAGAAGTCGAATCCACGCTGGACGACGTGCAGCGGCAGGTGCAGGGGTTGACCGGGCGCGTACGCCTCGGCGCATCCACCGGGGCGATCGCGCATCTGTTGCCGCAGGCGGTGGCCGGATTGCGTGCGAAGCATCCGGATATCGATGTGCAGATCGCGGTGCTCACGTCGCACGACACGCTGTCGCGCATTGCACAAGGCACGCTCGATGTCGGGTTGGTCGCGCTGCCGCAAGCGCCGGTCGCGGGGCTGACGATCCGCCCATGGCGCCGCGATCCGGTGATGGCTTTCCTGCCCGCGGACTGGCCGCTTCCGGCCCGGGTGACGCCGGCGTATCTGGCCGCGCGGCCGCTGATTCTCAACGATGCGACGACGCGCCTGTCGCGGCTCACGACCGAATGGTTCGCGCTCGGCGGACACCGGCCCGAGCCGCGGATCGCGCTCAACTACAACGATGCGATCAAGAGCCTGGTCGCCGCAGGTTACGGCGCGACGCTGCTGCCGCACGAGGCGGGCGCCCCGTTGCCGGATGCGCGCATCGTCATGCGGCCGTTACGTCCGGCGTTGTGGCGCGAGCTGGGGATTGCCCATCGAGCCGGCCCGGTCGAACGGGCGACGCAGCACGTGCTCGATGCGCTGCGGGCGCTCGGCGCGCGATAGCAGGCCGTCGCGCGGCCGGGCCGTGCGGCCCGAACGCGCGTTCAGAGCCGGTTGTCCTTCGCGAGCATCAGCACGCGCGCCCAGCGCTGCGCATCGCGCTTGTCCATCATCGGCAGCTTCCATTCGCCGCGCACGGCGTCGCGCACGCGCACGACGAGATGCCAGCGGCCGTCGATCGGTGCGGCCTCGCAACCGTCGAGCTGCGACAGCGTATAGCGGCCGTCCGCGCCGTCATGCGACAGCCACAGCAGCCCTTGCGTCGCGGACACGCGCAACTCGCCCCACGCGCGATGCACGATATGCGTCCAGCCTTGTTCCTTCGTGTTCGGTGCGATGTCGCGACGGCGCTTGAGCCACCACGCGATCAGTGCGATCAGGAGCGCGGCGGCCAGCACGGCGGCCGCGATCGCGACCGGCTGGCCGAACTGCGCGGCGATGACGTGGAACAGGTGAACGGCGCCCCATCCCAGGGCGATGAGCGCGAATAGCGCAATGAAGATCGGCATGTCGAATCGGAAAGGAGGCCGGGCCGGCGCATGCGGCGCGCCGGCCCGTCGCACGCGGCATTACCGGCGGCGGTGAATGTCGTGCGTGACGAAGCCCGCGTCGTTGACGGGCAGCGCGAGGCCGTCCTTCACCGCGAGCGTCTTGCGGATGTCGTCGAGACCGGCAGACCAGTGGTCGCGCATCGTCGACAGACCGAACTGATAGTCCTTGTAGTGATGCTCGTACGCTTTCTGCTGGTAGATCAGGTGCTGGATGTTGTACTTCTTCCCGCTCGACATCTCTTCGGCCTCGACGCACCACGGGTCGTTCTTGCGCTGCTCTTCCGGCACCTGGTCGAGCACGTGACGCAGCACGTTGCGGTAGCGCTGTTCGCGCTGCAGCGTATCGGTGACGAAACGCGTGCGGCTCGAATACTGCACGTCCTTCGTGCGCTCGGCGACGTCGGCCATCGTGCGCGGCAGCGGCCCGCGGGCGCTCCATAGGTCGACCTGGAACGCGAGCGTGTCGCGGCGCGGCCGGGCACGGAGCACTTCCATCAGCGGCGTGTTCGACACGACACCGCCGTCCCAGTAGTACTCGCCGTCGATCTCGACGGGCGGGAATGCGGGCGGCAACGCACCGGACGCCATGAAATGCTCGGGCGCGAGACGGATGCGCGAGTTGTCGAAGTACACGAAGTTGCCGGTGCCGACGTTGACGGCGCCGACCGACACGCGCGTCTCGCCCGAATTGATCCGGTCGAAGTCGCACAGTTTCAGCAGCGTCGTGCGCAGCGCCGACGTGTCGTACCAGCTGATTTTTTCCGGATGGTCGGACACGCCGGGCAGCGGCGGCGGAAAGCGCGGCACGAAAAAGCCCTGCTGGCCCTGCATCATCGCGCTGGCGGCCTGCGACGCGGTGAAGAACGTGCGGATTTGATCGATGCTGTTGAACAGCGCGAATTCGAACGCGGCCGGAATCGCCGGAAAGAACGCCGGCTGGCAGATCGTTTCCCAGAATTCGCGCAGGCGCTCGACGCGATGCTCGGGCGCGTTGCCGGCGATCAGCGCGGTGTTGAGCGCGCCGATCGAGATGCCGGCGATCCAGTCGAGCGGAATGCCTGCTTCGTGCAGCCCTTCGAATACGCCGGCCTGATACGCGCCGAGCGCGCCGCCGCCTTGCAGGACGAGCGCGATCGTTTCGTACGGCAGCGACCGCGCAGCGGCCGGCGCACCGGCTTCGTGGTGCAGGTCCGCCGCATCGACGGCCTGCTTTTCTGTACGCGCGTGCGGTTTCATCAGTTGCTCCGAGAAATCCCGCCGTGGACGGCGGTGATGGATGGCGTGGCGTCGGTCGACGACGGCACGCCATCGCAAGAATGGCGGCGGCGCGGAAACGCGCCTGCCGCCGGGAAAGCGCCGGCGTTACTGCATGAACCAGCCGTGGCTGACGATGAACGACTGGCCCGTGAGCGCAGCGCTCGGGAATGCCGACAGGAACAGCACCGTCTGCGCGACATCCTGCACCGTCGTGA